>JACFMS010000038.1 GCA_019455285.1 Sphingomonadales bacterium
GTGCAGACCGTATCGGCCATGGGGCGGGGCGATCTCGACGGCTATCTGAAAACCCATTACCGCGCCGACCGGCTGGTGGTGGTAGGGGCCGGACGGATCGAGCATCAGGCGCTGGTGGAGATGGTGGCGGATACCCTTGGCAGCGTGCCGGGGCAGCCGCGGCCGGCGGCGGCGGCGGCGCTATATAACGGCGGCGAGCGACGGCTGGCCCGTGATCTGGAGCAGGTGCATCTGACCCTGGCCTTTCCCGGCGTATCCTATGGCGACCCTGACTATTTCGCCTATCAGGTCTACGCCACGGTCTTGGGCGGCGGCATGTCGTCGCGGCTCTTTCAGGAGGTGCGGGAAGCGCGCGGTCTGGCCTATTCGGTCTATGCCTATGCCCAATCCTACGTTGACGGTGGTGGCGTCGGCATTTATGCCGGCACCGGCGCGTCCGAGGTGGCCGAGCTGGTGCCAGTGATCGCCCAGGAAATGCACGCCTTGACCGCTACCGCCAACGAGCCGGAAATCGCCCGCGCTCGGGCGCAACTGAAGGCCGGGCTCCTGATGTCGCTGGAAAGCTCGTCCTCGCGCATGGATCAGATCGGCCGCCAGATGCTGGTCTACGGCCGGGTGCTGCCGATCGAGGAAATCGTCGCCGCCATCGATGCAGTGGATGTGGACGCCGTACATAAAGTAGCGGCGCGGACCTTGAGCGCCGCACCCCTGACCATGGCCGCCATCGGACCCTTGGATCGGCTGGAAGGCTATGAGGCGGTCAGGCGGCGCTTCGCGGCGTAATGGGGTATTTGCCTTACTCCAATGCCGTCGCAATATCCATGAACTGTTCGCTATCGAAGTAGACATGACGGCGCATCAACTCCTCCACCTCCTTGGAGCGGCCACCCAGAATATCCTCAACGATCAGTCGGTGATCTGCCATGGTCTTTTCTATCCATCCGGGTTTATGGTGCTGCTGGCGTATAAAGGGCGCCAACCGTTCGCCAAAATAAGTCACTTGTTCAATGAGCACATCATTGTGAGATGCCGTGTAGATCACCTGATGTAATTCTATGTTGGCATTATAATAGGCATCTGGGTTGTTGGCTTCCGCTGTGGCGGCACATATCTCCAGCGCCTTGAGAAGACTTTCTTTCTGGTTCGCTTTGATGCGCTTGGCGGCAAGACCGCCGGCCAGTCCTTCCAGTCCGCCTAGCACTTCCATCATTTGCACGATACGCAGCAAAGTAACTCCCCGGACAATGGAACTTTGCCGCTTGCGGCGCTCCACCAAGCCAATTGCTTCAAGCTTCATCAGCGCTTCGCGTACTGGGGTTCGCGATACGCCATGAGCCGCCGCAATTTCAGTCTCATCAAGCTTTGTTCCAGGTTTTAATTGGCCGGATACAATTTGCAGCTCTAATGCGGTTTTGATGCGTTCAGCTTGACTCATAGTATTTCATACATCTCATCTTGCTTATTCACTCGACCCCACATCACCACTCTTGCTCTAACAACCTGACCTCAGTTTATAGGCCGTATCAGCCAATCCGTTATTATACAATGATTATTTTCTTGTATACAAAAAATAAATATATGTGTACTTTATGGCAATATCTAGTATACTCATAACTACTGAATCATAAAATCTGGGAGCGATCAATCATGAAGCGTTTGCCCGCCTTTCTGCCTTCGGTTACCTCTTCTACGGCCTTATGCATCTACCTAATCATCAGCTCCGCTCCGGTTGTCATGGCATCGGATACGCCATCAGCCTGGCTGGAAGAAATTGTTGTGTCTTCCCGCAAACGGGATGAAAATCTGCAAACAGTACCCGACGCCATTACAGCATTTTCCGAACGGACCATCGAAAGTGCGGGTATCGAGAAGGTGGACGATTTTCTGGCATTGACGCCCAACTTCGAAATCCGCAACGACCAGCAACCCGGTGTTTTCACGATGACGGTACGTGGTGTCAGCCAGGTCCGTAACGGTGAGCCGCCGGTGGCGTTCGTTATCGATGGCGTGACCCTGCCCAGCGTCAACGCCTTCACCCAAGATCTTTATGACGTAGAACGCATTGAAGTTTTAAAAGGTCCACAAGGCGCGCTTTATGGCCGTAATGCCATCGGCGGCGCTATTAACATCATCACCAAACAACCCAGTAATGAATTGGAAGGCTTCGTCAAAGCCCGCGCCGGGAAGGGCAATGACTTTAAGGTCTCTGCCGGCGTATCTGGCGCGATTGTGGAAGACAAAGTCCTGGCTCGCATATCTGGTTATTATCACAACAACGATGGGTTGCTGAATAACGTCTATCTAAATCGGGATGCTGATTGGGAGGAAAGCGGCGGCTTTCGCGCGCGAGTGGTTACTCATCTGAATGATGACCTGACGTTGGATGTGCGTGGTTCTTATAATAAGCTCGATGCTGGAAGCGCCTATTACGTCAATACGGAATCCACTTTCGTCGGCAATGCTGTGGGCATCATCCAAAGCGATGTGGCTGGTGAGGCGGATGTGGAAATGTGGGACATCTCCGCTAAACTCGATTGGGAGACATCCGCTGGAACCTTGACATCGATCACCGGCTATAACGATGTATACGAACTGAACTATCAGGACATAGATTGGACGCCAATATCGTTTCTGGAAGGATACTTGCAGGACGATGTACAAGGCTTCACACAGGAAATCCGCTTTACTTCCCCTAGTGACCAACGGTTCCGCTGGTTTGTTGGTGGTTTCTACCAGAGCATCGACAAGTATCGCTTGACGGACGCCTATGTGAACTTGAATTTTATTCTGAATGGCAACGGCAATCCGGCGGACAAAATACTGGTGCCTGCCGCGTACGCCCCGCAAGAACAGGATTATGTGACATATTCCTTGTTTGGCCAGGTCAACTACGACATCACCGATCAGTTGGAACTGACACTGGCGCTGCGCTGGGATCGTGACGAGCGGGACGATTTCCAGGCCAATGCCATACCCGGCGGCCTTGCCAGTTCAGCAACATTCGAGGAAATACAACCCAAGGTGTCGCTAGCCTATAAACCAAACGATGACCTATTGTTGTACGCCACTGCCGCGCGCGGCTACCGACCCGGTGGCTTCAACCCGCCGAACACTATTCAGGATGCCTATGGCAAGGAAACGCTTAACAGCTATGAATTGGGTGTGAAGTCCACCCTGGCCGATGGCCGCGTCCGATTCAATGCTGCGGCATTCTATGTGGATTACAGCAATCAGCAATTCTTCCTGTTGGAAGTGACCCCCGCGGGTGGCCTGGTGCAATTGCTGGCCAATGGCCAAAGCAGCGAGACTTATGGTTTTGAAGCCGAACTAACCGCCAGCGTGTTGGATGGCCTGGATCTGGCTGCGGGCTTTGGCTACACCGACGGCAAGATCAAGGATTTTGGTAGTTTCGCCACCTTCCCTGGCGGAACAGACCGTTTTGATGGCAACAAGCTGCCCAATACCAGCCGTTACTCCCTCAATCTCTCAGCGCAGTACCGGTTACCGCTTTCGGATAAGCTGGATATGGTTAGTCGGGTGGATTACTACCGAAAGGGCAAGACCTATTGGGCGCTGGACAATATAGACACTCAGGGTTCCTACAATATTGTTGATTTACGGGTGGGGATCGAAAACGATGTATGGCGTATCACTGCCTATGGTGACAACGTGTTCAATACGAATTACACGGTGCAGGCTTTCATTAAAGAATTCTCAGGCTTTGTGACAGATACAGCATGGCCGTCAAAACCGGCATCATGGGGCATTGAGGGCTCTTATAAGTTCTGAGCTTGTTGGGAGAGAACAGATGACGGATACAAGATTCACCGTCTGGTGGTCGTTTGATTTTGATGCTATGTCAGTCTGGATCGGATCGGCCAAATCCAGTAATCCCAGTATGATATCGCGCGGGGAATTTGGAGCCGTAGCCATTCCCCGTATTCTGGCTCTGATGAAAAAATACGATATTGAGTCCACCTTCTTCATTCCCGGGCATACCGCCTATGCTTTCCCGGATTTGGTCAAGCAGATCCGGGATCATGGCCATGAAATCGGCCACCATGGCTGGGTTCATGAAAATCCGGCAGATTTCGATCTGGCGGGAGAACGTGCCATCATTGAAAAGGGCCTGGAGGCGTTGAGCAAGGCGGGGAGTAGTCGCCCCATCGGCTACCGGTCGCCGGCGTGGGACTTGAGCCCTCATACGCTAGACCTGCTGAAGGAGTATGGTTTCCTTTATGATTCAAGCTGCATGGCCAACGACTATTCGCCTTATTATTTACGAAGCGGCGATCAGTGGTCACAGAGCAAGCCCTATGTATTTGGCACGCCGACGGATATGGTGGAATTGCCGGTATCCTGGAGCCTGGACGACTTTCCTGCTTTCGAATTCGTGATGGGCGTGATGGGCGCCTTAAACTCGCCGTCTGCTGTCGAGGAAAGCTGGCGAGGTGATTTCGAATGGGGATACGAAAATGTTCCCGATGGCGTCCTGACTATCACACTGCATCCACAAGTGATCGGTCGTGGCGCACGTCTGCTGATGCTGGAGCGCCTGATATGCACTATGCGTGAGCATGAAGGCGTTGTCTTCCGTTCCATGGCCAACGTTGCCCAGAAGTGGAAGGCGGCCAATCCCCCCAGTTGAATCGTTCCTAATGTCGATCTGACAGATGTTAGCCCATTGCGCGGCTAGCCCCTTAATGTAGAGTCTGCTTTGTGAAATTCACCGATTATATCGAATATGATGCAACCGGCATCGCAGGACTAATCGCCAGAAAAGAGATTGCCGCGCAAGACGCCTGCCAAGCCAGTCTGCTAGCGGTTGGGCGTCTTAACACCATTCTCAACGCCGTGGTGGAAGTCTGGGCGGATGAAGTGCCTCCGACCGGAAATCGGATATCTAGCACGGCAACATCCGTATATACCCCCTTCCAGGGTGTGCCATTTATGGTCAAGGATCTGGTGCTGCAAAGGCGCAGCCGTAAGATCGAGATGGGCAGCCGGCTGGCCAAAGGACTCACGGCGCAGCATAATTCCTTTCTAATGGACATCATTGATAGCTTGGGCTTTGTCACTCTGGGAAGAACCGCCACGCCGGAACTGGGACATAGTTGCACAACGGAGTCTGTTGCTAACGGCCCAACTCGTAATCCATGGAACTTGGATCATAGCGCGGGCGGTTCTAGTGGCGGAGCTGGGGCTGCCGTGGCAGCCGGTATTATCCCGCTTGCACACGCTAATGATGGCGCTGGTTCTATCAGAATTCCTGCAGCTTGCTGTGGCCTGCTGGGATTAAAGCCATCACGTGGCAGAGTGTCGGCTGGCCCCGATACGGCAGAAGGTCTATTCGGTATGGGTGTCGAATTGGCTATTGGCCGATCTGTACGAGACATGGCGGCCTTTCTGGATGGTGCCGCCAAACCAATGCCGGGCGATCCTTTTGTGATCATGAAGGCCTGTGACAGTTTCCAGGCGGTCATAAAACGCCCGCCGCCCCGACTGCGCATAGCCTTTACTGTAACACCCTGGTACGAGGCCCCTATCAGTACGGAGATAATACAAGAAACCTACAACGCCGCAGCTTTGTGTGCGGAGTTGGGCCATACCGTGGAAGAAGCAAGCCCTAGTTTTGATTACCACACTATGAGAGCCGCTTGCATAATGTCTTGGGCGTCAGGGATCAAGAAGTGGGCAGATAGCCTTGCCGCTGCCAGTGGTCGACAAATCAACCAAGACACAATGGAAGCGGCGACGCTTGCCATGTATCACTACGGCGCCTCCCTCACGGCTAGTGATCTTTTGAAAGCAATGGATGGCCTTAATGCCGTATCGCGGGCCATCGGGCCGTTTTTTGAAACCTATGATGTACTGATTACCCCTACCACCGCCCAACCGGCGCCGCAGTTGAGAACCTATGACCAAAACCGCGCCCATATCACCCATGATCAGTGGTTTGATCATAAGGGCAAGTTTCCACCCTTTCTGGCGGCATTCAATGTCACTGGTCAGCCCGCCATGTCAGTACCCCTTGGTATGTCAAAGGCAGGATTGCCTATCGGCATTCAATTTGTGGGAAAGTTTGGTCGGGAGGACACGTTGCTAGCGCTGGCGGCGCAGTTAGAACAGTCTAGGCCCTGGCAGCCCCAACTTCTGAGGATGCAGCGCGCACTATGGGAAAAAGCGGACCAGCTTAACGTAAATTAAGCATGGCCGGCGGAGCTGGACAGCATGGAAATGTCGATCCCGAGCTTGGCCATGGCGCGCGGCCATTTCATGTGAATATCGGTGTGAAAGACCAGGTCGAGGTCAGCCTCGGCGGTTAGCCAGCCGTTCTTTTGGATTTCGTCTTCCAGTTGACCGGGCCCCCAGCCGGCATAGCCGAGCGCAATCAGGTTCGAGCGTGGGCCGCGGTTTTCGGCAATGGCGGTCAGGATATCCACGGTGGCGGTGAGCGCGATGGTCTCGCTGACCACCAGGGTCGATTCCTGGACGTAATCGGCGGAATGAAGCACGAAGCCGCGCCCCATCTCCACCGGCCCGCCGCCATAGATCGGCACCTGCGGTACCGGTCCCTTGGTCTCGATCCCCAACTGCTCCAGAAGGGCGGGGAAGGCGATGGCCGAATTCAAGCGGTTGACCACCAACCCCATGGCCCCTTCCGCGGTATGGGCGCAGATATAAATGACGCTGCGCGTAAAGCGGGGGTCTTCCATGGCGGGCATTGCCAACAGAAGCTGTCCGGTCAGATAGCCTTCGTCGTGCGGCGCTTTCATATTTGAACTATATATTATCACGATTATCTAAAGCATGGGGGTTATCGCCGATCTTCGCAAGTCTTATGACGATAGGGGAAGACGCCTGCTTCACGCAGCCGTGACTTTAGGTGACATGGCGTTTTCGGGATGGCGTACTATAGTGCCGGAATGATCAGAACCTTTGGTTTGATGGTTGGGCTATTTTTGATGCTGGCTCCGGTCGCCATGGCCGCCGGATCGCCGTCGGCGGCGAGCGCCTGGCACCCCACCCCTTACGGCCGCACCCGGCTCATTGCCGCCATGGATGGGGTGGGGCCGGGCGCCCAGACCCTGGCCTTCGGCTGGCAGGTGGAGCTGGCGGACGGCTGGAAAACCTACTGGCGTTCGCCGGGAGAGGCCGGCCTGCCACCGCGCTTTTTGTGGCGCAAATCCGGCAATGTCGCCAGCCTGACGGTGGCTTGGCCATTGCCCGAGCGCTACTCGCTATATGGCTACGATACGGCGGTTTATCAGGGCGAGGTGGTGCTGCCCTTGACGGTTACCTTGCAGGAGCCAGGCAAGCCCATAACGCTTGATCTGAGCGTCGACTACATGGTGTGCAAGGAGGTCTGCGTGCCGCTCCAGGCGCGCCATGGCTTGAGCCTCCCGGTCAAGGAGAGGCCGGGGCAAAGCCGGGAAAGCCACGCCATTGCCGCCTATGCCGCTGCCGTGCCCAAGATGGGTTTGGCGACGGTCAAGAGCGTCGCCTTCGATCCGCAAACCTCGGCGTTGCTCATCGATGCGGCGTTGCGCTTGCCGTCCCGGCGCATTACCGATGTTTTCGTCATCGGCCCGGATGATTTGGCCTTTGGCCGGGCGGCCGGCAATGGCGGCAGTCCGTTGCAGGTGCCGGTCATGGGACGTGGCCCGGATGCGGTAGCCGGCCGCACCATTACCCTGGTGTTTGCCGACGATCAGGGCGTGGGCTACGCTTGGCGCGGCGCCGTAGCCGCAACGGCATGTCAGACGCCGTCGCTTCAGCAGTGTTGAGGGCTGATTTTGATGGCGGCGGTTGTCTGATGTGATTACAATTTGCAACTATGTTCCCACCCATAACAGAGAGGATGAGCCATGACCATCAATGTAGGCGATAAACTTCCCCAAGCGACCCTGACCAAGATGACCGCCGCCGGACCGCAGCCGGTCAATACCAGCGAGTTGTTCAAAGGCCGGAAGGTAGTGCTGTTCTCGGTACCGGGCGCCTTTACTCCCACCTGTTCAGCCAAGCATTTGCCAGGCTTCGTCGAGAAGGCGGACGCCATCAAGGCCAAGGGCGTGGATGAGATCGTCTGCATAGCCGTCAATGACGCCTTCGTCATGGACGCCTGGAGCAAGAGCCAGCACGCCGATGGCAAGGTGACGCTCTTGGCCGACGGCAACGGCGATTTTTCCAAAGCATTGGGCTTGACCATGGACGCCAGCAAATTCGGCATGGGTACTCGCGGCCAGCGGTTTTCATTGATCGCCGAGAATGGCGTGGTGAAAAAGCTCAATGTCGAAGCGCCGGGCGAATTCAAGGTCTCCAGCGCCGACTTCGCACTGACGCAGCTTTAAAGAATTTCCAAAAAAGAGCGTGGGGAGACGATCGCTGTCTTCCCATGCTTACCTAGTGCAAGCAAACCATTCTTATCGCCGCTGACCAAATAATCAGCAGCTGCCGCCTCTGCGATGGCGAGCAGATAGTTATCCATCGGATCGGGTGAACGGTCGATGGCGGGCAAGCGGTCAGGAAAAGCGGCCAAGGCGCGCAGCTGGTTGATGATCTGGCCTATTTCGAAGGCTTTCACCAACTTACGAATTTTCTCATGTCGGCTGACGCGACTTAATTCTTCAAGTTGCAGATCATGCGAGATGAGCTCGAACCGGCCCTCGAGCCAAGCTTGCAGAATGCGATCGGGCACGCTGTCGCGAATGATCAACGCACTCAAAAGGACATTGGTATCGAGAACTACCCTCACCGCTATCAGGGGCGCTGCTGGCGGCGGCGCTCGGTCCGGATATCAGCGCACGCTTCATCAATCAAGGATTGCAGTTCGTCGGCAGGCAGATGGGCGTTGCGCTGTTGAATGCCCTGGACCGTCCGGGAGAGAACTTCTTTCTGGACCGCTTGTTCGATAAACTTGGAAAGGTCGCCTTTTTTCAGGCCCTTTTGCGCCAGATAAGAGCGAACCGCGATGTCCGTTTCCTTGGAAACCTTGACGGTCCAACGGGTTAGGTCAGTCATAGGACAGCCTCATAAGCGGATAGACGTCTATGCGCTTATAATATAGGAGACAACGCATTTTGTCACCAGTTATCGGGCGGCCTCCGCCGCGCCTTGGCGGGCCAGGGCGTCGGCGCGTTCGTTGCCGTCGTGGCCGGCGTGGCCCTTGACCCAGATCCACTCCACCTCATGGCGCTCGATGGCGGCGTCCAAGCGCTGCCACAGGTCGGCGTTTTTCACCGGCTTCCTGTCAGCGGTGCGCCAGCCGTTTTTCTTCCAGGCATGAATCCAGCGGGTGATGCCGTCCTTGACGTATTTGCTGTCGGTATGAAGCTTCACCGTGCAGCCGCGCTTCAAGGTCTCCAGGGCGACGATGGCCGCCATCAGCTCCATGCGGTTGTTGGTGGTGGCCGTCTCGCCGCCATAAAGTTTGCGTTCATGTCCGCGATAAACCAGAAGCGCGCCCCAACCGCCAGGGCCGGGATTGCCCGAACAAGCGCCGTCGGTATAGACCTCCACCGTCATGCCAGGGCGGCGGGTTCAAGGCCGTAGGCCGCCGCCGAGGAGGCGTGCTGATGAAAGCGCAGGCGTTGCAGGAACGGGATCGGGTTGTGCGGCCGCACCAGCGCGCCCGGCACTTGGTTGCGCCAATCATAAAGCCGGGTGAGGAGAAAGCGCAGCGCCGAGCCGCGGCAAAGGAGCGGTATGACCTCAAGCTCCGCGGGCGACAAGGATCGCACGGCGATATAACCCGCCGTCATCTGCCGCGCCTTGGTGACGTTGAAAGCGCCATCCGCCTCAAAGCACCAGGCATTGATGGAAACGGCGAGGTCATAGGCAAGAAAATCGTTGCAGGCGAAATAAAAGTCGATCAGGCCAGACAGCCGTTCGCCGATAAAAAAAACATTGTCGGGAAACAAATCGGCGTGAATGACGCCCATGGGCAAATCCTTGGGCCAGGCTTGTTCCAGAAACGCCAATTCGTCGAGGATGGTTTTTTCCAGTCCCGCCGCCACCTCGTCGGAGCCCGCAGCACAGCGCGCGGCCAAATCCCGCCAGCCGGAAAGCGACAGATTGTTGGCGCGAAATCCCGGGTAATCAAGCGCCGCCACATGCATTTCCGCCATGGCCCGGCCCACCGCGCCGCATTGCGCGAAGCTTGGCCGGCGCAGCGAAATGCCTTGCAAAAAGCTGACGATGGCCGCCGGCCGTCCGCACAAGGTTTTCAAGGCGACGCCGTTGCGGTCATGTAAGGGGCGCGGGCAGTTGATGCCCTTGGCCGCCAAGTGATCCATCAGACCGATGAAGAACGGCAAATCTTCGGCGCGCACGCGCTTTTCATAAAGCGTCAGGATGAAGTTGCCGCCTTCGGTCTGCAACAGGTAATTGGAATTCTCCACGCCCTCGGCGATACCCTTAAAGGTCAAGACCGCGCCGATGTCATAATCGGCGACGAAGGCGCTGATGTCGTCGGCGGAAACGTCGGTGTATACGGCCATCTTACTCCACCAGCGCTGCGGGCAATTTGAAGCTAATGTCCTCGCTCACCGTCGCCACGGTTTCAATGGCAACGACAAAGCGCGTCGATAACGCCGCGATCACTTCCTCGACCAATGTTTCCGGCGCCGATGCGCCGGCGGTGATGCCGACGGTGCGCACGCCGTCAAACCATGCCCAGTCGATATCCTCGGCGCGCTGCACCAGCTTTGCCGTGACGCCGGATTTTTGCGCCACCTCCACCAGCCGCAGCGAGTTTGAGGAATTAGGCGCGCCGATGACCAGCGCCAAATCGCATTTTCCCGCCATCGCCTTGACGGCGTTCTGGCGATTGGTGGTGGCGTAGCAGATGTCTTCTTTTCTCGGGCCATGAATTGCCGGAAAGCGGCGACGCAAGACCTCGACGATCCTGGCGGTATCATCTACCGACAGCGTGGTTTGCGTGATATAGGCAAGCTTCATCGGATCGCGCGGGTTGAAGGCTTCGGCATCCTCGATATCCTCCACCAGGGCGATCGCGCCCGGCGGCAGTTGTCCCATGGTGCCGATCACTTCCGGATGGCCGGCATGGCCGATGAGGATGATCTCCAGGCCGTCCTCATAATGACGCTCAGCCTCGCGATGAACCTTGCCGACCAGCGGGCAGGTGGCGTCGAGATAGGGCAGGCGGCGACGTTCGGCATCCGCCGGCACTGATTTGGGTACGCCATGGGCGGAAAAGATCACCGGCGCATCGGCCGGCACTTCGTCGAGCTCGTCGACGAACACTGCGCCCTTGGCCTCCAGGGACTGAACCACGAAGCGGTTATGGACGATCTCGTGGCGGACGTACACCGGCGGGCCGTACTTTTCGATCGCTCGCTCGACGATCTGGATGGCGCGGTCTACCCCGGCGCAAAAACCGCGCGGGTTGGCCACAAGAACGGTAAGGGACGGGCGTGTCATCATGCCCGCCTTATACACAATTTGTTGCCGGCTTGACGAGGGCCATGACGGCGATTGCCTGTATTGGGCCGCCCCGCTAGCATGAGATCGCCGGAGACAAAGGAGGAAAGCTTATGGATGAGCCCAGAATTGCCCAAAAAGCCCCGTATCCCATTGATGTGGAAGCTGGCAAAACCTATTGGTGGTGCGCCTGCGGGCTGTCTGCCAAGCAGCCGTTTTGCGACGGCAGTCATAAGCCGACCAAGTTTACCCCCCTGCAATGGACGGCGGCCAAGGCGGAAAAGGTCTACTTTTGCGGCTGCAAGCATACCTCTAAGCCCCCCTTGTGCGACGGCGCGCATAAGAAGTTATAGGACACGCCATCGTCGTTGACTTTGGCCGCGCCGGGCCTATGATGCGCGTCACTTGGAACTATTGCCGACTTCGCCTTGCGCGGGAGAGACGGCCGGGACTTCCAAAGAAGGCCCAGGCCGACGCCGAAGGAGCAACCGCCCCGGAAACTCTCAGGCCACAGGACCGTGCAGGGTCGGCGCTCTGGAAAGCAGCAAAAGCCCTAGGGCTTGGCTCACCGACGGGGTAAGGCGGTCGTAACACTTCACGATCGACCAATCTCTCAGGTCATATGACAGAGGGGGCACGAAATGCCGGGTGAAATCCGGCCGTGCAACCGATTCTGACATGGACCTTTGAGGCATGAGCGAAACCCCGAAACACACCCCCCTCTACGACCTTCACGTCAAGCTCGGCGGCCGCATGGTGCCGTTTGCCGGCTATGCCATGCCGGTGCAGTACCCGGCGGGTATTTTGAAGGAACACGCCCATACCCGCGAGGCAGCGGGGTTTTTCGATGTCTCCCACATGGGCCAGGCGTTCCTGGACGGCATGGACGGCGATGTCGCCGCCGCGTTCGAGACGCTGGCGCCCGGCGATGTGGCGGGGCTGGCCCCCGGCCGTCAGCGCTACAGCGTGTTATTGAACGATAATGGCGGCATCATGGATGACCTGATGGTCGCCCGCGCCGCGCCGGCGTTGGGGCAGAACCGCCTGTTCCTGGTGGTCAATGCGTCGATGAAGGACGCTGATTTTACCCATATCGAAACCAAGTTACGGGGCCGGGCGACGTTGGCCCGGCTTGATGATCGCGCCTTGTTCGCACTGCAAGGGCCAAAGGCGGTTACCGTGCTGGCCCGCCATGCCACGGGGGTGGAGGCGCTCGCCTTCATGGAAACCGGGGTGTTCGACATTGCCGGGGTGCGCTGCTTTATCAGCCGTTCGGGCTATACCGGGGAGGACGGCTTCGAGATCTCGGTGCCGGCCGCTGCGGCGCACCAGTTGGCGGAAAAGCTGCTGGCCGAGCCGGAGGTGGCCCCCATCGGCTTGGGCGCCCGTGATTCGCTGCGGCTCGAAGCCGGCCTTTGCCTCTATGGTCACGATATTGATGCCGGCACGTCTCCCATCGAGGCGGGGCTTGCCTGGGTGATCGCCAAGCGGCGGCGGCAGGCCGGCGATTTTCCCGGCGCTGGGAGGATATTGAAAGAACTTGCCGAAGGGCCGGCGCGGCGGCGTGTCGGCATTCTGCCGGAAGGCCGCGCTCCCGTACGTGAGGGCGCGGAAATTTTGAATGAGAAGGGTGAGACCGTCGGCGTGGTGACCAGCGGCGGCTTCGGGCCGACGGTGAATGGCCCCATCGCCATGGGCTATGTCGTATCGGCATTCGCCGCCGTCGGCACGCCGGTGCAGTTGATGCTGCGGGGTAAGGCGGTGGCGGGCAGCATCGCCGCGCTGCCGTTCACGCCCCATCGCTACGTCAAATAACTACAGGAAGCGGAGTTCATAGATCATGAGCGAGAAAATTTATTACACCAAGGAACATGAGTGGGTGCGCGTGGAAGGCAACATCGCCACCATCGGCATCACCGATTTTGCGCAAAGTCAGCTGGGCGACGTGGTGTTCGTCGAACTGCCGGAAGCGGGCCGCGACTTGAAAGCCGGTGAAGCGGCGGCGGTGGTGGAATCGGTCAAGGCGGCGAGCGAGGTTTTTGCGCCAGTCAGCGGCAAGGTGACGCAAGCAAACGAAGCGCTTGTCGATAGCTTTTCGCTGATCAATGAAGCGCCGGAAAGCGACGGCTGGTTCTTCAAGCTTGAGCTCGCCAATACCGGCGAACTCGGCGGATTGATGGATCGCGCCGCCTATGACGATTTCCTCAAGGAACATGCCTGATGCGTTATTTGCCGCTGAGTGACGGTGATCGTGCGGCGATGCTCGCTCGCATCGGCGTATCCCGTATCGACGATCTATACCGCGACGTGCCGGCTTCGGTGCTGTTGGAGAAACCGGTCAACCTGCCGCCGGCGCAGGGAGAGATGGCGGTGGAGCGCGCGCTGTCCCGCTTATCGGCGCGCAATATGGCGGCAGGGAGCGCACCGTTTTTTGTTGGCGCTGGGGCTTATAAGCATCATGTGCCGGCCTCCGTCGATCACCTCATTCAGCGCGGCGAATTTCTAACTTCCTATACGCCCTATCAGCCGGAGATTGCCCAAGGCACGCTGCAATATCTGTTCGAGTTCCAGTCTCAGGTCGCCATGCTCACCGGCATGGAGGTGGCGAATGCTTCCATGTACGACGGCTCGACCGCGTGCGCCGAGGCGGTGCTGATGGCGCGCCGCGTCACCAAGCGCAAAAAAGCGATTTTATCCGGTGGCCTGCACCCGCAATATGCCGATGTGGTGAAAACCGCCACCGCCTTTACCGATGATGAACTGATCATCAATCCGCCGGCGGTTGCCGGCCCCGATGATCTTGCCACACTGATTGATGGCGAGACGTCTTGCGTGGTGGTGCAAAACCCCAGCTTCTTTGGTCATGTCGCCGATCTGCGGCTGCTGGCGCAGGCGGCGCAGGAGAAAGGCGCGCTCCTCATTGTCGTTGTAACCGAAGCCGTCTCCTTGGGCGCGGTGATGTCGCCGGGCGAGATGGGGGCGGATATCGTGGTCGGCGAGGGGCAATCCATCGGCAATGGCTTGACTTTCGGCGGTCCCTATCTCGGGCTGTTTGCCACGCGGCAAAAGTATATGCGGCAAATGCCGGGACGGCTATGCGGCGAAACCGTGGATGTCGATGGCCGGCGGGGATATGTGCTCACGCTATCGACCCGCGAGCAGCACATCCGCCGTGAAAAGGCCACCAGCAACATCTGCACCAACTCAGGCCTGTGCTCGCTGGCCTTCACCATTCACCTGACGCTTCTGGGCGAGGCTGGTTTACGCCGTTTGGCGGCGCTCAATCATGAACGCGCTTGCCGTCTGGCTGAGGCGTTGTCGGCGCTGCCGGGCGTGACTGTCCTCAACGATACCTTCTTTAATGAATTTACCGTCCGTTTGCCGCGCGCGGCGTCGGATGTGGTGGAAGAGCTAGCCGCTCGTGGCATTCTTGGCGGCGTGCCGGTCAGCCGTTTGTTGCCGGGCCAAGCGTTTGCCGATCTCTTGCTCGTCGCCGCGACGGAAACCGCCGGCGATGAAGATCAGGACGCTTTTGTCGCCGCCTTGCGGGAGATACTGTGATGACATCCGTCTCTACTCATTTCGCGCTCGATCACGAAGAAGCGCTGATTTTCGATATTGGCGATACCAAGCGCAGCGGCGTCGATCTGCCATCGCCCGCGGCGCATAAAAGTCGTTTGGGCAATGCGGCGCGCACGGCGGAGATTGGTCTGCCGGGACTGTCGGAGCCTGAAGCG
The DNA here is from genome assembly GCA_019455285.1 of Sphingomonadales bacterium. Lineage (GTDB taxonomy): Bacteria > Pseudomonadota > Alphaproteobacteria > Sphingomonadales > Govanellaceae > PRO5. The sequence goes on from JACFMS010000038.1 coordinate 15,180, forward strand.
GTGCGGCATTATACGCGTCTTAGCCGCAAGAATTACGCCATCGACATGGGCGTCTTTCCCTTGGGCTCGTGCACCATGAAGCACAACCCGCGCCTGAATGAAAAAATGGCGCGGCTTCCGGGATTTGCTGATATTCACCCGTTGCAGCCGATGTCCACGGTGCAGGGCGCGCTGGAATTGATGGAGCTATTGGCACACTGGCTGACCACATTGACCGGCATGCCGGCGGTGGCGCTGTCGCCCAAGGCCGGCGCGCACGGCGAGCTGTGCGGCCTGATGGCGATCCGCGCCGCCCATGAGGCGCGGGGCGATGCCCGCAAGGTGGTGCTGGTGCCGGAATCTGCCCACGGCACCAATCCCGCCACCGCCGCGCTGTGCGGTTATGAGGTGAAATCCATTCCCGCCAATGCACGCGGCCGCGTCGATGTGGAGGCCTTGAAAGCGGCATTGTCGCCGGACGTGGCGGCGCTGATGCTCACCAACCCCAACACCTGCGGCCTGTTTGAGAACGAAATCTTGACCATCGCCAAGGCGGTGCACGACGTGGGTGCGTACTTTTACTGCGACGGCGCCAACTTCAATGCCATCGTCGGCCGGGTGCGACCCGGCGATCTGGGCGTCGATGCCATGCACATCAACCTGCACAAGACCTTTTCCACGCCGCACGGCGGCGGCGGTCCGGGCAGCGGTCCGGTGGTGCTGTCCGCCGCGTTGCAGTCATTCGCGCCCTTGCCCTATGTGGTGCGCGACGGCGAGCAGTTGCGTCTGGTGGAACAGCGCGATGCCGCGGCGCAGAATTTCGGGCGCTTGAGCGCCTTTCATGGCCAGATGGGCATGTTCGTGCGTGCTCTTGCCTACATGATGAGCCACGGCGCCAATGGCCTGCGCCGCGTGGCGGAAGATGCGGTATTGAACGCCAATTACGTGCTGGCGTCATTAAAGGACGTGATGTCGGCCTCTTTCGAGGGGCCGTGCATGCACGAGGCGCTGTTTGATGACCGCTTTTTGAAAGACACCGGCGTTTCCACCCTGGATTTTGCCAAGGCGATGATCGACGCCGGCTATCACCCGATGACCATGTACTTCCCGCTGGTGGTGCATGGCGCGCTCCTGATCGAGCCCACCGAAAGTGAAAGCAAGGCCAGCCTCGATACCTTCATCGCCGACCTGCGCGAGCTGGCGCTGGCGGCCAAGGCCGGCGATGTCGAGCGCTTTACCGCCGCGCCAACCCGCGCGCCGCGCCGCCGTCTTGACGAAACCCAGGCGGCCCGGAAGCCGGTGCTGCGGTGGGAGAAACAAGCTTAAGAAAATCTTAATCCGGTCGTGCCAGCCTTTCCCAAGGCGTCAATACTTAAAGGGGAAGGCGACATGACCCATTTTCTTGTGTCGGACGAAAAACCGGACGGTTTCAAACTGGAAGAGTTGCTGGCGATTCTGCGCCGCGACATCATCCGCCGTTCTTCCAAGATCATGGATGACGAACGGGTCGAGGCGAAAGCGGTTCTGGAGAATAACATCAAGATCTTGTCGCTGTTGACGGAGTGCATGCACCTGTCGGAAAACAGCACCACAATTCTGGAAAGAAGCTTCGGCCGCAGCATCGACGGCAAGCCGCGTATCGGAAAGTCGTAGATCGCGGATGTTATTTCCCCCTCTCCTTGAGGAGAGGGACGGGGTGAGGTGGCCTTACGGCCATATCAATATCACCTCATCCGCCACGCTGGCGCTCGGTGCCTTCTCCTCGAGGAGAAGGCTCCAAATTAATGCAGTTTTTTATCAAGGCCGCCGATGGCGTCATCGACCAGCGCGCTTTGCTCTTTGGCCGACAAATGGGCCGCCAATAACTGTCGTGCGGCGGCGGCGGCGATGCCGACGGCAACTTCGCGCACTTCCTTGACCGCCGCGGCTTCGGCCTGGGCGATCTTCTCTTCCGCCATGGCCAAACGGCGGGCCATGGTATCTTCCAGATCGCGCTCGGCGGCTTCGCGCTGAACCTTGGCCTCGCGTTCAGCCTGGGTGGCGATTTCCTTCACTTGCGCGGCGGCGTCGCGCTGTTCGCGTTGGCTTTGCGCCAAGAGCGAGTGCGCCTCATCGCGCAAGGCGCGCGCTTCCTCAAGCTGGCTCTTGATATCAACGGCGCGCTTATCCAATGCGCTGATAATCAGAAGATGCACCTTCTTCCACAGCAACAGTCCGACGAAGAGCACGAAGGCGAGGGCGACGAAGAACTCTGGTCCGAAGATGCTTTCTTCCGCTTCCATCACTTGCCTCCTGCCAGTTGCTTCAGTTCGGCGTCAACGGCGGCGCGCACCGTCGCCTCGTCAAGCTTTAGCCCGGCGACCTTGGCGACGATATCGCGCGCGGCGTCAGCGGCGATATCGCGCACCTCCGCCAAGGCCTGTCGCTTGGCGGCTTCAATGGCGGCCGCCGCCCGCTCGGCGTCGGCGGCGATCTTGTCATTGACTGCCTTGCGGCGCGCTTCGGCGTCCGCCTTGATCGCTTCACGGCTGGCCAAGCCCAATGCCTGCGCTTTGGCCTTGGCCTCAGCGAGCGCCGCTTCATAAGCGGCGCGGGCGCTGTCGGCCTGCGCTTTCATGGCGCCCGCTTCATCCAGATCGCCCCGGATGCGGTTCGCCCGCTGTTCGCGAATGCGCGACACCCGCGGCAGCGAGATGCGCGCCATGACGAAATAGAGCGTCACAAAGGTGATGGCGAGCCAGAACAGCTGCGGCAGAAAGCTATCCGGATTGAGCTGCGGCATGAAAGCCCTCTTCTATGCGCTGCTAAGGATCGCAGACCTGCCGGCGGCCAAGGCTACCGGCAGCAATCCTGTAGCGGCCAGCCTTAGCCGAACAGAATGATGAAGCCGACGATCAGGCCGAAAAGACCGGTCGCTTCCGCCAGGGCGAAGCCGAGCAGCAGGTTGGTGAACTGCGACGGCGCCGCCGACGGATTGCGCAGCGCGCCCGCCAGGTAGTTGCCGAAAATGTTGCCGATGCCGAGACCGGCGCCGATCAGAGCAAAACAGGAAAGGCCCGCGCCGATCATGCGTGCAGCTTCAACGTCCATGGGTTATATCCTCTCGTCTAAAAATTCGGTTGAAGGGTTAAAAATTCTCCGCTTTCGCCGTTCCCATCCTTAGTGCAGATGCAGGGCATCATTAAGATAGATGCAGGACAGAACGGCGAACACGTAGGCTTGCAGCAACGCTACCAGCAATTCCAGGCCGGTAAAGGCGATGACGAATAATAGCGGCAGCACGCCAAAGGCGCCCAGCGCCACCACGAACCCGGCGAACACCTTCAGCATGGTATGGCCGGCCATCATGTTGGCGAAGAGACGGACCGACAGGCTGACGGGGCGGGTGAGGTAGGAAATAACCTCGATCGGCACCAGAATCAGCAGCATTACCGGCGGTACGCCCGAGGGCACGAACAGCTTCAAAAAATGCGCGCCATGCTTGATGAAGCCAATGGCGGTGACGCCCAAGAACACCGTGGCGGCCAAGGCGAAGGTGACGATGATGTGGCTTGTTACGGTGAAGGCGTAAGGCACCAGTCCCAAGAGATTGGCGCACAGCACGAAGGTGAACAGCGTGAAGATAAAGGGGAAATACTTGCGGCCTTCATGGCCGGCGGTGCCGGTGATCATGTCGGCGACGAATTCGTATAACATCTCGATCATCGACTGCCAGCGGCCGGGCACCAGGGCGGCGCGGCGCATGCCGAAATTCATGAACAGGGTGAGTAGGATGACGATCGCC
>JACFMS010000039.1 GCA_019455285.1 Sphingomonadales bacterium
AAGCTTCCTGCGCTCGTTCGATATTTTCAACGCCGTATCGCGCGCCATGGGACGCTTTTTCGCCCGCTACGAGGTGCTCCTGTCGCCGACGCTGCCGCGCCCGCCGGTGCCGCACGGCGTCTATAACGCCGATGCCGCGGAGTTGAGCGGTCTTGATTGGACCCGGCAAATTTTTGAAGCAACGCCCTATACCGGGCTCTTTAATGTCACCGGGCTGCCCGCCATCAGCCTGCCCATGGGTTGGAGCGACAGCTTGGATCTGCCCATCGGCCTGCAGTTTGCCGCCGGCTTTGGGCGTGAGGACAGCTTGTTGCAACTGGCCGCGCAACTGGAGCGCGCCGCCGCTTGGGTGATCAAATACCCGCCGCGGCTGCTGGATATCAGTAAAGAGTGAGAACCGCCGTGATGCGCAAAACCGGCCTGGTCTGGCACGAGCTTTACATGTGGCACAACACCGGCAACCACGCCGGCATCATGCCGCCGGGATTGACCGTAGAGCCCTACGAACACGCCGAGAATCCCGACACCAAACGGCGCTTCAAAAATCTTCTGGATGTCACAGGCTTAAGTAAACGTTTGATCGCCATCGAGCCGCGCGCGGCAACGGAAACCGATATCCTGCGCGTGCATACGCCCGACTATGTGGCGAAGATCAAGGCGCTCAACGATAGCGGCGGCGATGCCGGCCCGTTCACGCCCATGGGTCGCGGCAGCTATGACATCGCATGCCTGTCGGCGGGCGGCGTGCTGGCGCTGACCGATGCGGTGATCGATAATGAAGTGAACAACGGCTACGCCCTGGTGCGGCCGCCGGGCCATCATGCGCTGCCGGATCTCGGCATGGGCTTTTGCATTTTCGCCAATGCAGCCATTGCCGGCCGCCACGCGCTGGACGTCCGCGGCCTGCCCCGCATCGCCTACGTCGATTGGGACGTGCACCACGGCAACGGCACCGAAGCGATCTTCTGGCGCGAGCCGCGGGCTTTGACCATTTCCATTCATCAGGATCGCTGCTTTCCCCCCGACAGCGGCGGCATGGAAGCGGTGGGGGAAGGTCCGGGCAAGGGCTTTAATCTCAATATCCCGCTGCCGGCAGGGAGCGGCTTTGGCGCCTATGAGGCAACCTTCGACCGGGTGGTGATCCCGGCCTTGCGCGCCTATAAGCCGGAGCTCATCATCGTGCCCTCGGGCTTTGACGCCGGTGCGTATGATCCCTTGGGCCGCATGATGATGCACAGCCGCGGCTATCGCTCGCTAACCGAGAAACTGCTGGCGGTGGCGGATGAGCTGTGCGGCGGCCGCCTGGTGATGTGTCATGAAGGCGGCTACAACGCGCCCACCGTGCCCTATTTCGGCTTGGCTGTGTGCGAGGCGCTAACCGGCGTCAAGACCGCCCTCGACGATCCCTTCGCCCCCATGCACGAAGGCTTGGGCGGTCAGGAACTGCAACCCCACCAAGAGGCGATTATCAATAAAGCGGCGGCGCTGGCGCGAGCCATCCCATCCGTCCCTTGATGCAAAATCATTTATATATTATATATAAAACATCAGTTATTGACTTTAATACGTTCTTGTCTACAATAAAAACATGATAATTCATGTTTTGTAGGTAAGTTGTTTCTTCATGATCACGGCCGCGCAACTGCGGGCTGCCCGAGCGCTCCTTAATATCGACCAACGCCGGCTGGCGGAGCTTTGCGGCCTCTCTGTGCCCACCATCCAGCGCATGGAAGCCAGCGAATCGGTGATTCGCGGCAATGTCGATTCGCTGATGAAGCTGATCGCCGCGCTGGAGGCGGCGGGGATCGAGCTCATCGGCGAGGGCGCGGCCAGTCAATGCGGCGGTCGCGGCGTTCGGTTAAAAACCGAAATGAGCGGCAGGCCCTTCGCCGGCGACGCCGCGGCACCCGAGACTTAAAGGCCCGCGCATGCCGACGATCAATGCACTTCTATTCTGTGTCGCGGCGCTCTTGGCCACCAGCATGATCGCCGTGGCGCTGATCCGCTGGAAGGGCGCGACGCAGCTGACCTATGGCGCGACGCTGCTCCTCACCGCCACCGCCGCCGCGCTTGCCGCCGGCCGCCTCTTTGGCGACGCAGCAACGCCGCTGACGGTGACGCTGCCGCTGGGCCTGCCGTGGCTCGGAGCGCTGTTTCGCCTTGATGCGCTGTCTGCATTTTTCCTGCTGGTGATCAATTTAGGCGCAGCGGCGGCGAGCCTCTACGGTTTGGGGTATGGCCGCCATGAGCACGCGCCGCATCGCGTGCTGCCGTTCTTCCCGGCGTTTCTCGCCGGCATGAACTTGGTGATTTTGGCGGACGACGCGTTCTGCTTTTTGTTGTCGTGGGAGTTCATGTCGCTCGCTTCCTGGGCGCTGGTGATGGCGCATCATCGCATCGATGACAACGCCCGCGCCGGCTATGTCTACATCATCATGGCGAGCTTCGGCACCATGGCCCTCCTGTTGGCCTTCGGTTTATTGGCGGGACCGGACGGCGACTATGCCTTCGCCGCCATGCGCGAGGCAGCCCCTGCGCCCTGGCTGGCGGCACTGGTGTTGATCTTGGCCTTGCTGGGCGCGGGATCAAAGGCCGGGCTGGTGCCGCTTCATGCCTGGCTGCCGCTGGCTCATCCCGCCGCGCCGAGCCATGTCTCGGCGCTGATGAGCGGCGTCATGACCAAGGTGGCGATTTACGGCTTTATTCGCATCACCTTCGATCTGTTGGGAACGCCGGCGTGGTGGTGGGGCGTGATCGTGCTCATCATCGGCGGCGTTACCGCCGTCCTGGGCGTGCTCTATGCCCTGATGCAAAACGACTTGAAGCGCATTCTTGCCTACAGCACCATTGAGAACATCGGCTTCATCTTCGTCGGCCTTGGGCTGGCGCTGGCGTTTGCCGCCAATAACATGGCCGGCGCGGCGGCGTTGGCGCTGACTGCCGCCTTGTTTCATGTTTTCAATCATACGCTGTTTAAAAGCCTGTTGTTCTTCGGCGCCGGCGCGGTGCTGACGGCCACCGGCGAGCGCGACATGGAAAAACTGGGCGGCTTGATCCATCGCATGCCGATGACCGCGCTTTTCGTACTGGTCGGCTGCGTGGCGATTTCCGCTTTGCCACCGTTCAACGGCTTTGTGTCGGAATGGCTAACGTTGCAAGCGATCCTCTTAAGCCTCGGTCTGCCGCAATGGGGCTTGAAAATTGCAGTGCCGGCGATCGGCGGACTGTTGGCGTTGGCGGCAACACTGGCCGCCGCCTGTTTCGTTCGTCTCTACGGTATCGCGTTTCTCGGCCGGCCGCGCAGCGCGGTTGCCGCCAACGCAACAGACGTTGATTTATGGTCGCGCGCGAGCATGGGCGTCTTTGCCGCCTTGTGTCTGGTGGCGGGTATTCTGCCGGGCTTCGTCATCGATGGCCTGGCGCCGGTCACCCAGTACATGGTTGGCGCGCACATGCCGGCGCAGGCGTCGGTACCGTGGCTATCCATCGTCCCCATCGCCGAAAGCCGCAGTTCCTATAACGGCATTCTGGTGTTCATCTTCATCACCTTCTCGGCGCTCCTGGCGGTTGCCGTCATTCACCGCTTGGCGTCCCGCGCCGTCCGCCGCGCTCCGGCCTGGGATTGCGGCTTTCCCGACGCCAGCCCGGCGCTGCAATATACGGCGAGCGGCTTCGGCCAGCCGCTCCGGCGCGTCTTCGGCGCCATGATCTTTCACGCCCGCGAGGAAGTGGAGATGCCGCCGCCGGGCGATACCAGTCCGGCGCGTTTGCAGGTCAGCCTGCGCGATGTGATTTGGGATGCGCTTTACGCGCCGCTCGCCAACCTGGTGTTGTTTCTGGCTGGACATCTCAATCGCCTGCAGTTCCTGACCATCCGCCGCTATCTTGGCCTGGTCTTTTTCTCCCTGGTGTCGCTGTTGGTGGTGTTGGCGCTATGGCCATGATTTCCGCATTGCTCCCCGGTCTGTTGATCCAAGGCGCGCAGATGCTGGTGGTGCTGCTGTTATCGCCACTGTTGACCGGCTTTGTGCGCAAGGTGAAGGCGCGCCTATTGCGCCGCCAGGGACCGCCGCTTTTGCAGCATTATCGTGATCTGTTGCGTCTGTTGCGCAAGGAAGCGGTGGTGGCGGAGAACGCCTCGTGGCTGTTTCGCGCTACGCCGTATATGATTTTCGCCGCCACTTGGGTCGCCGCGGCGCTGGTGCCGACCTTCGCCACCGGCTTGCTATTCAGTTGGTCGGCGGACCTTATCGCCATCATTGCGCTTCTCGGCAGCGCGCGCTTTTTCCTGGCGCTTGCCGGCATGGATGTGGGCACCAGCTTTGGCGGCATCGGCTCCAGCCGCGAGGTGATGATCGCATCGCTGGCCGAGCCAGCGATGATCATGATCGTGTTTATTCTGGCGCTGATCGCCGGCTCCACTCAGCTCTCCACGGTGGCGGCGTTCATGCAGACGCCAGCGGTGGGCTTGCGCGTGTCGTTGGGCATGGCGCTCTTCGCGCTACTGATGGTAGCGATCGCCGAGAACGCGCGCATACCGGTGGACAATCCGGCGACGCACCTGGAACTGACCATGGTGCATGAAGCGATGGTGCTGGAATATTCCGGCCGCCATCTGGCAGTGCTGGAATTGGCGGCGTCGCTAAAACTTCTCCTCTATCTGTCGCTCATCGCTTGCGTCTTCGTTCCGTGGGGGTTGGCGCCGGCGGGGGCCGGCTGGGCAACGCATATCCTGGGCGGCGCGGCTTACGTGGGCAAGCTGTTCTTTGGCGGCTTCATGCTGGCGGTGTTTGAAACGTCGATCGCCAAGATGCGGGTCTTCCGGGTGCCCGATTTTCTCGGCGCCGGGCTGATGCTCGGCCTCTTGGGAACTTTGCTGCTCTTCGTGTCGCGGAGCCTTTGATCATGGAAGGTCTGGTATTCGACATTGCGCATCTTCTCGCCGGCAGCCTGGTGCTGGTGAGCTTCATGATGCTCTATCAGGACCGGCTTTACTCCCTTCTCAACGTCTTTGCCTTTCATGCCGTGGTGCTGTCGCTATCGGTGGCGTGGCAGGCTTATATTCAAGATGCGCCGCATCTTTATGTAACGGCGGTGATTGCGCTTATCTTCAAGGCGATCATCATTCCCCTCTCGCTGCATCGCATCATCGCCCGGCTCGGCATTCACCGGGAGATTGAAACCGTGGTCGGCGTCGGCCCCACCATGCTCGCTGGCATGGGGCTGGTGGCGCTGTCCCTGGTGGTGATGCTGCGCGCCACCGCCGAGGCCGATCCCTTGGCGCGCGAAGATCTGGCGTTTGCGCTCTCGGTGTTGCTGTTGGGCCTGTTGATGATGGTGACGCGGCGCAACGCGGTCAGCCAAGTGGTCGGCTTCATGTCGCTGGAAAACGGCCTTATCCTCGCCGCCGCCGGCGCCAAGGGCATGCCGCTGGTGGTGGAAATCAGCGTCGCCTTCTCGGTACTTATCGCCTTCATCGTCATCGGCATCTTCCTGTTTCGCATCCGCGAGCGCTTCGACACCGTCGACGTGCAGACGCTGGACCGCTTCCGGGGAGAGAAGCGATGACCATGCCATCCATCAACGCCATCGCCCTGGTGCTGTTGATCCCTGCGGCCGCCGCGGCGTTACTGGCGCTGTTGCCGGGTTATCGGCTGTCCGCCCGCCTCAACGTGCTGGCGAGCTTTTCGACGCTCATCGCCGCGCTGTCGCTGTTTGTGGAGAAGCCCGCGACCGATCCCTATTTCCTGGTTGATGATCTCAACATCGTCTTTATCGTCTTGAATACCTTCGTCGGCTTCACCACCAGCGTGTTCAGCGCCTCCTATATCGCCCACGAACTGGAAACCGGACGACTGACGCCGACCTACCTGCGCTTCTATCACGCCATGTATCAGGTGATGATGTTCGGCATGAACTTGGCGCTCACCGCCAACAACATCGGCCTGATGTGGGTCGCCATCGAACTGGCGACGCTCACCACCGTGCTCATGGTCGGCATTTACCGCACCCATGAGGCGCTGGAAGCGGCATGGAAATATTTCATTCTCGGCAGCGTCGGCATCGCCTTCGCGCTCTTTGGCACCATTCTCGTCTATATGGCGGCGCAGCCGGTGGTGGGCGAAGGGCTTTACGGCATGGTGTGGACGGTCCTGATCGATCATGTAGCCGCCTTCGATCCGGCGCTCCTCAACGTCGCCTTTATTTTCCTTCTCCTTGGCTATGGCACCAAGGTGGGCCTGGCCCCCTTGCACGCCTGGCTGCCGGACGCCCACGCCGAAGGCCCGACGCCGATTTCGGCGGTGCTGTCGGGGCTTCTTCTCAACGTTGCGCTTTATGCCGTGCTGCGCTTCAAGATGCTGCTGGCGGCCAACACGCAAGCCATCACGCCCGGACCATTGATGGCGCTGATGGGGTTGACCTCGCTGGTGTTCGCCGGCTTCATGCTCTACCGCCGGCGCGACATCAAGCGGCTGTTCGCCTATTCCTCCATCGAGCACATGGGCATCATCACCTTCGCCTTCGGCATGGGCGGACCGCTCGCCAACTTTGCCGGCTTGTTGCACATGACCATGCACAGCCTGACCAAGTCGGCGATCTTTTTCGCCGTCGGCCATATCGCCCAGGTCAAGGGCACGCAGAAGATTTCCGACATTCGCGGCCTGACCGAAACCCACCCGGTGTTGGGCTGGGGCTTAGTTCTGGGCGTCGTCGCCATCGCCGGTATGCCGCCGTTGGGCATTTTCATGAGCGAGTTTCTGGTGGTCAGCTCCACCTTCGCCCGCGAGCCGCTTTTAGCCTTGGTGTTGGTGCTGGGACTTTTGGTGGCGTTTGGCGCGCTGATGCTGCGGCTGCATGGCTTTGCCTTCGGCGCGCCCACCGGCAGCACCGCTCCGGTCGAAGCCTCCTATCTGCCAATGTTCGGGCACTTGGGCCTGGTTTGCGTGGCTGGCGTCTATCTGCCGCCGGCGATGGTGGCGTGGTTTCAGCACATCGCACGGCTGCTGGGATAGGGGAGAATTAAAGACCTATGCCAACATTGCACGACATCCTGCGCGAAGGCCGTATGGTCGCCAACCATCGGCCATGGCCGCGCGCCATGGTCAATGCGCGAACTTGGCAAATGGCCGCCGCCACCGCCGCCGACGGGCGCTTGACGCTTCTTGGGCTGTGGGGCGATGCCGACGTCGTTCATATGGCGCTCCTTGATGATCAAGCTGGCAGCGCCGCTGTTTTGAGCCTGGAATGCCCCGACAAGCGCTTCCCATCCGTTGGCCGCCTGCACCCGCCGGCCATTCGATTGGAGCGCGCGCTGCGCGACATGCACGGCCTGGAGCCGGTGGATTGTCCCGATCCCCGGCCGTGGATCGATCACAGCGGCGGCGCGCCATATCCGTTCCTATCCGCTGAAGGCGACAGTCTGCATCAGATCGCGGTCGGACCGGTGCATGCCGGCATCATCGAGCCCGGACATTTTCGCTTCACCGTCAACGGCGAAACCGTGGTGCGGGTGGAGGAGCGGCTGGGCTACGTGCATCGCGGCATTGAAAAATTAATGCGCGGCGCGATGTTGGAGCAGGGCGCGAAGCTTGCCGAACGAGTGTCGGGCGACAGCACGGTGGCTTACGCGCTGGCGTTCGCCCGCGCTGTCGAGGCGGCGCTGGAACTGGAACCGCCGCCCCGCGCTCTCTACATTCGCGGCTTGATGGCGGAGCTGGAGCGTCTCGCCAATCACTTGGGTGATATTGGCGCCATCTGCAACGACGCCTCGTTTGCCATGATGCACGCCCACTGCGGCATTTTGCGCGAGCGGGTGCTGCGCGCCGCTCACGGCTGTTTTGGCCATCGCCTGATGCGCGATTGTCTGCGCCCCGGTGGCGTGGCGCGAGACATCGATGCTGCGGGCCTGGCCTTACTGGACGCTCTCGTTACGGACATTCGCCGCCACTTTCCCGCCCTGGTCAAGCTTTACGACAATACCGCCTCGTTGCAGGACCGCACCGTCACCTCCGGCATTTTAAAACCGGCGTTGGCGCGCCAATTCGGCGCTGGCGGTTATGTCGGCCGCGCCTCGGGCCGCGCCTTTGACGTCCGCCGCAGCATCGCTTACCCACCCTATGACGAGCTTGAATTTGACGTACCATCCTTGACCGAGGGCGATGTCAATGCCCGGGTGTGGATTCGCATCCGCGAGGTTGAGCAAAGTCTGTCCTTGATCGAGCAGATGATGGCGCGCCTGCCGGCCGGTCCGGTGATGACGGCGGTAACGTCTCGCCCCGGCGAAAGCGTGAGTATGGTGGAAGGCTTTCGCGGCGATGTGCTGGTGTGGTTGCGGCTTGATGACGACGGCCGCATCGTACGCTGCCACTTGCGCGATCCGTCGTGGTTTCAGTGGCCGCTTCTGGAAGCAGCGATCGAGGGCAACATCGTCGCCGACTTTCCGTTGTGCAACAAGTCGTTCAACTGTTCCTACGCCGGGCACGATCTTTAGGAACCAACGCGATGCTGAAGTTTTTATTGCAAGGCCTCACCCGTCCGCCGCTCACCGAAGCGCCGCCGTCGCCGGAAGACGCCGAATTGACGGCGCTGGCCGCGCGGCTACAAACGGCGGCGCGGCGGCGGTTGGGGCGCAGTCTGTCGATCCGTGCGGTTGACGCCGGCTCGTGCAATGCCTGCGAGCTGGAAATCCACGCGCTCAATAACGCCTATTATGACATAGAGCGGTTCGGTCTGCGCTTCGTCGCCTCGCCCCGCCATGCTGACGTGCTGTTGGTCACCGGCCCGGTAACGAACAACATGCGACAAGCGTTGGAGCGGACCTACAACGCCATGCCCAATCCTAAATGGGTGGTGGCGGTGGGCGACTGCGCTCTTGATGGCGGCTGTTTTGCCGGCAGCGCCGCGGTGGCAGGCGGCGTCGCCAAGGCGGTGCCGGTGGACTTGAGCATCCCCGGCTGTCCGCCGCCGCCGCTTGAAATTTTAAAAGGACTGCTGACGCTCTTGGAGCAAATGTAGCGGTCAGGAACCCCAGCCGGGCTTGACGCCGCCGCCGCCGCTGCCCCGCGGTCCCCGCGCCGGACGATGGATGATGGCGAAGCCTTGGGTTTGCGCGGCGTAGCGGACGACCATGAATTTAAACGCCCAGCCGCTGCCGAACGCCAACACCGCCGCAAAATATGTCAGGGCCGGGTAGCGGTTGCCGAGCGCCATGTCGGCGATCAACAGCGCCAGCGGCAGCGCATGCCCGAGGAGGAGAAACGGCACGCTGAACGCCGCCAGCACCCGCGCCGCCGCCGTCGGCACCGCCGTCTCGCTGGCCAGACGATAGCGCCGCCAGCTCCATGCCCGCAGCGTCAGCAGCACCACCAGCGCCACCATGGTCATGGTGAACGCGGCGGAGACCAGCGCCAGTGAGGCGGCAACGCCCTCGGTTAACCCCGTAGCGACGATGAGCGGCGCGAGCGTTGGTTCGCGCCACGCCGGAATGCCCTTGGACGCCCGCAAGATGCGCGCCTGACAATAAAGGAACAGCAAGGCCAGCGCCGCTGTGCCGGCGATGAGCAGGGGATGGCCAAACCAGATGGCGGCCGCGCCGACGCCAAAGGCCACCGTCGCCACGAAGCCCTCGCGGGTCATCCATGAGCGTTGGGGATGAAGAAAGACATTAAGGGCGCGAAACGGCCGGCCGATTTCCAGCCACACCAGGCCAAGCCCGGTTGCCATGAAGACAAGGCCGATCACAATATGCAGCAGCGTCGGCTCGTCATAGGCCAGCGCCAGAAGGCTGCTTATGATCAAGCCCGATCCGGTGCCGCCGTACATGAAGTTGCCGGCGGCGCGCCAATCCCAATAATTCTGTCGATAGGGCGTTATACCGCGCATGGCCTACTTCTCTTCCTCGCCCGCCGCATCCCACAGGTAATAGAAACCGGGATTGGTACCAAGCTCCTCGTGCATGCGAAAATGCTCATTGTCGCGCACAAGTTTCGATACGTTGCTCTCTGGATCGTCGATATCGCCGAAATGCAGCGCCTGAGCGATGCAGGAATTGACGCACGCCGGCGTCGCTTCCGGGTCGACCCCCGGCGTCAGCCCTTTGGCGGTGCCGGCATCGATGCGATCAACGCAGAACGTGCATTTGGTCGCCACGTTGATGCGGCGCGGATCAAATACCGCTTGCTCATTGGCCATGCCCTCGCCGCCATAGGCGAATTCGGCGCGGCTGACTTTGTAACGCGCGTCATAGGGGCAAGCGACGGCGCAATAGCTGCAACCGATGCAGATGTCATAATCGATGGTGACGATGCCGTCATCGCGCTTGCGCGTCGCCGTCGAAGGACACACGTCCAGGCACGGCGGATCGCTGCAATGCTGGCAGCCCACCGGCACGAAGGCGCGATGGACATTGGGATAGACGCCGATTTCCATGTCCAGCACCCGCCGCCATTGCACGCCGGGCGGCGTGCCGTTGATATGGCGGCAGGCGGCGGTGCAGGTCTGACAGCCGACGCAGCGGCGCAAATCGGCGACCATGACATAGCGCGTCATGACCGGCCTCCATCAAGCTTGCGAAGTCCAACCCGCACCAGATCAGAGCCCGAGCCGGTGGCGTCCATCAGCGCCATGGTCATCGGCGCCACGGTGTTCAGGCTCGGCATCTGGAAGTCCTTCGCCACCGGCATCGCCCAGTGATCGAATTGGCCGAGCGTCAGCAACGTATCGGGCCGAATGCCCTGGCGCAGCACGGCGTGCCCCTTGGTGGCGCGCAACGAGGAACGGATTTCAACCAGATCACCATCTTCGATGCCGAGTTTGCGCGCCGTGTCGGTGTTGATGATGACGCCGGCATGGCCGCCGATGTTGCCGGCCACTTCCCGCATCAACTGAATGCCGGCGTTGGCGCCCCAGGAATATTGCATTGAGCGCGCGGTTAGAAGCCAGAACGGATAGTCGTTAATCGTCCCGCCATCGGCGACCGCGGCCTTTTGCCAGATGCCGGGAAAATCCTTCCACGCTGGCAGCGCCTGGTATTCCGTCAATTGCGTATCCCACCACTCGATGCCGTGCTCATGGAGCCGGTTGGCAAGCTCCTTGCCGACGCGATAGAGCCGCTCCTGGAACGGCATTTCGAAACGCAAGCCCTGCTCCACCATGCGCGGATAGAGATACCAGTTGAGGAGCGGGAACGGCTTGAACTTATATCCGTTCTTTTGAAACCAATCGAGGCCGTCGGTTTCCTTGCTGTCGGTCAGCTCGGCGCTGGCCGCGCGGCACACCGCGTCCCAGATTTCCTCTGGTGAGTGCGGCGTTTTTTCATCGAGCGAAAAGTCATAGCCCTCGCCGGACAGTCTGGTGCATGCCGCGCCCTTGTTGATGGCGCGGTTGTAGTTTTCCAATAAGCCGGTGCGGCGAGAAAGCTCGGTGGCGATATCGGTGAAGTCCTTGGCCTCGCCCTGGGGCTCGACCATTTTCTGGCGCAGGCCGAAGCCTTCGTAATTCCAGAACTGTTCGATGAACTTGGTGCCGCCCATGCGAATAAGCTGCGTGCTTTCCAGATCGGTCGCCTCGGGCAGCAGAATGTCCGCCATGTGATTGGATTCATCGCGGGTATAGGTGAAGGCGACGATGAAGGGAAATTTTGCCATGCGTTCGGCGACGGCCGGCGCATCCCAGTTGGAAATCGCCGGGTTGGTGCGGTAAATGAACCATAGATCAGGCAGCGTCGGGCGCGGCCAGTTTTCCGGCGGCTTGTCCTGAAACAGCCACGACAGATACGTCGGGCCCAAGGCCGGGCTCCACGGCGAATCGCCCACCAGCGGCACCAGGGTGTTATAGGCGTTGCGGCTCTTGGGCTTGATCTTCCAGCGTTCGCGGTCGGTGGGATTGAGGGGTTGGGTCATGAAGCCGTCGGCGTCCGGCAGCACACTGGCGAAGCGCGAGGTGGCCGGACGATTAAGCCTGACCGTGGTGCCGAGCGTGCCGCCCGGCACTTCCAGCGCGCCGACGAGACAGGCGAGCATGGTGCGCGCCCAGCAGCATTCATAGCCGCCCCAGCCGTTGGTCACCGATTTGCCGAGCACCACAGCCACCGGGCGATAGGGCAAGGTGATGCCTTCGATGTCGATGGTCTCGCCCACCTTGGCATGAGCGAGATATTCGTTGGCGACGCTGCGGATGGTATCCTCCGGCACATCGCAAATGTCCGCCGCCCAGGCTGGCGTGGCGCCGGCCAAATGATCGCACATGGCCTCAAAGGCGGTGCGGACTTCAATATCATCGTGCTGCCAGGTCTCGTTATCCGCGCCGACCTCGATGCCGCTGACGCGAAACAGCCCTCGCAGCGCCGGCTCGATGCCGGGGGTATCGAACGGCAACGCTTGTTTGCTCTTTGTATCCCACACCAACGGCTTGCGGCTCGCCGGATCGCGCAAATAGTAGCCGTTGGGCGCGACGAGATAGGGTGCAGCGGTGCGATCGCGCAAGAAAGGCACGTCAAGCGCGGCGAGCGGATGCTCAAAACACAGCACATGCATGATGGCGTACAAAAACGCCGCGTCGGTCTTGGGCCGTATCGGCACCCAGCTTGCCGAGCAGCCGCCGGTGACGGACAAGTGCGGCTCGACCTGCACCCGCTTCATGCCGCGTATACGGGCGTTGGAATGACGCCACACGCCGACCACGCCGGCGGATGCCTCCAGATTGGCGCCGCAGGAAATAACGTAATCGCAGCGCGGCGTGTCGGAGCCGACGGTGAACGCGCGGTGCCAGAATTCGCCATAAAGATGTTCAGAGTGATAGCACTTGACGCCCTGGCCGCTGCCATAGCCGAGGTCCACCGCCCCCCAGGCGCTCAAAAAAGCGGGAAACGTGCCCATATAATAGGTCGGCGTGCCGCCGCCGCCGAAGGTGGCCGCCACGCGGGCATAGCCTGACTCGTCGAGTAAGCCTTGCTGCCGAATCTCGCGCAGCTTGTCGGCGATGGTATCGAGCGCCTCATCCCACGAGATGGCGACAAATCCCGGATCCTGATCGCGCCCCTTCTTTGGGTTGGTGCGCTTCATCGGCGTCGTGATGCGATGGGGATTATAGGTTTTTTGCACCAGGCCATAGGCCTTGACGCAACATTTGCCGCCGCCGGGATGCACCTCGGCGGCATTGAAATTCGGTTCACACGCCACCGCAACGCCATCGCTGACGGACACCGTCAGCAAGTCAGGCCCAGCGACGCACTGATAACAGTAGGTCGGCTTTTTTTCGACTTGGCGCGGCGTTGTGGTTGGCCTCTTCATAATGCAGCGGCTTTTTCCAGTTTTGCTTTCAGTCTCTTTTGGGCTTTTTCCACATCAACGACAAAGCGTTCGTGGCTGCCCTTGCAGATGGCGTCCAATGGATCGCGAGCGCTGACCTCGAACGTAACCTTCGGCCCTTCGACGGCGGCAATGGTTATCGTGATATCGGCCGCCATGCCGAGTGGCGTAGCCGCCAAGTGGTCGATGGCGACCCGGGTGCCCACCGAATCCTTGCCCGCTTCGATAAGTCCAAGCAGGAAATCCCGGCAGGTGATTTCAATGTCGCGCACCAGTTCCGGCGTGGCGTATACGCGGCCTTCATCGCCCATGAAGCTGATGGTGCGATCCTTATCCACGACAATGCGCCGCGTCGTCGTCAGTCCTGGCTTTAAAGTTGCGCTCATGTTCTGCTCCTAAAAAATTTTTTGCTATCTAAAAAAGTGCTTAGACGCATTTTCCTTTAATGTGCAACCGTCATCCCCGCGAAAGCTGGGATCCAGTCTTTTGGATCCGCCATGGATTCCCGCTCGCGCGGGAATGACAAGGAAAAAATACGGCTTCTCGCCATTCCATTCGACCACTCTACGCTTTAATCCACTACCGCCGGCGGGTCCGCGTCATAATCCCAGTCTGGGCCAGGTTCCGGGTGCTCCGCCAAGAGTTTTTCCACCATCTCGATATGGCTGAGCTCCTCGCCAGCGAATTCTTCTGCCAAGCGGCGCAGCTCAGGATCGCGGCTATGCTCGGCGACGGCGGAGAAAAAGCGGTGCGCCTGTTCCTCGCCCATCAGCGCCAATTTTAGCGCATGATAGGGTTTCATCAAATAGTGCGCTTCCGTAATGTCGGCGGCCTCCGGACTTTCCGGCGTCAGCCATTGAAAAGTCCAGGGTTTTCGTTCCGGTATGGCCATGCCCTGCATGCGCGATTTAATCTCGTCGGCGTGCCGGCCCTCGATGGTTGCCAGCCGATAGAACAAATCGGCAATGACGGGATTGTTGTGGGCGCTCATCTGGTCGCCCAACAACAGGTAGCGATCGCTGGCCTCGCGCTCGATGGTATAGGCATGCAGCAACAGATCGGCGACGGTGGAAATGGGCTGTTCCGATTGTTTTTTCACGTGGTGAACTCCCGCTCCAGATCGGCAACCGCGATTCTCGTCTCGCTTTGCTTTGGCCGATAGGGTGGCCGCGAGCCGCGATAAAGGATGCCGATGTTGAAATTATCATCGCTCATGATGCGCCGCGCCGCCCGGGCCGGATCATCGGTAGCTTCCACCGGCGCCGGATGCACCACCTTGCGCCATTCCTTCTGCTCAGGGCGGAAGGTAACGCACGGGCTCAAGATTTGTACGAAGGAGAAGCCGGGATGGCGAATGGCTTCCACCAGCGTTTGCGCCGTGCCGTTGGGATCGCCGGAAAAACAGCGGGCAACGAAGTTGGCGCCCGACGCTAGAGCAATCACGAGGGGATGAAAGGGACGAATGCCGGTGCCGCCGGGGGCGAGCGCGCTCTGCCATTCGGGATCGGTGGTCGGCGACGGCTGGCCCTTGGTCATGCCGTAGACCTGGTTATCCATCACGATGTAGGTCAGATCGGGATTGCGCCGGCAGGCGTGCATGAAATGATTGCCGCCAATGGAAAAGCCGTCGCCATCGCCGCCGGCCACCACCACCGTCAAATCGGGGCGCGCTATTTTTACCCCGGTGCCGAGCGCCAGCGCCCGGCCATGCACGCCGTGAAAGCCATAGCAGGTGGTGTAGCTGGCGATGCGCGACGAACAGCCGATGCCGGTAATGAGCGCGATCTTCTCCGGCGGCGTGCCCAACTCGGCGAACGCTTTTTGCATCGCCAACAGTACTGAATAATCGCCGCAACCGGGGCACCATACCGGCTTGACGTCCGATTTATAGTCGGCCGGCGCGCAGGCTTTAAGAGCGGACGTAGCTTCCACGTTCATTGCATCCTCGCAATCTGGTCGCGAATCTCGCCCGGCGTGAACGCCAGCGGACCGGGCCGGTGATAACACATGGTGTCTTTCGGCAAATCGTAGTGAGCGCGCAGGTAGCGGTAAAGCTGGCCGGAGTGGGATTGCTCGATGATGAGCGCGCGCTCAACGCCGCGGAGCGCTTGTGCCATGCGCTCGGGCTGCACCGGCGACAATAGCCTCAGCGCGATGAACCGCAGATCCTTGCCGCCGCCGTTCAAGAGCGACATCGCCTCGCGAATGGGCGCGCAGCAGGAGCCCCAACTGATGATCGCTATGGGCCCATCGCCTTCGATATCGGCCCAGCGCGCGCCAAAATCGAAGGACGACAGTTTGCGCTGGCGTTTCTCGATTTGCGCCAGGTGATCGTCGGCCAGCGTCGATGGCCGGCCGCGGATATTATGAGTCAAGCTCTCGCTGATGTACTGACCGCCGGCGACGCCGGGGACGGGCATCGGCGAGACGCCGCTTTCCGTCACCTCATAGCGCGCGGACGATGCCATCGGCGCGGCGTTGATCAAGCGGTCGGGGCCCTCTCCGGTATCTAGCGGCGGCGACAGCACGGCCTGCGCCTGGCCCAGGAATTGATCGGACAGCACGATGGCCGGGGTTTGCAGTTTTTCCGCCAGATGCACCGCCCACTGGCTGGTGACGGCGCAATCGCCGATGGAGGTGGGCGCCACCACCACATGGGGCGCATCGCCATGCAGTCCATAGACCGCGATATTAAGGTCGGCCTGTTCGGATTTGGTGGCGATGCCGGTGGACGGACCGCCGCGCATGACGTTGACCACCACGATCGGCACCTCGGCGGCCACTGCCAGGCCGATCGACTCGGACATCAGGGAATAGCCCGGACCGGAGGTGGCGGTCAGCGACGGCACGCCGCTAAACGACGAGCCGATGATCATGTTGATGGACGCCAGTTCGTCCTCCGCCTGCACCAGCGCGCCGCCGAGCTTGGTCAGGCGCGGCGCCATCCATTCCAGCACCTCGGTGGCGGGGGTAATGGGGTAGGCGGCGACGAAGCGCACCCCGCCGCGCAGCGCACCCAATCCCGCCGCCTGATTGCCGCTCATCAGCCAGCGTGGCGCCGTGGCGTCGGCGGCCGGCGCCAGGGCAAAACGGCCATCCAAACCCGGCGCTGCCGCGCGGCCGGCCGCGACCGACTGCAGGCTGCTGTCCAACGCCTCGCCACCCTTCTTGCCCAGGCGGCGCTCCACCACCTTGGCGACGACATCCTCCGGGATGCCTAAGACCATCGCGGCTAACCCCAAGGCCAGCATGTTGGGGCGGCCGCCGGCGATCTTTTTTAATAACTCCTGCATTGGCACATCGACGATCTGCAGGCCGATATCGGCCACCGCGGCGGGCGGCGCGCCAGCCGCCGGATCAGCCAGCACCACGCTGTGCGCCGACAGCGGCACCTCCTTGGCGAAGCGGGTGAAATTCTGCCAATCGACGGCGATCAGCACGTCGAAGCTGTCGCCATGGCATTCCACCGGCGCGGTCGACAACCGCAACAGCGCCGCCGATTCGCCGCCCCGGATCTGCGGCCCCACCGAGCGCGTCATCAGGCCGTACCAGCCGGCCTTGGCTGCGGCATCGAGAAGAATGGTTCCCGCCGTCATCACCCCGGCGCCGCCGCTGCCGACCAGCGCGACGGATACGGATTGGGTCCCCTGCTGCGAATTGGCTGGCATCACCCTCATGCTCCACTGGCTAAGTGTTTGATGAAATATAATACACGACGGACTGCAAAAACTTGACCCAGGTCATGGAATTTACACCTGTGTAAGAGAAAAATACCCATCAAAGAGCGGAGCTTCTGGCATGAATAATACTGCATATAGATGGGAAATGACGGGCGTGGGCGAGCCCTTGCAACGGGCTGAATTCTCACCCTTTTCGCCGCCGTCGGGCCAGGTGGTGGTGGAGGTGGCCGGCTGCGGCGTCTGCCATACCGATCTTGGCTACTATTATGACGGCGTAAAGCCCAAGCACCCCTTCCCCTTGGCCTTGGGCCATGAGATCAGCGGCCGGGTGGTCGCCGCCGGGGCAGGGGCGGAAGGCACGCTTCATCAGCCGGTGCTGGTTTATGCGGTCATCCCCTGCGGTACGTGCGACCTGTGCCAGCGCGGCCTGACCCAGATCTGCCGCCAGCAGCAGATGCCGGGCAACGACATCCAGGGCGGCTTTGCCAGCCATATCACCGTACCGGCCAACGGTTTTTGCGTCGTCGACGAAGCCCGCCTGAAGAAGGCCGGCCTGGAGCTCGCCGACGTCTCGGTGGTGGCGGATGCGGTGACCACCCCCTATCAGGCGGTGGCGAACGCCAATATCCGTCCCGGCGATCTGGCCATCGTCATCGGTATCGGTGGGGTCGGCGGCTATGCCGTGCAAATCGCCGCCGCCATGGGCGCGACGGTGATCGCCATCGATATTGACGACGAGAAGCTCAAAACCATCGCCGAATACGGCGCCAGCGCCACCTTCAACGCCCGCGCCATCTCCGGCAAGGACTTGAAGAAAGCGGTTGCCGGCTTCGCCAAGGACAAGGGCCTGCGGTCCACCGAATGGGCGATTTTCGAATGCTCCGGCACCACGCCCGGCCAGCAGACGGCGTTTGGCCTCTTAACCCACGGCGCCACCTTGTGCGTGGTCGGCTTCACGCCCAACGAGGCCACCTTCCGGCTGTCGAACCTGATGGCCTTCAGCGCCCGCGCCATCGGCAACTGGGGCTGCGCGCCGGCACTTTACCCGAATGTGCTGGAGCTGGTTTATGACGGCAAGATTCAACTGAAGCCCTTTATCGAGCGTTTCCCGCTCGACGATATTCAAACGGTTTTTGCCGCCGTGCATGACGGCCATCAGCGCCGGCGGCCCATCCTCATCCCTGCGCGAAAAGGATAAAACACGATGACAAAACGCAGCGAAGTATCTCTGGTCGACCATAATCTGACGGTGGATTTTTCCGCTCCCGGCGTGCGTTATGAAAAGCGCCCCGCCAAGCGGGCCGACGGTAGCGTCATCGACGGCCTTTATAATGTCTGGATCACGCTCGATAACCCATCGCAATACAATTCCTACACCACCGAGATGGTCAAGGGCGTCATCCTGGGCTTTCGCGCCGCCTCCAACGCCCGCGACGTGGTGGCGGTGGTGTTCACCGGCATCGGCGACAAGGCGTTCTGCACCGGTGGCAACACCAAGGAATACGCCGAATACTACGCCGGCCGGCCGCAGGAATACCGGCAATACATGCGGCTTTTCAACGACATGGTATCGTCCATCCTGGGCTGCGACAAGCCGGTGATCTGCCGCGCCAACGGCATGCGGATCGGCGGTGGCCAGGAAATCGGCATGGCCTGCGATTTTACCATCGCGCAAGACCTGGCGCGCTTCGGCTAGGCCGGCCCCAAGCACGGCTCGGCGCCGATCGGCGGCGCCACTGATTTTCTGCC
>JACFMS010000056.1 GCA_019455285.1 Sphingomonadales bacterium
CGAGCCCGCAGATCGCGCACCAAGGCATCCACGCGCGCATCAGCTTCGATGGTTCTCTCAGGCACAACGGTGCGGAAATCCTCGCCCCGATCCCCTTTTATTGGCGGTGACGGCAAGTAAAACGTGAGCAGCGGCCTGCGATAAGCCTTTGCCATATTCGCAAGGTTGGTGCGTGACGGCTCTTTCTCGCCATGCTCAATCGCGGCAAGCGATGCGGGAACGATGCCAATAGCGCGCGCGCCTTCCTCAAGCGTCAAGCCGGCGCTTTCGCGCGCCCAGCTGAATAGTTCTTGATTGAATCTGCTTGTCATGGTGTGACGGCGTGTCAGCCTGTCTTCAATAGGCCTGTTGCAGTTTACCTGCTCTCTGAGCAGACGCAATCGTGAAAGGCGGTGATGCCGATGGCCCAGAGTATTCGACAGATCGTCCGGCAAAATGAGCCGAATAAATCAAGCAATCCCATTGATGTATTTGAAGTATACGCCTCTCTCGGGCTCACCGCCTGAGCCAGTCCCCTAACAATAATGTGTCCTCTCTCACCATTGAATGAGGCCCGAAATGACAGCATTGCCTCTCACCGGCCACGCATGCACCAGCGGGCCATTTCGCCACTCGCTATCGAAGCGCTCTTGGCCTATGGCCGCGGCGAGCATGACCACCGCGGCGGCACCATCGTCTATTTCGACAAGACCGCCCGTCGGCGCCTGGAACGGGATCGCCTCGACCGCACCCTGGAACACTGTCTCGACGCCTATGCCGTCGTGGCCAGCACAGGGGAAATTATCACCGTGGGCCACCGCGACCGGCGCATCCGGCGGCATTGAGCAGCACCCCTGCACCGCCGTCCTCCAGGGGCTGACTTTTCCGGGATCTACCGAGTAATGGAGACCGGAATCGCCGTACAGATAGTGGCGGCCCCATCCAATCTCTGTACGAATTACTGCTAATTGCATGCGCTTACGGCATAATTTTGCAGTAACGCGAGGGCTTGGCCACTCGACCAAGCCTCGACAAGGGGGAGAACAGACCAGAAATGAAGTCCGAACCGGGCACCATCGGGCTAAGCCAGCCTGACCATCGGCAAGAAACGCTGGCGTCGGGCATTCGGGACAACTTCAGCCGCGGAACGGTGGGTGCGTTTCTCAGCGACCGCATACTCGCCAACAGCGCCCTTTCGGTTGTTTCGGCGTATTTCACGATCTACGCCTACGAGGCGCTGGCAAATCGGCTGGACTCGATTGAAGGCCTGCGTTTCTTGTTCGGAGAGCCGCGCTTTATAGCATCCCTCGATCCCGAAAAGACCGACAAAAAATCATTCAAGATTGAAGATGAGGGGCTGGAACTGGCGAACCGCCTT
The DNA here is from genome assembly GCA_019455285.1 of Sphingomonadales bacterium. Taxonomy (GTDB): domain Bacteria; phylum Pseudomonadota; class Alphaproteobacteria; order Sphingomonadales; family Govanellaceae; genus PRO5. The sequence goes on from JACFMS010000056.1 coordinate 1,358, forward strand.
CAGCAAAAGGAGGTTGCCCGCCGCTGCGCCGACTGGATTCGCGACAAGGTCGAAATACGCTCCATCCGGCAGGCCAACCTCCTGCATGGCAAGCTGTATCACATCGACGATGGGCGCCGTGAGCACGCCATCCTTGGCAGTTCAAATTTCACGCGCCGGGGGCTCGGGCTTGCCGCCACACCGAATATCGAACTGAACCTGATCGTCGACAGCGATCGGGATCGCACGGACCTGAAGGCTTGGTTCGAAAGCATATGGTCTGACGAAAAACTGGTTGAGGACGTTAAGGAAGAAGTCCTCCGTTACCTCTCTCAGCTGTACATCAACCATCCGCCCGAATTCATCTACTACAAGACTCTTTACCATATCTTCGAACGTTTCCTGTCAGGCCAGGAAGCCGATGCCGCGCTGTTCGATCAGACAGCGATCATCGACACGGACATCTGGAAAGCGCTGTTCGATTTCCAAAAGGACGGCGTCAAGGGCGCCATCCACAAGATCAACACCCATAACGGGTGTGTGT
>JACFMS010000040.1 GCA_019455285.1 Sphingomonadales bacterium
ATCGTGATTTTCGGTTTCAAGGGCAAGCAGCCGCTTGCCGAAAACGTCCTGCGGCAAATACCGGCAAAACCCATCGCGGTGCTGGTGCCCGCCTGGCAGGAAGCAGGCGTCATCGAGCGCATGCTGGAAAACGCCTGTCGCAGCTATGAGTACGAAGATTACGCCATTTTCGTCGGCATCTACCGCAATGATCCCAAGACCCGCGCCGCCGTCGAGTCCGCGGCCCGACAATTTCCGCGTATTCATGTCGTGGAAGCGCCGCGTCCGGGACCGACCAGCAAGGCAGATTGCCTTAATGCTCTTTACGCTGCCGCCACGGCGACGACGCAAACACCGCCATTTGAGATTTTCGTCCTTCATGACGCCGAGGATGTGGTGCATCCGCTGGAGCTGAAACTTTTCAATTACCTCATCCCGCGCAAGGACATGGTGCAACTTCCAGTGATTGCCCTGGAGCGGCAGCTTGGCGATTTCACCGGCGGCCATTACATGGACGAGTTTGCGGAAAATCACGCCAAGGATTTGCCGGTGCGTGAGTGGCTGATGCGGACCGTACCGTCCGCCGGCGTTGGCTGCGGCTTCAGTCGGCGGGCGCTGGCGGCGGCGGCGCGCGCCCGGCAACACGGCCCCTTCAACACCCAAAGCCTGACCGAGGATTATGATCTGGCGTTGACCTTAAAATATCTCGGCTTTTCGCAAATCTTCGTCCGCTTCGCCATCGCACGGCCACAGGGCGCCGATATCGTCGCCACCCGCGAATATTTTCCCAGCGACCTAAGCGCCGCCTGCCGGCAGAAGGCGCGCTGGCTTTTGGGCATCGTCTTTCAAAGCATGGCCGAGAACGGCTGGCGGGGATCCTTGCGGGTCAAATACGCCCTGTGGCGCGACCGCAAGGGGATCGTTACCGCTTTAGCCGCCATCATCGCCTATATCATCGCCGCAACCTGGACGGTGTTTGTCATAGCCTTCCATATCAGCCGGGGACGCATCGAAGTCCCGACCCTCGCCGACCATGGCAGCCTGACATGGTGGCTGCTGATTTTGAATGCCCTGCTGCTCGCGGACCGCAGCCTGCATCGTGCCTATTTCACAGCGCAGATTTATGGCTGGCGGCAGGGTATGGTTTCCATGCCGCGCCAGGTGTGGGGCAACATCGTGAATTTCCTTGCCGCGCTTAGGGCTCTGCGCTTGTTTATCCAACACAAGGCCAGCGGTCGAACGTTGGGCTGGGAGAAGACCAGTCATGCCTTTCCCGATGCGCAGCAATTGGCGAATTGGCGAGGCAGCGGCAGCCCATGAAGCGCGTCGCCATCTTGCTATTTTCAACGCTTCTGGCGACGTCGGCTATCGCCGATGATCCTTATACACGCGCGCAGGCCGGCTTTGCCGCCTATGAGCGCGGCGACTATGAGACGGCTGTCACCGAGTTTGAGGCGGCGCTGGCGGCAAAGCCCGATCTACCGTTGGCCTGGGCGCAATTAGGCTATGCTTATCGCAAGCTATCGCGCAACGGTGCGGCGGCGCATGCCTTCCGCCAAGCGCTGCGTACCGGCATTACTGACAATCGCTATGGCTACCGTCGCGAAGTGCAAACGCTGGAGAACCGTTTTGATGCCAGCGCCTATCTTATTTACCGCCAGGCGGCCTTAAGTGACGGCTTGCTGGCCGCCGCCGGACCCTCGCTGGCGCAATCGCAGGGCGGCGTCGAGCTGGCATGGACGCCGCCCAGGTTCGGCTTTCGCGACGGCAGGCGCTTGCAGATCTTCGGCCGCCTGGCCTGGGGCCATAGCGATGATTTTGCCCTGAAGGAGGACAGCGCTCAGGCCGGTGTTGGCGTGCGCTACAAGCCTTGGCGTGATCAAAACTTGGTCTTCTCCGCTGAACGCTTGGCGGCGCTGGGCCGGGAGGCGCGCAATGACTGGATGCTGCGCGCCAGCTATTCTTGGGATATGGGCTTTGATCTTCGCCCCGAAGAAAAATCGTGGACTTACGCCACGCTTTATCTTGACGCCGCCATGATCGATGTCACCGATCCCGATGTCCTCTTGGCTGGCGAGGGACGCTATGGCCGTTCATTTTTGATCGGCGGCGGCGCTTACGGCCCGGCCGTGCTGGCGACGCCGCACCTGGTTATCGCCGGCAATGTGCAAAAGGACGCCTTTCACACCACCACGCTGGTGGAAGCCGGACCCGGGTTGAGCGCCAAATTATTTTTTGCCGATACGCCCGAGGCGGCGCATGGCGGTACGCTGGAACTGCTGGTGCAGTATCGCGTCAAGATCGGCGGTGATAGCGTCGGCGGCTCCGGTGTGGTCGCCACCCTGGTGGTGCAGTATTAAGCCCGACCCAGACTCTTCGCCGCCACCTCGAAGACATCGCGGGACAGACCCTTGATGCCGAGAATGGCCTCCAGCTCTGCTTTCATCAGCGCCTGGCGCTTATGATCGTAGCGCTGCCAGCGTCCCAGCGGGTGCAACAGGCGCGCCGCCACCACCGGGTTAAATTTTTCCAGCGCCACCACCTGTTGCCGCAGGAAGCGGTAACCATCACCAGACGCATCATGGAAGGCGATCGGATTGAACTGCGTGAAAGCGCCGATCAAGGCGCGCGCCCGATTCGGATTCTTCAGGTTGAAATCGCGGTGACGGGCAAGGTCGTTGACCGTCGCCACCGTATGCGGCGACGGCGCCGTCGCCTGCACGGAGAACCACTTGTCGATGACCAAGTCCTCCTCGCGCCAGCGGCCATAGAACCGGTTGAGCGCCGCGGCGGCCTCCGAGCCTCCCAGATGCACGATTTCGCGCAAGGCGGCGAACTCGTCGGTCATGTTGTCGGCGTCATTGAATTGATCGAGCGCCAGCGCCAGCTCGGCTACTTCCGCATCGGCCATGAGATAGGACAGCGCCAGGTTCTTCAAGCGCCGCGCCGCCACGTCGGCGGCGCTGAACCGATAAGGTCCGGGGCGCAGGTGCGCCCGATAGACGGCGCGCCATTCCTCGCGCAGCGCGCGCGCCAATTCCGCGCGCACGAATTGACGCGCTTCGTGAATGCCCTCCACATCGACCACCGCCATATCGAGCGCCAGGTCCCCCTCGCTGGGCAAGGTCAGGGCCTCGGCGATCAACGCCGGATCGGCGGTGTGGTCCTGCAAGGTGGCGCGAAAGGCATTGATGTCGGCGCTATCAATCGCCATCGCTTGGCCGCCGCGGCGCGCATCGACGAGAGCGAAAATAATCTCCTTGGCAAGCTTTTGCGCTGATTCCCAGCGATTGAAGGCATCCCCATCATGGGCCATCAGAAAACGCAAGGAATCACGATCGAGCGGCGCCTGTAGCCGCACCGGGGCGGAGAAATCGCGTAAAATTGATGGAACCGGCGCTTCCCGGACATCCTCGAAATAAAACGTCTCCGCCGCTTCGCGAAAATTTAAAACCACGGTGCCGTTGGCGTCCGGTTCATACTTTTCGTTACTCACCAGCGCATAGGGTAACGGCCGGCCGTTACGTCCCAAAAGACCCACCGCCACCGGAATGTGCAAAGGCCCTTTCTCCCGCTGCCCCGGCGTCGGCGGCGTCGATTGACTGAGCGTCAGCGCCAGGGATCGCCGTTCGGCGTCATACTGCCATGAGGCTTCCACCACCGGCGTGCCGGCCTGGGCGTACCAGCGGCGAAACTGTTGCAGATCAATGCCGGTGGCATCCTCCATGGCGGCGACGAAATCATCGCACGTGACCGCCTGGCCATCATGGCGCGCGAAATAAAGGTCCATCCCCTTGCGGAACCCCTCGGCGCCCAAAAGGCGATGCAGCATGCGGATCACCGCCGCCCCCTTCTCGTATACCGTAGAGGTATAGAAATTATTGATCTCGATGTACGAATCAGGGCGCACCGGATGCGCCATCGGACCGGCGTCCTCGGGAAACTGATGGGCGCGGAGCAAGCGCACGTCGTCGATACGCTTGACCGCCGCCGAGCCGTGATCAGCGGAGAATTGCTGATCGCGAAAAACCGTCAGCCCTTCCTTTAAGCTCAACTGGAACCAATCCCGGCAGGTGACGCGGTTGCCGGTCCAATTGTGGAAGTATTCATGGGCGATCACCCCCTGCACGGCGGCGAAATCAGCGTCGGTGGCGGTTTCCGCCTTGGCCAGCACGCACTTGGTGTTGAAGATGTTGAGGCTTTTGTTCTCCATCGCCCCCATATTGAAATCGCTCACCGCAACGATGTTGAAAATATCGAGATCGTACTCCAGGCCGTAGACCGCCTCATCCCAGCGCATGGAAGCCTTCAGCGATTCCATGGCGTGATCGCATTTATCCAAATCACGCTTGGTGGCGTAAATCCTGAGCGTAACCTCACGCCCGGATACAGTAGTGAATTTATCCTCCATATGACCGAGATCTCCGGCCACCAGGGCGAAAAGATAACTGGGCTTGGGGAATGGATCCTGCCAAACCGCATAGTGCTTGTTGTCGACCAGCAGACCGGTCTCGATCAGATTGCCGTTGGACAACAGCACTGGGCACGTCGTGCGGTCGGCGATGATGCGCACCGTATAACGCGCCATCACGTCCGACCGATCGATGAAGTAGGTGATGCGGCGAAATCCTTCCGCCTCGCATTGGGTGGCGTAAAGCCCGCGCGACAGATAAAGCCCTTCCAGCGCCGTGTTGGTGAGCGGATTGATCAGAGTTTCGATCTCCAAAATAAAATTCGCCGGCGTGTTCATAATGGTCAGCTTTTCCGCGTCCAGCGCATAGTCAGCATTGCCGAGCGGCCGGCCATCGAGCGTCAGCGATAAAAGTTTCATACCTTGGCCATCGAGCGCCAACGGCTCGCCGTCACGTCGGCGCGTTACCATTAGACGTGAGCGCACCCGCGTCGCCTCGGCGGCCAAGTCGATTTCCAACTCGACCGTCTCTATCGCAAAGGCGGGCGGCGCATAATCCTGACGGCGGATTACTTTGGGCGTCGATACGGAACGGGCATCGGCGGAAGAAACTGACATTATTGGACCCTTGGAGTGGCGATCATCATATCCCTATGCTAGCAGCAAGAGCCGGTCACGCAACACTTGGCTGCTCGCTGTTGGCTTGCTGTATTTATACTGATTCAGGATAGCCGAGTCGGTCATTAAATTTCAGTTGGTCAGATAAAATATAGTTGCGATTAATTCTCATTATTATTGACAACGGCCGGCCTTGCCGCTATGAAATGGTTAGGCACGAATCGGCCAATACGGAGCTTGTGGTCTATGTACGTCTGCATCTGTAACGCGCTAAGTGAAAGAAAAATAAGGCAATCCGCCAACCAAAACGGGCCGCTGCGGGCCGTGGGTGAGATTTTTCGCGCCCTGGGCGCCGAGCCCGAATGCGGCAAATGCGCCGCCCATGCGGTGGCGATTTATCACGAGGAAGCCGCCCGCCAGACCGCCTGCGCCTGACTTCTCCTCCCCCATCCAGGTTGACCAGGCATCATCCAAGCGCATAGCCTGTAGAGCCACACACCGCGAGAGACGGAGGCGCAGCCATGAAAGGCGATCCCAAAATCATCAAGCTGTTAAACTTGGTGCTGAAGAACGAACTGACCGCCATCAATCAATATTTCCTGCATTCCCGGATGTTTCACAACTGGGGCCTGAAAAAACTGGGCGACAAGGAATACGGTGAATCCATCGATGAAATGAAGCACGCCGACAAGCTCATCGAGCGCATCCTGTTTTTAGAAGGACTGCCCAATCTGCAGCATCTCGATCGCCTGCGCATCGGCGAAACGGCGAAGGAGGCGCTGGAAGCCGATCTCGCCCTGGAGCGGGAGGCCATGGCGCCGCTCAAAGAAGGCATCGCGCTGTGCGAGAAAAATCAGGATTACATCAGCCGCGAACTTCTGGAAGATATTTTGGAATCGGAAGAAGAGCACATCGATTGGCTGGAGACCCAGTTGGAACTTTATGAAAAACTGGGCGAGCAGAACTATCTGCAATCGCAGGTCAGTTGAGAGCTGAAAGTTCACCTCACCCTACCCCTCTCCTCAAGGAGAGGGGATTAGACCTTCTCCTCAAAGGAGAAGGTAGCGAGCGGAAGCGACCCGGATGAGGTGACAATCCACGTTTGGCTCTACACCATTTCTTCCTTGGTCTTTAAGAACCGCACCTTGGGCCATTCTTCCATTGCCTTATCGAGCCGCCAGGAATTACGCGCCAGAAACACCGGCGTACCGTTGTGATCCTCGGCCATGCTGGTGCGGTTGGCGTCGGTAAAGCGCTTCACTTCGCCGGCGACGTCGCTCTCGATCCAGCGCGCGGTATAAAGCGAGGTTGGCTCGAATTTGACCGGCACCTCGTATTCGGTACGAATGCGATCGGCCAATACCTCGAATTGCAGCATGCCGACCACGCCGACGATCCACTCGCCGCCGAAATAGGGCTTGAACACCCGCGCCGCCCCTTCCTCGGCCAGTTGCTCCAACGCTCGGCCCAAATGCTTGGCCTTCATCGGGTCTTCGGGGCGCACGCTTTGCAGATGTTCCGGCGCAAAGCTCGGAATGCCGGTAAAACGCACCGCCTCGCCCTCGCTTAAGCTGTCGCCAATGCGCAGGTTGCCGTGATTGGGGATGCCGATGATGTCGCCGGGCCAGGCTTCCTCGGCCAATTCGCGATCCTGCGCCAAGAACATTACCGGGTTGTGCAAATTCACGGTCTTGCCCGAACGCACATGAAGGAGCTTCATGCCGCGTTTGAAGTGACCGGAACACAAGCGAAAGAAGGCGATACGGTCGCGGTGCTTGGGGTCCATGTTGGCCTGGATCTTGAAGACAAAGCCGGTAACCTTGTCCTCCTCCGGTTTCACCTCGCGGCCGCTGGCCGCCTGGGTGCGGGGCGGCGGCGCCAGTTCACACAGCGCGTTAATCAGCTCGCGCACGCCAAAGTTATTGATGGCACTGCCGAAGAATACCGGCGTCAAATGCCCTTCGCGATAGGATTGCAGATCAAAATCGGGGCACAGGCCGCGCGCCATCTCCACGTCCTCGCGCAGCTTCACCACGGCGTCCGCCGGCAACAGCTCATCAAGTTTGGGGTCGTCAAGCCCCGAGCAAGTGACGCCCTCGTCTTTCGCGCCGCCGCCGCGCTCGATTAAAATCAAGCGGTCGTGCAACAGATCGTAGACGCCGCGAAACGTCTTGCCCATGCCGATCGGCCAAGTCACCGGCGTCACATGCAGCTGCAAGGTCTGTTCGATCTCGTCTAAGAGATCGAAGGGATCTCGACCTTCCCGGTCCATTTTATTGATGAAGGTGGCGATGGGAATATCGCGCAAGCGGCAGACCTCGAACAGTTTCCGGGTCTGGGTTTCGATGCCCTTGGCGGCGTCGATCACCATCACCGCGCTGTCGACGGCGGTCAGCGTGCGGTAGGTATCCTCGCTGAAATCCTCGTGGCCCGGCGTATCCAAGAGATTGAACATGCAGCCGTCATAGCCGAAGCTCATCACCGAGGCGGTGACCGAAATGCCGCGCTCGCGCTCCACCTTCATCCAGTCGGAGCGGGCGCGGCGCGCCTCGCCCCTGGCCTTGACCGCGCCAGCCATCTGAATGGCGCCGCCGAACAGCAACAGCTTTTCGGTCAGCGTCGTCTTGCCGGCGTCCGGGTGCGAGATGATGGCGAAGGTGCGCCGTTTGGCGATTTCGGTTTGCAGCGTCATAATAGCCTTATATTTCGATCTGGGTGCCGAGCTCAACCACGCGATTGGTCGGCAGCCTGAAAAAATCCATGGCGCTGGCCGCATTGCGGCACATCCAGGCGAACACCGCCTCGCGCCACAGCGCCATGCCGGGACCAACTTTGGGAATGATGGTTTCGCGGCTGAGGAAGAACGACGTATCCATGAGATTAAACAACAATCCTTTATCCTCCCCCAGCCTTAGCGCCGACGGAACGTCCGGGTCATCCATGAAGCCGTAACGCACCAGCACCCGATAAAAACCCCTGCCTAGGTCTGCAATCTCCAGTCGTCCTTGCGGCGGCACATGGGCGACATCCTCCATCTTGACGGTCAGCAATAAATTGCGCTCATGAAGGACCTTATTGTGCTTCATGTTGTGGAGGAGCGCGTGCGGCACGCCGCTCGCTTGTCCCGTCATGAAGACAGCGGTTCCCGACACCCGCTTGGTGCGATCGGAAATGGATGCCAGAAAGGTGTCCATTGGCATGGCATCGGCCGTCAACCGTTCATTCAACAGCGCGCGGCCGCGCTTCCACGTGGTCAAGAAGACGAACATCACGACGCCGATCGCCAACGGAAACCAGCCGCCGTGGGTGATCTTGGTGGCGTTGGTGGCAAAAAATATCAAGTCCACCAGGAGGAAAATGAACGTCAAGAGGAACGCCTGCCACGGCCGCCACTTCCACAAGCCGCCGATGACGACCGCGATCATGATGGACGTAATGAGCATGGTGCCGGACACCGCCACGCCATAAGCAGACGCCAGATTGCTGGAGGAATGAAAGCCCAACACCAGGGCTAAGGTGAAGGCCAGCAACGTCCAGTTGACAAAGGGAATGTATATCTGACCGATCTGCTGACGCGATGTATGGACAATATTCAGACGCGGCAGAAAACCCAGCTGTATGGCTTGCTGAGTCAAGGAGTAAGCGCCCGAAATCACCGCCTGGGACGCGATGATCGTCGCCATTGTGGCAAGCCCCACGAGGGGCATCAGTCCCCATTCCGGCGCCATCAGATAAAACGGATTCTCCTTGGCCGCCGGATTTTCCAAAAGGAGCGCGCCTTGGCCGAAATAATTCAGCAGGAGCGCCGGCATCACCAGCGTAAACCACGACAATTTAAGCGGCCGGCGGCCGAAGTGACCCATGTCGGAATAAAGCGCCTCCGACCCGGTAACCACCAGGAACACCGAGCCAAGGGCCAAAAAGGCGATCCACTTGTCGGTCAGGAAAAACTGCGCCGCATAATATGGATTGATTGCCCATAGCACTTCGGGCCGGTCGATGATCTTGACAATGCCCAGTGTCGCCAAGGTGGCAAACCACATAATCATGATGGGACCAAACAGCCCGCCCATGGCGCTGGTGCCATAGCGTTGTGCGGCAAAAAGAACGACCAAAATAACAACCGTGATCGGCTCCACCCAACTGGTGAGCGCTGGCGTCGCCACCTCCAGCCCTTCCACCGCGCTCAAGACCGAGATCGCCGGCGTGATCATGCTGTCGCCGTAAAACAAAGCCGCGGCGAATACGCCCAATACGATCCAGGTCAAATTAGCCAAAGGCAGCTTGGTGACGCGCTGCGCCAGCGCCAGAAGCGCCAGACTTCCGCCCTCCCCCTTATTGTCGGCCCGGGTGATGATCATCACATACTTGAATGAGACGATGCCCATGATCGCCCAGAACACCAGCGACAGGATGCCCAGCACGTGCACCTCATCGACCGCCAGCGGGTGCGGTCCGGCAAAGCATTCCCGAATGGCGTACAAGGGACTGGTGCCGATATCGCCATAGACGACCCCGGTGACGCCGATCAAAAGCGCCCACAGCTTCGGCCGGTCCGACGAACCAAGCGCAGGGTTTGACATGGTTTTAGAGTCTCATGGGTTGGTGAACGGCAACTGTCTTGCCGCAGGATTTATATGGCTGACTTGACTTCCTTGGCTGTGCTGGCGCACTCATACTCCCGTTCGGGAACGGAAAAAAGCTTCTCTTCCATAAATAATCATGCTTATGAGCGATGATTCGCGCGGATGAAGTCCTTGACTCGGGGCGCGATATAGCGCCGCCATTTGCCGCCGTTGAAGATGCCGTAATGGCCCACCGCCTTTTGTTCATAGTGGCGGCGGCGATCGGCGGGAATGGCGGAACAGAGGTCATGGGCGGCTTTGGTTTGGCCGACGGCGGAGATATCGTCGCGCTCGCCTTCCACGGTCATCAGCGCGGTTTTGGCGATGGCCTTGGGCTCAATCAGGCGGCCGCGGGAATAAAATTCACCCCTGGGCAGATGAAACTCCTGAAAAACCTGGCGAATGGTTTGGAGGTAGAATTCCGCCGGCATATCCATCACGGCGCGGTATTCGTCATAAAAGGCCCGCTTCGACTCGGCGCTTTCCTCGTCGCCGTCCACCAGGTGAAGAAACATCTCCCAGTGGGCGTCCATATGCTTTTCCAGGTTCATGGCTAGAAACCCGGCCAACTGCAAAAATCCGGGGTAGACCCGGCGCATGAAGCCGGCATTGGGCCATGGCACGCGGGCGACCACGTTTCCTTCGAACCATTCCAAGGGCCGGCTGGTGGCGAAGGCGTTGACCGCCGTGGGATTGATGCGGGTATCGATGGGACCGCCCATCAAGGTCATGGACAAGGGCGTCGCCGGATGATTGTCCGCCGACATCAAGGATACGGCGGCAAGCGCCGGCACCGACGGCTGACAGACCGCGATCAAATGCGCATTCGGGCCAATAAAATCCAAGAATTCAATAAGATAGTCGATAAAATCATCAAGATCGAAAGACCCGTCGATGAGCGGCACGTTGCGCGCGTCGCGCCAGTCGGTGATATAGACGTGATGGTCGGGCAACAGCTCCTGCACGGTGCCGCGCAAGAGCGTCGCATAGTGACCGGACAACGGCGACACCAACAGCACGCGGGGATCGTCGGGGCGCTCAACCGAACGGCGGAAGTATTTGAGCTGACAGAAGGTTTTCCGTAACACCACGTCCTCGGCCACCGCCGCCGGCCGGCCATCGATGAGCGTCGACTCCAGACCGAAGCGGGGCTTGCCGTAGCGCCGGGTAGTCTGCTCGAAGATATCAAGACCGGCGGAAACCGCCCGCCCCGCCGGGGTGTTGGCCATGGGATTGAGGGGGCTTTTGAGGATCCGCTGGCTGATATCGGCGGCCAGCCGCCAGGGCGCCACCGCGGAGTGCTGCAACTCATAAAGGTGATAGAGCATAACCGTCGACCCTCAAACCCAGACGCGCCATTCTCAAGCTGGCGCTCTATATGTGGTTTTATTTTTGCACTGCACACACAAGCCCCATCATTGAGACAGAAATATCCCCTTGTCGCAAGAGGATTTATTTTGCTGTCCGGACAAGTCATGCTGCGAACGCGAAAACTTGCTTGGGTGCGAAGACCTTGCCGGCTATAGTCCCCAGCATCCGCCCCATAGATGAACGAAGCGTCAATCCATGCCTGAAAGCCCGCTTGCTCCCGTCTCCCTATCCGGCCGCCGCGCCGTGGTCACCGGCTCCACCAGCGGCATTGGGTTGGGCATCGCCCGGGCGCTGGCCGCCGCCGGCGCCGACGTGATGCTCAATGGCTTCGGCGATAAGGCCGCCATCGAAACAACGCGCGCCGGCCTTGCCGCCGACTATGGGGTCCAGGCTCTTTATTCGGACGCCGACATGCGCGACGGTGACGCCATTAAGGCCATGATCAGCCAAGCGGAATCCGCCTTCGGCGGGGTCGATATCCTGGTCAATAACGCTGGCATTCAGCATGTCTCGGCCATCGAGGCATTCCCGGTGGATAAATGGGATGCCATTATCGCCATCAACCTGTCGTCCTCGTTCCATGCCATCCGCGCCGCGCTTCCGGGCATGAAGGCGCGAGGCTGGGGGCGGATCGTCAACATCGCCTCGGCCCATGGCCTGGCGGCCTCGCCCTTCAAGTCGGCCTATGTGGCGGCCAAGCACGGCGTCGTCGGCTTGACCAAGTCGGTGGCGCTGGAAGTGGCGGAGCTGGATATCACTTGCAACGCCCTTTGCCCCGGTTATGTCCGCACGCCGCTGGTGGAGGGCCAGATCGAGGACCAAGCCAAGGCGCATGGCCTGCCCCGCGACGAGGTGATCCGCAACGTCATCCTGGCCGCCCAGCCCAACAAGCGCTTTATCGAGGTGGACGAGGTGGCGGCGATGACCCTGTTCCTGTGCTCCGCCATGGGCCGCTCCATCACCGGCGCGGCGCTTTCTATTGACGGCGGCTGGGTCGCGCGCTGACAATAGGTGGTATGAAAAACAACCGGCACGATAAGCCTCCGCTGCTCGACCGCCGCACCTGGGTATTGCTGCTGGGCGCGGCCACCGTGATCATCTTGATCCTGGTGCTGCGCTCGACTGGCGGTTGAGACGCTTAAGCTTCCTACTCCGTCGCCTTGGCCTTGACGCCCTTGGCGGTCAAGGTCGCCTGCGCGGCGGCCAGGCGCGCGATCGGCACGCGATAAGGCGAGCAGGAGACGTAATCGAGCCCCACCGTTTCGCAAAACGCGATGGAGGCGGGATCGCCGCCGTGTTCGCCGCAGATGCCGACTTTCAGATCGGCGCGGGTGGCGCGGCCGCGTTCGGTTCCCATCCGCACCAACTGGCCGACGCCGTCGATATCCAGACTAACGAAGGGATCGCGCTCGAAAATGCCGTTCCTTATGTAGTCATCCAGGAAGCGGCCGGAATCGTCGCGGCTCAAACCCAGCGTGGTTTGCGTCAGATCGTTGGTGCCGAAGGAGAAGAACTGCGCTTCCTCAGCGATCTCGCCGGCCATGAGCGCGGCGCGCGGCAGCTCGATCATGGTGCCCACCAGAAAATCAAGCTTTGCGCCTTTTTCCTGGCACACGGTTTTCACCACGGCGCTGACCTTTTCTTTCAGGATTTGCAGCTCGCGGCGGGTGGCGACCAGCGGGATCATGATCTCGGGCACCACGGTGTTGCCGTTCTTGCGCGATGTTTCCACCGCCGCCTCGGCGATGGCGCGGGCCTGCATTTCATAAATCTCGGGGTAGGAAACGCCGAGCCGGCAGCCGCGATGCCCCAGCATGGGGTTGAATTCCCTGAGCTCGCCGGTGCGTTTTTTTAGCACGTACACATCAATGCCAAGCGCCTTCGCCACCTCGGCAAATTCTTCCTCCTCGTGGGGCAGGAATTCATGCAGCGGCGGATCGAGGAGGCGAATGGTCACCGGCAGGCCGTGCATGATTTCAAATAGTTCGACGAAGTCTTGGCGCTGCATGGGCAGGATTTTCGCCAGCGCGGCGCGCCGGCCCGCCTCGTCCTCGGCCAGGATCATCTGGCGCACGGCGATGATGCGATCAGGATCAAAGAACATGTGCTCGGTGCGGCAGAGCCCGATGCCTTCGGCGCCGAACTCGCGCGCGGTGCGGGCATCCAAGGGCGTTTCCGCATTGGCCCGCACCTTCAAACGCCGCACCTTGTCGGCCCATCCCATCAGGGTGGCGAAATCGCCGGCCAGCTCCGGCTTGACGGTAGCCACCTCGCCCACCATCACCTCGCCGGTGGAGCCGTCGATGGTGATCACCTCGCCGGCCTTCACGGTGCGCCCGGCGCACGACATTTCACCCGCCTTCATGTTGATGAATAGCGAGCCCGCGCCCGACACGCAGGGCCGGCCCATGCCCCGCGCGACCACCGCGGCGTGGGATGTCATGCCGCCGCGGCTGGTCAAGATGCCTTTTGCCGCGTGCATGCCGTGTATGTCCTCAGGGCTGGTCTCGACGCGCACCAAAATCACCGCCGCGCCGTTGTTGGCGAGCGTCTCCGCTTCATCGGAATCAAACACCACGATGCCGCTCGCCGCCCCCGGCGACGCCGGCAAGCCCTTGGTTAAAATATCGCGCGGCGCGCGGGGATCGAGCGTCGGGTGCAGCAGTTGATCCAAGGCCGCCGGATCGACGCGAGTCAGCGCCTGATCCCGGGTGATGACGCCCTCGCTCGCCATATCGACGGCGATTTTCAACGCCGCCTTGGCGGTGCGCTTGCCGGAGCGGGTTTGCAGCACCCACAACTTGCCGCGCTGTACGGTAAACTCGATGTCCTGCATGTCGCGGTAATGGTGTTCGAGCTTATCGAACACGCCGGCCAGTTCGCGAAACACCACCGGCATGGATTCTTCCAGCGACGGCTTGTCGGTCTTGGCGGCCAGGCGCGCTGATTTCGTCAGATACTGCGGCGTGCGGATGCCGGCCACCACGTCCTCGCCCTGGGCGTTGATGAGATATTCGCCGTAATAGGCCTTCTCGCCGGTGGCGGGATCGCGGGTGAAGGCGACGCCGGTGGCGCTGTCGTCGCCCATGTTGCCGAACACCATGGCCTGCACATTGACCGCGGTGCCCCAATCTTCCGGAATATCATGGAGGCGGCGGTAGGTTTTCGCCCGCTCCACCTGCCAGGAGCCGAACACCGCGCTGATGGCACCCCACAACTGCTCGTTGGCGTCCTGCGGGAATGGGCGGCCCAATTCCTCCTCGGTCTTGGCCTTGAAGGCGGCGGCGATTTTTTTCAAATCCTCGGCATCGAGCTCGGTGTCAAGGGTGACGCCCTTCTCATCCTTCATCTCCTCGAGAATTTCCTCAAAGAGATAATGTTCGACGCCCAGCACCACGTCGGAATACATCTGGATGAAACGGCGGTAGCTGTCGTAGGCAAAACGCTCGTTGCCCGATTGTGCCGCCAAGCCCTTCACCGTTTGATCATTGAGCCCAAGGTTCAATACCGTATCCATCATCCCCGGCATGGACACCCGCGCGCCGGAACGCACCGAAACGAGCAGCGGATTTTTCGCGTCGCCGAAGGCAGCGCCGACGATTTTCTCCACGTGGCGCACCGCCTCGTCCACCCGCGCCTTAAGATCAGCCGGGTATTGCTGGTTGTTCTGATAGAAATAGGTGCACACCTCGGTGGTGATGGTAAAGCCCGGCGGCACGGTGAGCCCAAGGTTCGACATCTCGGCGAGGTTCGCGCCCTTGCCGCCGAGAAGATTTTTCATATCGGCGCGGCCTTCCGCCTTGCCGTCGCCGAACGTGTAAACCCATTTCGTCATGCCGTGCCTCGTTAGTCTATTCTATTCCGTTATCGTCACCCCCTTGATAAGCGGGGGTCCATTTAGCAGCCTGGATTCCCGCTTACGCGGGAATGACGTGTTATATCCACCTTTCACCTCACCCGGATGCTTACGCATCCACCCTCTCCTTTGAGGAGAGGGGTTGTTTACCCCTCGATCTTCGAGAAGTCGGCCACCGCGCTCAATGTAGCGCGAAACTCCGCCAGCAGATTGAGCCGGTTTTCCCGCAATGTCGCATCCGCATCGTTAACAGTTACTTTATCAAAGAAGGCATCGATGGGAGCGCGTAAAGCGGCCACCGCGGTCATGGCCTCGATCCACTGCTCATGTGCCACCGCCGCGGCCACACGGGCCTTCACGTCCAGAAGTTTTTGGTAAAGCGCCTGTTCCTCCGGCAGCTTTAGCCGTTCGCCGATGGCGCCGCCGGTGTAGGCGCGTTTGTCCTTCTTTTCCTCGATGGTGACGATGTTGGAGCCGCGCCGGTAAGCGGCGAGCAAGTTCGCGCCATCCTCGGTGGCGAGCATTTGTTGCAATGCCTGCACGCGATTAATGAGCCGCACCAGATCATCTTCACCGCCCAGAGAGAAAACGGCATCGATCAAATCATGCCGCACGCCCTTCTCACGCTGTTGGACTTTGAGACGGTCGGCGAAGAAGCCGGAAAGATGGAAAGCGAGGCCGATATCTACGCCCTTTACTTCCTGAGGTTCACCTGGCTGAGGGCTGAACCAAGCGTTTAGAATATGTTCTCTGGCTGGGCTACTTTCTTCAAGTAAGACGGAAGCTGCATAGCGATTTGTTTTCTCGAGATTCAACCTAAGTTCATTCTCCACAATCAGTCGTATCACACCCAAGGCTGCGCGGCGCAGGGCGAACGGGTCTTTCGATCCGGTGGGCTTTTCGTCGATGCCAAAGAAGCCCACCAATGTATCAATTTTATCCGCCAAAGCTACCGCAATACTTACAGGTGCCGTGGGGCATTTGTCATCGGGGCCTTTGGGTGAATAATGGTCGGCGATGGCGTCGGCAACCGCCGCCGGTTCGCCCTGGCGCAGTGCGTAGTAGCGGCCCATGATGCCCTGCACTTCCGGGAATTCGCCCACCACGCCGGACACCAGATCGGCTTTGGCGAGATAGGCCGCGCGCTTGGCCTCATTCACATCCGCACCCACCAGCGGGGCCAGATATTCCGCCAGCGCCACCACGCGCTTCACCTTGTCGCCGGCGCTGCCAAGTTTTGCATGGAAGACAATGCCATCCAGCGCCGGCACGCGATCTTCCAGCTTGATCTTCAAATCCTGATCCCAGAAGAACTTGGCGTCGGACAACCGCGCTTTTAACACCCGCTCGTTACCGGCGATGATGGCCTTGCCTTTATCCTTCGTCTCCATGTTGGCGATGACGATGAACTTGGGCGCAAGCTTGCCGGTTTTGGGATGAACAAGCGAAAAATATTTCTGGTTGGCGCGCATGGTGGCGGTCAGCACTTCCGCCGGCACGTCGAGAAACGCCGGGTCGAACGAGCCCAGCAGCGCCACCGGCCATTCCACCAGCCCCGCCACTTCATCCAAAAGCGCATTGTCCTCGATCAGCGACAAGCCGGCGTCGGCCGCCAGCAGTTTCGCGTCGGCCATGATCTTGGCCTTGCGATCTTGCGCGTCCAACAGCACATGCGCTTTTTGCAATTTCGCCTGGTAGTCGGCGAAATCTTTGACCGCAAACGGCTCGGGCGACAAGAAGCGATGGCCGCGCGTCTGATTGCTGACCTTGATGCCTTCGATGGCGACATCAAGCGCCTTGCCGTCAAATACGCCCAAAATGGACTGCAGCGGCCGCACCCAGCGTAATGATCCATCAGCCCAGCGCATGGACTTGGGCCACGGCAGGCCGTGCACCACGGCCGGCAGAAAGTCAGCGACCACTTCCGCCGTCGGCCGTCCGGTTTTCTTGATCACCGCGAACAGGACTTTGCCCTTGTCGGTATCGCGTTCTTCTACAGCGTCGCGTGTTAACCCTACGGACTTCAAAAACCCGTCGATAGCTTTTTCCGGCGCGTCGGCGCGCGGGCCTTTGCGCTCCTCCACGGTGTCGGGTTGCGTTGTCGGCAGACCATCCACCACCAGCGTCAACCGGCGTGGGCTTGCGAAGGCGTCGGCTTTTTCCCAAGTCAGTCCCGCTTCTTTCAATTTGTCGGTAACAAGACGCTTTAAATCCTCCGCCGCGCGGGCTTGCATGCGCGCCGGGATTTCCTCGGAGAACAATTCTAAGAGAAGTTCAGCCATGAACACCCCCTATCATCCCCTCTCCTAGCAGGAGAGGGTCAGGGTGAGGTAGAGTCTTGGCAGCCAGGCGATCCACCTCACCCGGATGCTGACGCATCCACCCTCTCCTCAAAGGAGAGGGATTAAGACGTATGCCACTCATACCGCCCTCTCCTTCTCCACCCAGGCTTCACAGCAGCCCTTGGCGAGCGCGCGCACGCGGCCGATGTAGGCGGCGCGCTCGGTCACCGAAATCACGCCCCGCGCATCCAAGAGATTAAAGGCGTGACTGGCCTTCATGCACTGATCATAGGCCGGCAGCGGTAAATTCTTCGCCAGAAGCGCCTTACACTCGCTTTCCGCGTCCTTGAAGTGCTGAAAGAGAATGTCGGTATTGGCGTATTCGAAGTTGAAGGCGGAAAATTCCCGCTCGTTTTCCAGGTACACATCGCCGTACTTCACGCCCGCGCCGTTCCAATCGAGATCATAGACGTTCTCGATCCCCTGCACGTACATGGCGAGCCGCTCCAGGCCGTAGGTGATCTCGCCCGACACCGGGTTGCAGTCGATGCCGCCCACCTGCTGGAAGTAGGTGAACTGCGTCACTTCCATGCCGTTGAGCCAGA
>JACFMS010000012.1:0-12448 GCA_019455285.1 Sphingomonadales bacterium
CGCCGGAGCTTTAATTTCGCTTCTTATTCACCTCATCCGCGCTTCGCGCACCTTCTCCTCAAGGAGAAGGTAATAAAGCCCTCTCCTTTAAGGAGAGGGTTGGGTGAGGTGATGCAAGTCGAAAATTATGCTCCGCGCAGCAGCTTCGCCGCTCTTGGCGCAAAGTAGGTCAGCACCCCATCCGCGCCGGCGCGCTTGAAGGCAAGTAAACTTTCCATCATCACCGCGTCCAGATCGAGCCAGCCGTTGCCAGCGGCCGCGTGCAGCATGGCGTATTCGCCGCTCACCTGGTAGGCAAACGTCGGCAAGTTGAAGGACTGTTTCACACGAGCGACGATATCAAGATACGGCATGCCCGGCTTGACCATCACCATGTCGGCGCCTTCGGCGATATCGAGCGCCACTTCGCGCAACGCTTCGTCGTCATTGGCGGGGTTCATCTGGTAGCTGCGCTTGTCGCTTTTGCCTAAGTTCGCTTTTGATCCCACAGCGTCGCGAAACGGTCCATAGAATGCCGAGGCGTACTTCGCCGCATACGCCATGATCAGCGCGTCCTTATGCCCGGCGGCCTCCAGCGCTTGGCGAATGGCGCCGACGCGGCCGTCCATCATGTCGGAGGGTGCCAGGATATCAGCGCCGGCTTCGGCTTGCGTCAGCGCTTGCCGCACCAGCACTGCCACCGTTTCATCGTTTACGATCACGCCGTCGCGGACGATGCCGTCATGGCCCGAGACGTTATAGGGGTCCAAGGCCACGTCGCACATCACGCCGACCTCGGGCGCGGCTTTTTTCAGCGCGCGCACGGCGCGGCAGACGAGGTTGTCGGCGCTGGTCGCCTCGCGTCCGTCGTCGCTTTTCTTGTCCATGGGCACTTGCGGAAAGAGCGCGATCGCCGGAATGCCGAGCCGCGCCGCTTCCTTGGCCGCCGCCACCGTTTCTTCCAGATCAAGCCGCGTAACCTCGGGCATGGAGGCGATGGCGCGTTCCGTGCCCGCTTCGCGCACGAAGACCGGCCAGATAAGGTCGCTGACATCCAAGCGATGCTCAGCCACCAGATCGCGCACCCATGAGGTACGGCGCAGACGACGCGGGCGGCTGATGGGAAAAGGCGGCAAGACGGGTTTTGTCATTGTGTTATTCCAAGCAGCATCGGCTGTAATTCATGCAGCAGATCGGTTAAGAATTCGCACACGGCGTCGACGCGGGCAACATGGCGCAAGTCCTCGTGGACCACAAGCCAAAGCTCGCGCTCGATGGCGACGTCGCTGGCCAGCACCGGCCGCAGGCGCGGGTCGTATTCGGCCATGAAGGCATGAAGGAACGCCAATCCCACCCCTTCGACGCAGGCGTTATACTGCGCCATCATGTTGGAGGAGCGAAAGACGATATTGGGCTCCTTGACGATGCTTTCCATGAAGCGCAATTCCGGCATCTGCAACAGGTCATCGATATAGCTGATGAAGGGATGAGCGCTCAAATCCTCGCGCTTGGCGATGGCCGGGGCAGAGGCCAGATAGCCGGGCGCGGCGTAAAGGCCTAAGCGATAGGTGGCGAGCTTCTTGGCGACGAGCCGTCCCGATTCCGGCCGTGCCAGCGCAATGGCCAAGTCGGCCTCGCGCTTCGATAGGCTCAAGCGCCGGGTTTCGGCGATCAGCTCCAGCTCGATGCCGGGATGGCGGGCGCGAAAACGCGGCAGGTGGTGGGCGATCACCTGGCTCCCCACCGCCTCGGTGGTGGCCAGGCGGACGGTGCCGGAGAGCTGCGCGTCCTTGCCGGAAATGTCCTTGTAGACGGCGATCGACTGCGCCTCCACCGCCTCGGCGTAGGGCATCAGGCGGCGGCCAGCTTCGGTCAACTGATAGCCCTGCGGCGATTTGTCAAAGAGCCGGGCATTGACCGCTTCCTCCAACTGGGCGATGCGCCGCGACACCGTGGTGTGGTCGACGTGCAAGCGCTGGGCGGCGCTCACCAGCCGGCCTTTACGGGCCAGTTCCAGAAAGAAGCGCAGGTCGTCCCAGTTGAACATGTGGAGCCTTAAAGTTTGGCCAGAAAATCGGCCAGCGCGTCGGGCACGATGTCGTGCGGGCAATGGCCGCAGGCCAGCGTCAATACCGGATCGCAGGGCAGGTCGCGCTGCATGCGGCGCTGCATATCAAGCGTGATCGCCTTGTCCTCGGTACATTCCACAAAGGCCCGAGGCACCCGGCCAAAGCGTTCGGCGGTCAGATGCAACGGCGTCATGAAGGGGGCGATGGCCTGGGGCTGGCTCAGTTTGACGGCGCGGTCGACAACAGGCGCGGCAACGCCCTCATAAATTGCTGTCCTCAGCCCTTCCTCGCCCATTAACACGCCGCGCCCGTCCTCGGTGCGGCGGACAAAGCGGGCGGCGAGGCTCCCGGTGTCCTCCTTCATGCGGGCGGCCATGGCGACGCCGCCGGGCAACAGAAAGGCGCTGAGGTAAACCAGACGGCGCACCTTGTCCGGCCGCCGCTCGGCGGCTTCTGAGATAACGATGCCGCCCATGCTGTGGCCCACCAGGATCGCCGGCTCATCAAGGCCGTCCAAAATTTCGGCGATGGCGTCGGCGTAGCCGGCCAAGCTGACCTCGGCCAAGGGCAGCGGCCGGCCGTCGTGCCCCGGCAGGTCGGGGGCGATGGGCGTCAATCCCCGCGCCGTCAGATAGGGCTTGAACTCATCCCAGCACCAGGCGCCATGCCACGCGCCATGGACCAGAACGCAGGGTTTTTGCTTTTTCGTCACGATGGGTCCCTTTGTTGATTGTGCAAAAATGCAGAATTTTTGTGAGTCATTCTGACATGACCTTGCGTTTTTGTCGCCTTATAAATGATCATAAGCGAACCGGTCCGTCACCCAGGAGCAGGCCCATGTACCACATTCACCACTATATCAACGGCAAGACGGTCGAGGGCCAAAGCGGCCGCTTCGGCGACATCTACAACCCCACCATCGGCGAGGTGCAGGGCAAGGTGGCGCTGGCTTCCAAGGCGGAGGTGGAGGCGGCCATCGCCACGGCGCAGAAGATGTTCCCCGAATGGTCGGCGACCTCGGTGGTCGCCCGCGGCCGAATCATCCAAAACTTCCTTGGCCTCCTTTACAAACACATCGACGAACTGGCCGAGTTGCTGTCGCGGGAGCACGGCAAGGTGATCACCGACGCCAAGGGCTCGATCCAGCGCGGCATCGAGGTGGTGGAGTTCGCCTGCGGCATCCCCCATCTGTTGAAAGGCGAGTTTTCCGATAACGTCAGCGCCGGTATCGACATCTATTCCATGAGGAAGCCCTTGGGCGTCTGCGCCGGCATCACGCCGTTTAATTTTCCCGGCATGATTCCGCTGTGGATGGCCCCCATGGCCATCGCCTGCGGCAATACCTTCGTGCTGAAGCCATCGGAAAAAGACCCCTCTTGCCCGATGCGGATCGCCGAACTGTTCAAGGAAGCGGGGTTGCCCGACGGCGTGCTGAACGTGGTCAACGGCGACAAGGAAGCGGTCGACACCATCCTCACCGACCCGCGCATCAAGGCGGTAAGCTTCGTCGGCTCCACCGCCATCGCCAAATACGTCTACGCCACGGCGACCGCCAATGGCAAACGCTGCCAGGCCATGGGCGGGGCCAAGAATCACATGATCATTCTGCCTGACGCCGACCTCAACCTGGTGGCGGATGCGCTGGTGGGCGCGGCCTACGGCTCGGCGGGCGAGCGCTGCATGGCGATCTCGGTGGGCGTCACCACCGACGACAAAGTGGCCGACAAGCTCCTTACCATGCTCAAGCCCCGGGTGGAGGCCTTAAAAGTTGGTCCCTCATTGGACCCGGCGTCGGAGATGGGGCCATTAGTCACCCGCGAGCATTGGACCAAGGTCAAGGGCTACATCGACTTGGCCGTTCAGGAAGGGGCGGAATTGGTGGTCGATGGCCGTGGCCTGAAGCTCCAGGGCTACGAAAACGGCTTTTTCATGGGCGGCTCGCTCTTTGACAAGGTGAGCCCCGCGCATCGCTCGTACAAAGAAGAAATCTTCGGCCCCACCTTGCAGATCGTGCGCGCCAAGGGCATCGACGAGGCGTTCGAGCTGCCCACCGTGCACGAGTACGGCAACGGCACCTCGATCTTCACCCAGAACGGCCATGCCGCGCGTACCTATGCGGATCGCGTGCAAGTGGGTATGGTGGGCATCAATATCCCAATCCCGGTGCCGCTGGCGTTCCATACCTTCGGCGGCTGGAAGAATTCGGCGTTCGGCGATCACAACACCATGGGGATGCAGGCGGTGCAGTTCTATACCAAGATCAAGACCGTAACCGCGCGCTGGCCGACGGTGCGCTCGGGCGCTGAGTTCGTCATGCCGACCTTGAAATAGGGGACTTGAGACGCCCGATGGATTTCGGCTTAAGCGAAGAGCAGCAACTTATTCAGGACACCGCCCGCCAGTTCGCGGCGGATTGTTTCGCGCCCAATGCCGAAAAGTGGGACGCTGAGAGTCACTTTCCCGAGGTGGAATTGCGCGCCGCCGCCGCCCTTGGCTTTGCCGGCATTTATATCGGCGAGGATGTCGGCGGTTCGGGTCTGACGCGGCTTGATGCGGCGCTCATTTTCGAGGAACTGGCGGCCGGCTGCCCGTCCACCGCCGCCTATATTTCCATCCACAACATGGCGTCCTGGATGATCGACCGCTTCGGCAGCGATGAGCAACGCCGCCGGTGGCTGCCCAATCTTACCACCATGGCGCATTTCGCCAGCTACTGTTTAACCGAACCGGGCGCGGGATCGGACGCCGCCGCGCTGCGCACCCGCGCCGTGCGGGATGGCGATCATTATGTGCTCAATGGCTCCAAGGCGTTCATATCCGGCGGCGGCCGCTCCGACATTTACGTCGTCATGGCGCGCACCGGCGACGATGGCGCGCGCGGTATTTCCACCTTCGTGATTGAAGCCGGAACGCCGGGGCTGTCGTTTGGCGCGCAGGAAAAGAAATTGGGCTGGAAATCCCAGCCCACCGCTGCCGTCAATTTCGACAACTGCCGCATCCCGGCGCAAAACCGCATCGGCGCGGAAGGCGACGGCTTCAAGATCGCCATGATGGGCCTCGATGGCGGTCGCTTGAACATCGGCGCGTGTTCATTGGGCGGCGCGCGGCGCTGCCTCGACGAAGCCAAGTGGTACATCCGCGACCGCAAGCAGTTCGGCAAGCCCTTGTCGGCGTTCCAGGCGCTGCAATTCAAGATCGCCGATATGGCCACCGAACTGGAAGCGGCGCGCCTGTTGCTGCACAAGGCGGCCTCAAAGTTGGATGCTAAATCGCCGGACGCCACAATGTATTGCGCCATGGCCAAGCGCCTGGCCACCGATACCGGCTTTACCGTGGTCAACGAGGCGTTGCAGCTGCATGGCGGCTACGGCTACTTGAAGGATTATCCCATCGAGCGCTTCTTGCGCGACGTGCGGGTGCATCAGATTCTGGAAGGCACCAACGAGATCATGCGCGTGATCGTGGCGCGCAAATTGTTGGAAGAAGGGCAGTAATGACCAGCAATACGGATATTCAGTTCGATAGCGCCGGCAACATCGGCTTTATCCTGCTCAATCGGCCACAGGCGCTGAATGCGCTCACCCATGACATGTGCCGGCGGCTGGATGAGCGATTGCAAGCTTGGGGCAGTGATCCCGCCATTCAGGCGGTGGTGATCGAAGGGGCAGGCGAAAAAGCCTTTTGCGCCGGCGGCGATATTCGCGCGCTTTATGAGACCGGCAAAAAAAATCACCGCGACTGCTGGACATTCTACGCCGACGAATATGTGATGAACGCCCGCATCGCGCATTTTCCCAAGCCCTACATCGCGCTCATCGACGGCATCGTCATGGGCGGCGGCGTCGGCGTATCGGTGCACGGCTCGCACCGCATCGCCACCGAGCGCACGTTGTTCGCCATGCCGGAAACCGGCATCGGTCTCATTCCCGATGTCGGCGGTAGTTATTTTTTGCCGCGCTTGCCCGGCAAGCTCGGACTTTATCTGGGTCTGAGTGGCGCGCGGCTGAAAGCGGCGGATACGCTTTATGCCGGCGTCGCCACGCACTATGTGCCGGCCGATCGTTTGGGTGATCTGAAGGCGGCATTGCGCGCTGCGCCTATTCGCGACGCGGCGGATGTCGAGACGGTGTTGAAAGGTTTTGTTGCCGATGCTGGCGCGCCATCGCTTGCCGAACACCGTGCTGTCATTGATCAAGCCTTCGCCGCCGCCACGGTGGAAGCCATCATGGCGGCGCTTACCGACGCCGGCGGCGATTGGGCGACGAAAGTTCGCGATACCCTGCTGACCAAATCACCCACCAGCTTGAAGCTCACCAACCGGCAATTACGCGACGGCGGTACGTTTACCTTTGATGACTGCATGCGCATGGAATACCGCATCGTCTGCCGTCTGATGCAGGATCATGATTTCTTTGAGGGCGTGCGGGCGGTGATTCTCGATAAGGACAACGCGCCCAAATGGCGGCCGGCGCGGCTTCAAGATGTCAGCGACGCCGAGGTTGAGCGGCATTTCGCCTCCCTCGGCGATGATGAGTTGAGGTTGTAGGGATTTCCCCTCTCCTAGCAGGAGAGGGGCGGAGCGAAGCGACGGGGTGAGGTAGATATGCTTTGCCTCGCTCTACCTCACCCGGACGCTGGCGCGTCCACCCTCTCCTGCTAGGAGAGGGGTTATTCAAGAGAGGTCTGTCATGGCGAAAATCGGCTTTATCGGACTGGGCAACATGGGCGGTCCCATGGCCATCAATCTCATCAGTAAAGGGCATCAGCTGAAGGTGTTCGATCTGGTAGCGGCAAACGTCCAGGCGTTGGTGGACGCCGGCGCAACCCGGGCGGCGTCCGCCGGCGAGGCGGCGCGGGAGGTGGAGGCGGTGGTGACCATGCTGCCCGCCGGCAAGCATGTGCGTGAGGTCTATACCGGCGCGGGCGGCGTCATCGCCAGCGCCGCCAAGGGCACGCTCTTCATCGATTCGTCGACCATTGACGTCGACAGCGCCCGGGCAGTGGCCGAAGCGGCGAAAGCCAAAGGCTTCGACATGGTGGACGCTCCGGTTTCGGGCGGCGTTGCGGCGGCCGCCGCCGGCACCTTGACCTTCATGGTCGGCGGCTCGGACCAGGGTTTTGCGCGGGCCAAGCCGATCCTCGAAGGCATGGGCAAGGCGATCATCCACGCCGGCGGCTCGGGCACCGGCCAGGCGGCCAAGATCTGCAACAACATGATCCTCGGCATCACCATGATCGCCACCTGCGAGGCTTTTGCCCTGGCGGAGAAACTTGGGCTCGACCACCAAAAATTGTTCGACATTTCCTCCAAGGCCTCAGGCCAGACCTGGTCCTTGACCTCCTACTGCCCGGTGCCGGGACCGGTGCCGACCTCACCCGCCAACCGCGACTACAAGCCGGGCTTTGCCGCCACCATGATGCTCAAGGACCTGCGCCTCGCCCAGGAAGCGGCCGCCGCCGCGGGGGCCGCGACCCCGCTTGGCCATCACGCCATGGAGCTTTATGAACAATTTGAAAAATCCGGCCATGGCGGCACGGATTTTTCCGGCATTATCAAGATGTTGCGTGGTTAACGCCAAGTCCCCTCCAAGGGGATTTGGAGCCTGCTTTTGTGGTACTTAAAGCTGTGGAGTTAAGGTTTTTTTCAGCATTCGGACGCTATAACCCGGGAGGGAATACGTCTATTTATTTGCTGGAAAGGACTTCGGGCACACCCCATGGCGATTGCATCGAAGAGTTCGCTTATCGGCCTTGAGGAGACGCCGGCCGGCCAGACCAAGGCGCAGTTTCTGGAGTGCCTGCGCCTCATCGAGCGTCTGCACCGCCGCCTTCTCGACATCCTCAAGATGCGTCTCGACGAGACCGGCCGCACCGATATCAACAGCGTTCAGGCGCTATTGCTCTATAACATCGGCGATAATGAAATGACCGCCGGCGAGCTGCGCACCCGCGGCTATTACCTCGGCTCCAACGTCTCTTATAACCTGAAGAAGCTGGTGGAAATGGGTTATATCGAGCACGAACGCTCGGAGCATGACCGCCGCTCGGTGCGGATTCGCCTCAGCGACAAGGGCCGCGACATCAATAATTTAGTGGCAGGGCTCTTGGATGAGCAGCTTGAAGCCATCGTCAGCGGCTCGCATATGAAATCCGAGGAGTTGCGGCAGCTGCGGGACGCCCTGCGCGGCCTGGAGCGTTTCTGGTCGGAACGGATCAACTACGCCACCCTGTAAATTCGTCAAAACTTGAGCTTTTGTGCCGCCGGCGTTGATCTTCCTCAAGGAATCGCGCCGGTGGTCGTGTATTAATGGTCGTGGCCGCCGTGGGTTGCCGGGGGTAAGTCGAGGGTGTATTAGAATAGGGCTTTGCTCTAGGGGGTCCGTTGGTTCCGGCAACCTGAAGGACAGTGTGCGTGATGAATTACAACCGGGTGTTTGAGGAAGCCATCACTTCCCTGAAAAAAGAGGGGCGCTATCGCGTCTTTATCGACATCGAGCGCAAGCGCGGCGCGTTCCCCCGGGCCACCCACCACAGCCCATCCGGCCCCCGCGAGGTGGTGGTGTGGTGCAGCAACGACTACCTCGGCATGGGGCAGCATCCCAAGGTTATCGCCGCCATGGAAGAGGCGCTCCATAAGGTTGGGGCAGGGGCGGGCGGCACCCGCAACATCTCGGGCACCAACCATTATCATGTGCTGCTGGAAGATGAACTGGCCGACCTGCATGGCAAGGAGGCGGCGCTCATTTTCACCTCGGGCTATATCTCCAACGAGGCGACGTTGAGCACGCTGGCCAAGCTGTTGCCCAACTGCGTGGTGTTCTCCGACGAGCTTAATCACGCCTCGATGATCCAGGGCATCATCCGCAGCGGGGCGGAGAAAAAAGTCTTCCATCACAATGACGTGGCGCATTTGGAAGAACTGTTGCGCACGGTCGAGCCGGGGCGGCCAAAGCTCGTTGCCTTCGAATCCGTCTATTCCATGGATGGCGACATCGCGCCCATCGCCGAGCTGTGCGACGTGGCCAAGAAACATGGCGCCATGACCTATCTCGACGAGGTGCACGCGGTCGGCCTTTATGGCCCGCGCGGCGCCGGCGTCGCCGAGCGAGAGGGGCTGATGGACCGCCTCGATGTGATCGAGGGCACGCTGGGCAAGGCGTTCGGCGTCATGGGCGGCTATATCACCGGCTCCCATGCCCTCATCGATGCCGTGCGCTCCTATGCGCCGGGCTTTATTTTCACCACCTCGCTGTCGCCGGTGTTGGCCGCCGGGGCCATCGCCAGCATCCGCCACCTGAAGGAAAGTCAGGCCGAGCGCGCCCGCCATCAGGAGCGGGCGGCGACCTTGAAGGCGCGGCTGAAAGCCGTCGGCCTGCCGGTACTGGACAGCGTCACCCATATCGTGCCGGTGCTGGTGGGCGATCCGGTGCGCTGCAAGGCGGCCTCTGACATGCTGCTGACGGACTACGGCATCTACGTCCAGCCGATCAATTTCCCCACCGTGCCGCGCGGCACCGAGCGCCTGCGCTTTACCCCGACGCCGTTCCACGACGACGCCATGATTGATGATTTGGTGGGTTCGCTATCGGCGGTGTGGGAGCGTTTGGGCCTCAAGGCCCGCGCCGCCTAAGGACGCCATGAGCGACGGACGGCAGGGCGGCTACCTCATCGAATTCATTCAGGTCGGCAATGCTGTCAAGGTGTCGGCCGTCGACCCCAAGACCGGGCTTGAGGTGTCCATCGTCGGCTCGCCCTTGATGAGTCGCGACCAGCTCTCCCGCGCCGCCGTGCAGAAACTGGAATACCGCCTATCAAAAGCGCAAAAGTAGCCATTCTTTGGCCTCTGTTGTAGACTCTTTGCCCCCTGACCGCATATATGGTAGCCAAAGGCGTTGCGACGCCATCCATCGACAATCGCGGTCTTTGAGAAACGGAACCGATGCCGGAAAAGCCCATCGCCATTGCCTCGGACCATGGTGGGTTCGAGCTGAAAACCCTCTTGATCGAGGAATTAAAGGCGCTCGGCCATCAGGTGCTGGATCTCGGCTGCCATAGTCTGGACAGCGTCGACTATCCCGATTATGCCGCCACTCTGGCCGCCGCCCTGGCCGATGGCCGCTCCGATCGTGGGGTGATCCTGTGCGGCACCGGCATCGGCATCAGCATCGCCGCCAACCGCTACGCCCATGTTCGCGCCGCCCTGTGCCATAACGGCCTGACCGCCCGCCTCGCCCGCCAGCACAACGACGCCAACGTGCTGGCGCTGGGCGGGCGCATTTTAGGCTCGGAGCTGGCCAAGGACTGCCTACGGGAGTTTCTGGCCACGCCATTCGAGGGGGGGCGTCATGCCCGCCGGGTGGCTAAGTTGGCCGCCTCTGTCGATCAACGAGAAAAGGTATAACGAATGTCCTTAAGCCAACCGATCACCGACCTGAACCGCTTCTTTTCCGAGGAGTTGGCCAGCGCCGACCCCGATATTTACCGCTCCATCGTCGATGAGGAAGAGCGTCAGCAGGAACATCTGGAGCTCATCGCCTCGGAGAACATCGTCAGCCGGGCGGTATTGGAAGCGCAAGGCTCGGTCTTGACCAACAAATACGCCGAAGGCTATCCCGGCAAGCGCTACTACGGCGGCTGCGAGTATGTCGATGTGGCGGAGGCGCTGGCCATCGAGCGGGCGAAAAGGCTGTTTGATTGCGCGTTCGCCAACGTCCAGCCGCATTCCGGCGCCCAGGCCAACGGCGCGGTGATGATGGCGCTCTTAAAACCCGGCGACACCATCATGGGGCTGTCTCTCGCCGCCGGCGGCCATTTGACCCACGGCGCGCCGCCGGCGCAATCGGGCAAGTGGTTCCATGCCGTGCAATACGGTGTGCGCCGGGAAGACAACCTCATCGACTTCGACGAGGTGGAGCGCCTGGCCGTGGAAAACAAGCCGAAGCTCATCATCGCCGGCGGCTCGGCCTATCCCCGGGTGATCGACTTCGCCCGTTTCCGCGCCATCGCCGATCAGGTGGGAGCCTATTTCATGGTCGATATGGCGCATTTCGCCGGCCTGGTGGCGGGCGGCGTGCACCCCAGCCCGCTCATCCATGCCCATGTGGTCACCACCACCACCCACAAGACGTTGCGCGGCCCGCGCGGCGGCATGATTTTATCGAACGACGCCGATCTGGGCAAAAAGATCAACTCGGCGGTGTTCCCCGGCCTGCAAGGCGGCCCCTTGATGCATGTCATCGCCGCCAAGGCGGTGGCCTTCGGCGAAGCCTTGAAGCCTGATTTTAAAACCTACGCCAAAAACGTGGTGGAAAACGCCAAGGCGCTGGCGGCGCGGCTGAAGGCCGGTGGTTGCGACATCGTTTCGGGCGGCACCGACACCCACCTGATGCTGGTCGATCTGCGGCCCAAGGGCCTGAAGGGCAACATGGTGGAGGAGGCCTTGGGCCGCGCCCATATCACCGTCAACAAGAATGGCGTGCCGTTCGATCCGGAAAAGCCCACCGTCACCTCGGGCATCAGGGTCGGCGCGCCGGCTTGCACCACCCGCGGCTTCGGCATCGTCGAATTCCAGAAGGTGGGCGATGCGGTGCTGGAGATCATCGATGCCCTGGCGAAAAATCCAACCGATACCGCGGCGGCCGAAGCCTCAGTCAGGGCCAAGGTGAAGGCATTGACCGAAGCGTTTCCGATTTATGGGGCGAGGGGCTAGAGCTTAAGCGTTCGCTCGTCAGCGAGAGGGGGAGGTTTCATGCGTTGTCCGTTCTGCGGTAACGAAGACACCCAGGTCAAGGATTCGCGTCCGACCGAGGATAGTTCATCGATCCGCCGCCGCCGCGCCTGCCCAGGGTGCGGCGGCCGCTTCACCACCTTCGAGCGGGTGCAATTGCGCGAGCTGACGGTGATCAAGAAAAACGGCCGCCGCGCGCCGTTCGATCGCGACAAGTTGGAGCGCTCGATCAATCTGGCGTTGCGCAAAAGGCCGGTGGACCGCGAGCGGGTCGAGCGCATGATCAATGGCATCGTCCGGCAACTGGAAAGCATGGGCGACAGCGAAATTTCCTCCGAGGTCATCGGCGAGATGATCATGGAGGCCTTAAAGGCCCTCGATATGGTCGCCTATGTGCGCTTTGCGTCCGTCTACCGCAACTTCCGCGAAGCCAAGGATTTTGAGGATTTCGTCGGCGCCATCAGTCGTCGCGCCGACGACTGACGGCGGCGCCGTTACGCTGCCATGAGAACAAAAAACGATGTCGATCACATGACCCATGCGCTGGCCCTGGCGGCGCGGGGGCTGGGGCGCGTGTGGCCCAATCCGGCGGTGGGCTGCGTCATCGTCGATCCCTTGTCCGGCGAGGTGGTCGGCCGCGGCTGGACGCAACCCGGCGGCCGGCCGCACGCGG
>JACFMS010000012.1:12458-98565 GCA_019455285.1 Sphingomonadales bacterium
GTGGTGCAGGCCGAGGCCATCATCGAGACGCGGGTCCAGAATTTCATGCACTGGCTCAGCAACCGGGAGATCGTGCCGACCATCGTTCGATACCAGCAAGATGCCGAAGCCTTGCGCCAGGCCGGACCGCGCGCCCGGGGAGCTAGCGCCTATGTCTCCCTGGAACCCTGCGCCCATCACGGACATACCCCGCCCTGCGCCGAGGCGTTGATCAAGGCGGGCGTTGGCCGGGTGGTTGCCGCCTGCGTCGATCCCGACCCCCGGGTGAGTGGCCAGGGTCTGGCGATGTTGAGAAACGCCGGCATTAAGACCGAGGTCGGGGTGTGTGAAGCGGCGGCGCAGAGCTTGAACGCCGGCTTCATCAAGCGCGTCACCGAGGGTCTGCCGCTGGTCACCTTGAAGCTCGCCACCTCGCTCGATGGCCGAATCGCCACCGCAACAGGGGAGAGCCGGTGGATCACCGGGGAAGCGGCGCGCCGGCGCGGCCATCTGATGCGCGCCACCCACGACGCCATTCTCATCGGCCGGCGCACCGCTGAGCAGGACGACCCGGAGCTGACCTGCCGGCTGGCCGGGCTGGAAGACCGCTCGCCGGTCCGCGTGGTGGTCGACAGCGCGCTGTCGCTGTCGCCCGCCTGCCGGCTTTACGCCACGGCGCGCCAAACCCCCACCTGGGCGATCGCCGCGGCTGACGCCGAACCGGCGCGGGTGGAGACGCTCTCGGAACTGGGGATGGAGATCGTAATGACGCCCCGCTCGGCGGCGGGCGTCGATCTCGGGGAAGGCTTGCGGGCGCTGGCGGGCCGGGGGGTCACCCGTCTCCTGGTGGAGGGCGGGGCGCGGATCGCCACCACCCTCCTTCAGGCCGAACTGGTGGACCGCCTCGCCTGGTTTCGCGCATCCAGGCTCCTTGGAGCCGATGGCCGGGCGGCCATTGAAAGTCTGGCGCTGGACCGTCTGGCCGATACGCCGGCGCTGTTGCGGCTGACAAATGAAGTCGTCGGCGAAGATATGCTGGAAACCTACCTCACAGGTCGCTAGAACAAGAGCCATGTTTACCGGGATCATCACCGACGTCGGCGCTGTGCGCGCCATCGATAAGCGCGGCGACACGCGCCTGGTCATCGCCACCCAGTACGATACCGCCAGTATCGAGATCGGCGCCTCCATCGCCTGTTCAGGGGCCTGCCTGACCGTGGTCGATGTCGGCGAGGACTGGTTTGCCGTCGATGTCTCGGCGGAAACCTTGTCGCGGACCTGCCTGGGTGATTGGCGGCCGGGCGCGCCGGTCAATCTGGAGCGGGCGCTGAAAGTCGGCGATGAGCTGGGCGGCCATATCGTCACCGGCCATGTGGACGGCCTGGGCGAGGTGGTTGCCATCGTCCCGGAGGGCGACAGCCGCCGTTTCACCTTCGCCGTCCCCAAGGTGCTGGCCCCTTACCTGGCGGCGAAGGGCTCGGTGGCCATTAATGGCGTATCGCTTACCGTCAACGAGGTCGAGGACAAAGCGGACGGCAGCGCCGTTTTCGGCGTCAACATCATTCCGCACACCCAAGAGCACACCACCTTCGGCAGCGCCAAGGTCGGCGAGCGTGTAAATATCGAAATTGATATCCTCGCCCGCTACGTCGCGCGCCTGCATGAGAGAACGTAAAACATGTCGCGCAGTTTTCTCTCACCCATCACCGAAATCATTGAAGAAGCCCGCAATGGGCGCATGTTCATTCTGGTCGATGACGAGGATCGCGAAAATGAGGGCGACCTTGTCATTCCGGCGCAGATGGCGACGCCGGCGGCCATCAACTTCATGGCCAAGCATGGCCGCGGCCTGATTTGCTTGACGCTGACCAGCCAACGCGCCGCCGAGCTGGGTCTGACCTTGATGTCGGATCGCAACGGCTCGCGGCATCAAACGGCATTCACCATCTCCATCGAAGCGCGCGAAGGCGTCTCCACCGGCATATCGGCGCACGACCGGGCGCACACCATTTCGGTGGCCATCGATACGACCAAGGGCAAAAGCGATATCGTCTCGCCCGGCCACGTCTTTCCGCTGATCGCCCGTGACGGCGGCGTGCTGGTGCGCTCCGGGCACACGGAAGCGGCGGTGGATGTGGCGCGCCTCGCCGGGCTTATTTCCGCCGGCGTCATCTGCGAGATCATGAACGATGACGGCACCATGGCGCGGCTGCCGGAACTGGTCGCGTTCGCCAAGGAGCATAATCTGAAGATCGCCACCATTGCCGACTTGATTGCTTATCGCTTGAAGCACGACAGGCTGGTGAGTTGCACCGCCAAAGTGGATTTCCTCAGCCGTCATGGCGGCGCCTTCAATTTAAGATCCTATGCCTCGATCCTCGACGGCGCCGAGCATCTGGCGCTGATCAAGGGCGATCTCAGCGGTGATGAACCGGTGCTGGTGCGCATGCATGCCTTCAATATTTTTGAGGACATGCTGGACGAAATATCGTCGCGCTCCGGGCAATTCACCCGCGCGCTGGAGATGATCGGCCAGGAAGGCCGCGGCGTCATCGTGGTGATCCGCGACGCTCATCCGCCGACCTTGAGCGATTTCATCAGGAGCCGCAGCGGCGAGAAACAGGCGCGGCCGGAATTGAAGAACTACGGCATCGGTGCGCAAATTCTGCGCGATCTGGGCATCCATCGCATGGTTTTGTTGTCGAACACCGAGCGTCATGTGGTCGGCTTGGAAGGCTACGGTCTGGAAATCGTCGAGCGGCGGCCCATTCCCACGGAGACGCCGTCATGACCGACAAACCGCATCTCTTGATCATCGAAGCGCGCTTTTATGAGGACCTTGCCGACGAACTGGTGCGCGGTGCGGCCGGCGCGCTGGCGGAAGCAGGGGCGACCTATGATCGCGTCAGCGTTCCCGGCGCCTTCGAGATACCCGGCGTCATTCGCTTTGCGCTGGACGGCATGAAGGCGGGCGGCACGCATTACGATGGTTTTATCGCGCTCGGCTGCGTCATTCGCGGCGAGACCACGCACTATGATTACGTATGCCAGGAAAGCGCCCGCGGCTTACAGGAATTGGCGGTGCGGGAAGGCGTCGCCCTGGGCTACGGCATCCTGACGGTGGAGAATGACGATCAAGCGTGGGCGCGGGCGCGGGTGAGCGAGAAAAACAAGGGCGGCGACGTTGCCCGTGCGGCGCTGGCCATGATCGCGCTGAAGCGTCGTTTTTTGAGCCGATCGTGAGAGGCAAGACGGTGGGCGAGCAGACGGTTAAAAATCACAACCTGAAGGGCGGGGCGCGCAGCGCCGCCCGGTTGGGCGCGGTGCAGGCGCTCTACCAGCTTGAAGTTGCCGACGGCGCAGCGCCGGAAGCGGTGGCGCAGGAATTTCTCGATCATCGCTTAGGACAGGAAATCGAAGGCGCGCGCTACGCCAAGGCCGATCGCGATTTCTTTCGCGATCTCGTCATTGGCGCTTCGGCTGAACGGCCGACGTTGGATGGTTATATCGCCCATGCGCTGGTCAAGGAATGGCCGCTCGATCGCTTGGAGACCATCGTGCGGGCGATTTTGCGCGCCGGCGTCTATGAACTGCGCCATCGCCCCGACGTGCCGACCAACACCATCATCAACGAATACGTCGATGTGGCGCACGCCTTTTACCAGGATGACGCGCCGCGCTTCGTCAACGGCGTGCTGGATCGCCTGGCGAAAGAGATCCGGCCGTCATGACCAACACCGGCGAAGCGCTCGGCGAGTTCGAGGCGATCGCTGAGTTCTTCGCGCCGCTGGCCGGCAAGGGCGCGCCGGCTTTCGAATTGACCGATGACGCCGCCGTCTATACCCCCCCGCCGGGCCAGGCGCTGGTGTTGACCAAGGACGCTATGGTGGAGGGCGTGCATTTCCTCCCCGCCGATCCCCCCGATCTCATCGCCCGCAAGTTATTGCGGGTCAATCTCTCCGATCTCGCCGCCATGGGGGCCGACGCGGTGGGCTATCTGCAGGCAACGGCGGTGCGCCCGGCCGACGCCGCCTCCTGGCTCAAAGCGTTTGCCCGCGGCCTGGCCGAGGATCAGGCGATCTTCGGCTGCCGGTTGTGGGGTGGCGACACAACCTCGACGCCCGGCCCCATCACCTTGTCCCTGACCGCCATCGGACTGACGCCGCCGGGCGCGGAACTGCGGCGCAATGGCGCGCGGGTCGGCGACCTCATTGCCGTTACCGGCACCATCGGCGATGGCGCGTTAGGGCTTCTTGCCCAGCGCGGCGAGCTGCCCGGTCTGGGCGCGGAGGAGCTGGCCTACCTGAAAGGCCGCTATCTGTTGCCGCAACCAAGGCTTGCCGTGGGAAGATGCTTGCGCGGGCTGGCGCACGCCGCGCTGGACGTATCTGACGGCCTGGTTGCCGATATGGCGCACATTTGCGAAACTTCCAAGCTGGCCGCCCGTCTCCGGGTCGCTGATATCCCGCTGTCGCCGGCGGCGCGCGCGGTCATCAAGCGTGATCCGCGCCGACTCGCCGATATTTTCAAGGGCGATGATTATGAGCTTCTGTTCACCATCCCGCCGGCCAAGGCCGCTGAGTTGGGGGCTATCGCCGCCAAGACCGGCGTGCCGATCACGCTGATCGGCGAAGTGGTTGAAGGCTCGGCCGTTCGGTTGTTTAATGCCGATGGCTCGGCTTTTGACGCGGCGGGCCTGGGCTTTACACACTTCTGAGGGGGGGCATGGCCAAGGACAAAGCCAAGGCGGATGATAAATCCAAGCCCGATGACAAGGCCAAGGAGGCTGACGGAAAAGCCTCCGCCGGCAGCGGCAAGAAACTGCTGATCATCGGACTGGCTGCCGGACTTCTGGTGGGCGGCGGTATCGCGGCCGCCTATTTCCTGTTCCTGGCGCCGCAGAAAAAAGCCGTGGCCGCCGTCGAGGCCCCGCCGCCGCCACCGCCCCCGCCGGAAAATACCACCTTCGTCAAGGTTGATCGCGTCTCCGCCCCCTTGGTGCATGAGGGCCAAGTGCTCGGCTACGTGCTCCTCGACTTGTCTTTAGAGGTCAAGGGCAATGCCAACGAGCTTTTAGTGGCGCAACGCCTGCCGGCGCTCAAGGCGGCGTTCTTGAAGGAAGTCACCCGCGCTCCCATCGGCAAGGAGGGGGAGCCCCTGATTATCGACTTCGACGCATTGACCAACCGGCTGCGCCAAGCGGCGAATCAGGAGCTGGGCAAGGCCGCCATCCTACGGGTCCTGATCACCCAGAGCACGCGGGTGTGAGGAAACGACCATCACGCTGCCGATTTTTCCTTAAAAGATTGCCGGCCGGCGGTATGATTCGGTCGCGCGTTGCCCTGGCCCATCCCACCCGGTCATTCCCGCGTAAGCGGGAATCCATCGTAAAATCAATAGACTGGATCCCTGCTTTCGCGGGGATGATGGGCAAAAGCAGGGCCTTAAGATTCCATCCAAAGGCAAATCTTTCTGGGGAAGCGAAGCTTGCCTAAGGCTTTGCTGTGCGGATAGATTGCGGCGGGACTTAGGCGGAGGGGTAAATCTCCGCCCGATAACAGGATTAACAAGGAAGGGGCGATACTCCATGCCAACCATTCTTTACATTATAGCCGCCGGTATTCTGGCGGTGCTTTACGGCGTCTGGGCCAGCCGTTCGGTGCTCTCCGCGCCGGCCGGCAATGCACGCATGCAAGAAGTGGCGGCGGCCATTCAAGAAGGCGCGCGGGCGTATCTTAATCGGCAGTACACCACCATCGGCCTGGTCGGCGTCGTGGTGGCGATCATTCTGTTCGTCACCCTCGGCCATCTGGCGGCGATCGGCTTTGCCATCGGCGCGGTGCTGTCGGGTGCGGCTGGCTATATCGGCATGAACGTCTCGGTGCGCGCCAACGTGCGGGTGGCCGAAGGGTCGCGCCAGGGTCTGGCCCAGGGCTTGGCCATCGCTTTTCGCGCTGGCGCGGTGACCGGCATGCTGGTGGCGGGCCTCGCCCTCATTGGCGTCGCCGGCTACTACTATCTGCTGCCGCAACTGGGCGGCGAGGGCCGGGACATCATCGACGCCCTGGTGGCGTTGGGCTTCGGCGCGTCGCTGATTTCGATCTTCGCCCGCTTGGGCGGCGGCATCTTCACCAAGGGCGCCGACGTCGGCGCCGACCTTGTCGGCAAGGTGGAAGCCGGCATCCCCGAGGATGATCCGCGCAATCCGGCGGTGATCGCCGATAACGTCGGCGATAACGTCGGCGACTGCGCCGGCATGGCGGCTGACCTTTTTGAAACTTACGCGGTGACCACAGTCGCGACCATGGTCCTCGGTTCGATCCTTTATGCGGCGTCGAGCATGAAGGACGCGCTGATGCTTTATCCGCTGGCGATCTGCGGCGTGTGCATCATCACCTCGATCATCGGCACCTTCTTCGTCAAGCTCGGCAAATCCAACAACATCATGAACGCGCTCTATAAGGGCTTTATCGCCTGCGCGGTGCTGTCGATCCCGGCGATCTGGTACGCCACCTCGAGCGTCGTCGGCATGGGTGCGATCGAAGGCACGGACCTGACCGGCCGTTACCTTTTCTATTGCGCGGTCATCGGCCTCGTGGTGACCGGCCTTCTGGTCTATGTCACCGAATACTATACCGGCACCGACTATCGTCCGGTGCGCTCGGTGGCGTTGGCGTCGACCACCGGCCATGGCACCAACATCATCCAGGGCCTGGCGGTATCCATGGAAGCGACCGCGATACCGGCCTTGATCATCGTTGTCGGCATCATCACCACCTATAGCCTGGGCGGGCTTTACGGCCTCGCCATCGCGGTGACCTCGATGCTGGCCCTGGCCGGCGTGGTGGTGGCGCTTGATGCCTATGGTCCGGTTACCGACAACGCCGGCGGCATTGCCGAAATGGCGGGTCTCGATAAAGACGTGCGTAAGGTGACCGATGCCCTGGATGCGGTTGGCAACACGACGAAGGCGGTGACCAAGGGTTATGCCATCGGCTCGGCGGGGTTGGGCGCGTTGGTGCTGTTTGCCGCCTACACCCAAGACCTGAACACCTTCTTCAGCGATGTGGCGGTCGATTTCACCTTGGGTAATCCTTATGTGGTCGTGGGTCTTCTGATCGGCGGCCTGCTGCCCTATCTGTTCGGGGCCATGGGCATGACCGCGGTCGGCCGCGCCGCCGGTTCGGTGGTCAACGAGGTGCGCCGTCAGTTCAAGGAAATCCCCGGCATCATGGAAGGCACGGCGAAGCCAGATTATGGCCGCGCCGTCGACATGCTGACCCGGGCGGCGATCAAGGAAATGATCATTCCCTCGCTGCTGCCGGTGCTGGCCCCGGTGGTGGTGTACTTCGTCATCAACGCCTTTGCCGGGCAGGGGCAAGCCTTCGCTGCGGTGGGGGCCATGCTGATGGGCGTGATCGTCACCGGCATCTTCGTGGCGATTTCCATGACCGCCGGCGGCGGCGCTTGGGACAACGCCAAGAAGTACATCGAGGACGGCCATTACGGCGGCAAGGGATCGGACGCCCACAAGGCGGCGGTCACCGGCGATACCGTCGGCGATCCCTATAAGGACACCGCCGGTCCGGCGGTCAACCCGATGATCAAGATCACCAATATCGTGGCGCTGCTGCTGCTGGCGGCGCTGGCCCACGCCTAACTGTAGGCCAAGGTAATCTGTTAAACGACAAACGGCCCGCTTAATCGGCGGGCCGTTTCATTTGATAACGAATAGGTCTATTCGGTGGGGCCAGGGGCCGCGCCGCCGCCGCTGAAGCGGCCGATGTTGCCGAAGATCTGCTCCCAGAAGCCCAGCTCGCGGCCGCGGGTCGGCGTCTTGCCGCCCACCGGGTCGACCTCGCGAGCGGCCTCGGCGCCGACTTTCTCAACCCCGGTGACATAGCCGCGGGTGTCGAAGCTCACCGTGATGACTTGCTGGTCAATAGTTTCGGGATCGAAAAAGGCCAACTGCTCGGCCGTCCGGGAAACATAGTACCACTTGTTGCGGCCAAACGATGCCTCCACCGAGGGCGTGCCCAGCATGGCGCGGATCGACTCCTGATTGTCGACCCCGGGCTGAATCGAGTCGACTAGGCGCTGGTCGGCCAGATAGCCGCGAATGTTGGTGGTCGGCGAACAGCCGGCCACAATGCAGGCCAGGGCAAGACTGGGAAGTACGAAACGCAGGTTCATCAAAACACTACCTTGGACGGCGCTAATCAGGCGCGGTCGTATCGATTGCGCCCTTTCCGGCAGCCATGCTACCACTAGAGCATCGCGCGCAAAAGTGGGTACCGATTTTGCGCAATAGCGATGCGATATCAAAAACCTATAGCAGTAAGGGCGATTTTAATATCGTGCTCACTGCTATAGGACGAAGCGGAAGGAACATGGCACCTCGTATACCGGCTGTCAACGCGATGAGGCGGTTGAAAAAGTTCTTCACGCCGCCGGCGGACGAGGCGGCGGCGCATAGCCTCTATACGGCGTTGGTAACGATGAGCCGGCGGCCGGCGCTCTATACCGACGGCGGCGTGGCGGATACGGTGGATGGCCGTTTTGATCTGATTGTCCTGCACCTCTATCTGGCCATAGAGCGGCTGCGGCGCGAGCCAGCGGATACCCCGGCGCGGCGGGTCGAGACCCCGCTCCTGGAGGTTTTTTTCGCCGATATGGATCAGGCGTTGCGGGAGATGGGGGTCGGCGATCTGTCCGTCGGGCGGCGGGTCCATGACATGGCCGGCGCCTTCTTTGGCCGCATCCAAGCCTATGAGGCGGCGCTTGCCGCCTATGACGGCGGCGGTGGACCGGGGCCGCTGAGCGACGCCATCCGCCGCAACCTCTATCGCGGCGAAGAGCGCGCCGAGGCCGGGCGTTGGATGGCACCCTATATTCTGGCCCTGCGCACTGCCCTGGCCGCCGTCCCGGTCAAGGATTTGCTTGCCGGGCGGCTGCCCCAGGCCTAAGAGGGATGCCATGCCGACCAAACCCGAATTTAGCCGCCTGGTGCGGCTGGAAGAGATCGCCGCCAGTGGCGGCCTGACGGAGGAGCTTCGGGCCAGTGCCGAGGAGTGCGCCCGGCTTGCCGCCCGCTTTGGCCTGTTGAAGCTGGAGCACCTTCAGGCCGAGGTGACGTTGCGTATGGCGGCCGGCGCGGCCGTGCTGGTGACCGGCCGCCTGGAGGCCCAGGTCACCCAGGCCTGCGTGGTTACCCTGGAGCCGGTGGCGAGTAAAGTTGTCAGCCAGTTCGCGGTGCGATATATCTCCAGCGGCCTTGCCGAGGGGCTGCCTGAGGATGAGCTGGATCTCGATTTTACCGAGGAGGACGTCGAACCTCTCGCGGGCGATACCATCGATATCGGTGAGATGGTAGCCCAATACCTGGCCCTTGCCCTTGATCCTTATCCTCGCAAGACCGGCGCCGAATATGCCGCCGGGCGTGAGGACGGGGCGGCTGAGGTTGAAAGCAAAGAGCCCAATCCCTTTGCTATTCTTAAGAATCTCAAAGAGAGGGGTTGAAGGGCGGCGGAAAATCGGTATTTTCGTGCGCTTGATCGTGCGGTCGTGGGCTGCCCCGCCACACCTTTTAGAACGGAAGATAGAGTTATGGCTGTTCCGAAGAGAAAAACTACGCCCTCGCGGCGGAATATGCGCCGGTCGCATGACGCCTTGAAAGCGAGCGCGCACCAAGAATGCCCGAACTGCGGTGAACTGAAGCGGCCGCATCATCTTTGCCCGGCCTGCGGCTACTATGACGGCCGAGAGGTAAAGAGCGACGGCGAAGCCGCCTAAGCACCCGGGCCCAGCCGGGGAGGTAGGTTTGACGCGTAGGCTGACGATTGCGCTTGACGCCATGGGCGGCGACCATGCCCCCGCGGCCGCCGTCGAGGGCGCAGCCATTGCCCGCGAGCGCTACCCCAATGTCAGTTTTCTCCTGTTCGGCAATCAGGCGGCCTTAACCTCGCTTCTGGCCGCCTATCCGAAGCTGGCCGCGATCAGCGAGATACGCCATACCGACGAAGTGGTCAGCGCCGACGACAAGCCAAGTCAGGCGCTGCGCCGCGGCCGCGGCTCCAGCATGGGTCTGGCCATCGCCGCCGTGCAGGAGGGCGAGGCCGATGTGGCGGTATCGGCCGGCAATACCGGCGCCATGATGGCCATGGCCAAATTCATGCTCAAGACCATGCCCGGCATCGACCGGCCGGCCTTGGCCACCATTCTGCCTTCCAGCCGCGGCGAATGCGTGATGCTGGACCTTGGCGCCAACGTTGAATGCGACGCTCGCAATCTGGTGGAATTCGCGGTGATGGGGGCGGCTTTCGCCCGCACCGTGCTCGGCATCCCCCGGCCGCGGGTGGCGCTCCTCAACGTCGGGGTCGAGGAACTGAAGGGCCACGAGGAAGTCAAGGAGGCGGGCCAGCGTCTGAAAGCCGTCGACCTGTCGTTCGATTTCGTTGGCTTCATCGAGGGCGACGGGATTGCCGCCGGATCGGTGGATGTGGTGGTGACCGACGGCTTTACCGGCAATGTCGCCTTAAAGACTGCGGAAGGCACTGCCCGCATGGTGACCAGGCTGTTCGCCTCCGCCTTTCGCTCCTCGCTGCGCTCCAAGCTGGGGGCGCTTATGGCCAAGCGGGGCTTGAAGGCGCTCAAAGACCATCTCGATCCCAACAATCATAACGGGGCGGTGTTTTTAGGGCTCAATGGCTTGGTGGTGAAAAGCCACGGTGGCGCTAACGCGCTGGGGTTCGCCAGCGCGCTCGGCGTCGCCCACGACATGTCGGCGGATAATCTCTTAAGCCGCATCGCCGCCGATCTGGAAAACAGCGGCGATGGCGACGGCACGGCGGAGGAAGCGGCGGTATCATGAGTGTGTTGCGTTCTGTGATCGTGGGCTGCGGCTCCTATCTTCCCGCTCGCATCGTGACCAACGACGAACTGGCGGCCCAAGTCGACACCAGCGATCAATGGATTACCGAGCGCACCGGCATCAAGATGCGCCATATCGCCGCCGACAACGAACTGACCTCGGACCTGGCGGCGGCCGCCGCCAAGGCGGCGCTGGCCCAGGCCAAACTGGAAGCCGCCGCCATCGATCTCATCGTGGTGGCGACTGCTACCCCCGATCAGACCTTTCCCGCCACCGCCACCCGGGTGCAGGAAAAGTTGGGTCTCACCCGAGGCGTAGCCTTCGACGTCCAGGCGGTGTGTTCCGGCTTCATTTTCGCGCTCACCGTGGCCGATAACTTCTTGCGCCTCGGCCAGGCCAACCGGGCGCTGGTGATCGGCGCTGAAACCTTCTCCCGCATCCTCGATTGGGAAGATCGCGGCACCTGCGTGCTGTTCGGCGACGGGGCGGGCGCAGTGGTGCTCGAAGCCCGCGCCGGCCACGGCTCCACCGATGACCGGGGCATTCTGGTGTCGCGAATCCATTCCGACGGCCGTTATCATGACCTCCTCTACGTCGATGGCGGGCCGTCCTCGACCCAAACCACCGGCCACGTGAAAATGGAAGGCAAGGAAGTTTTCCGTCATGCCGTGACCAACCTTGCCGCCGTGGTTGGCGAAACCTTAGGCGCGGCGGGCCTGAAAGCGACCGATCTCGATTGGATCGTTCCCCACCAAGCCAATAAGCGTATTCTTGACGCTACCGCCAAAAAACTGGGGTTGGGCGCGGATAAAGTGATCGTCACCGTCGATCATCATGCCAATACCTCGGCCGCTTCCGTGCCGCTGGCGCTAGCCGAGGCAGTGGCGGACGGCCGCATTCAAGTGGGTCAGTTGGTGCTCCTGGAGGCCATGGGCGGCGGCTTCACCTGGGGGGCAAGCCTTATTCGAATGTGACCACTCCTCCTTTGCTGTTGACGAAAAACCCTGCCCGCACTAGGCTTTAGATCATTCCATAAGAGCTGCGGAAGGGCGACATGGCTGTAAAAACAATCACCCGTGCCGATCTTGCCAATGCGATCTATCTTGGCATCGGCCTCTCTCAGCACGACTCCGCACTCATCGTCGAGGCGATCTTGCGTTCCATTTCCGATAGCC
This sequence comes from Sphingomonadales bacterium, assembly GCA_019455285.1. GTDB lineage: Bacteria > Pseudomonadota > Alphaproteobacteria > Sphingomonadales > Govanellaceae > PRO5. The sequence continues at coordinate 24,483 of JACFMS010000012.1, forward strand.
TGGTGGCCGGCGATGACGTGAAAATCACCAATTTCGGCACCTTCAGCGTACGTAGTAAGAAGGCCAGGGTCGGACGCAATCCCAAAACCGGCGAGGAAGTGCCGATCGAACCCCGGCGGGTGGTGGCGTTCCGGCCGTCGCTGCACATGAAGACCAAGGTCGCGGTCCGCAAATAGTCGAGGATCGTCGTCATGGGGGCTAAGCCCATCAAATCGCCGGAGGCGTTTCGCACCATCAGCGAGGTAGCCGACGATCTCGCCGTGCCGCAGCATGTGCTGCGGTTCTGGGAAACCAAGTTTGCGCAGATCAAGCCGATGAAGCGCAGCGGCGGCCGACGCTATTACCGGCCTGAGGATCTCGAGCTTTTACGGGCGATCAAGAGCCTCCTCTACGACAGCCGTCTGACCATCCGCGGGGTGCAGAAGCTGCTGCGCGAGAAGGGGGCGAAGGCGGTCATCGCCAGTCTCCATCAGGCCGAGGGGGTCTCCCTGCTGCCGTCAACCGCCAGCCGCACGAATGGAACGGCGGTCGAGCCCCATGCGCTGCGCGCCATCTTAGCCGAGCTTGAGGACATCCGCCGCCTGCTGATTGGCGAAACCACCGTCGCATAGTCAGTTGCCCTTGCCAAAAGTGGACGCTATATAAGGCCAGCCGCGACGCGCGGCGTGACGGAACGTAGCGCAGCCTGGTAGCGCACTTGACTGGGGGTCAAGGGGTCGTGGGTTCAAATCCCGCCGTTCCGACCAATAAGCCGGAACCTTAGGATTCGGCCGCCCCCGGCTTTGCCGGCAGGGCGGCCGTTTTCATTCCCGGATGAGCCCCGTATGGCTATTTCGCAGCCATCCCTATCTCTTTGAAAACCTTGATTCTACTGACGGTTGCCATCTATCTTTATGTATAGCTTCCGTTAACAAATTCGTGCCCATAGTCACACTTAGGTTAGTAATATTTTTGACGGTAGAGAGAACGGCAGAGCTCGGAGGGCACGGCGATGCTGGAACACGTGGAAGAGCTGCGACCGGATATTAAGGAGCGGCTTAAGCATCTCCTGCACACCCAGGACACGGTGAGCGCCGGGCAACTGGTGCTCCTGGGCCTGGACGATATGAAAGCCCGGCTGGGCGATGACTGGCCGCGCTATGCCGACCGCGTCCATTCCCTCCTCCATAAGGTTTTCACCAACACGCTGCTGCCGTCGGAGGTTTTTCTCCGCCTCGGCGATGATCGCTATGTGGTGGTCTTTCACGAGCGCGATCAGGCGGCGGCGCGGCTGGTCTGCGAAAAGATGGTGCAAAACGTTTACGAGATTTTTCTCGGCACGCCGCATTTCTCCAAAATGGCGCTGGATAGCGTGGTGATGACGTTGGATTCGACGACTCTGGCGCGTTCACTTGGCGTAGGCTTAAGCGAATCTATCGCGGGTGATGTGCAAACCACATTCATGGATAAGCTGTCGCCGGTGCGCTTGGCGCGGGAAGAAGCTGGCGGCCTGCCGCTCAGAGAGATCTGCTATATTCCGATGTGGGATATCGCCCACCGTATCGTTTATGCCTATCAGCCAACGATTTTCAAGCTGTCCGGCCGGCGGCGTCTTAGCGGCTATGCGGCGCTGTCCAATCAGAAAAATCCCACCCTGGTGCATGAGTTCGACGCCGCCCTCTACAAGACGGCGGTTGCCGATCTGGAGGCCGTCGCCGGCGCGAAGCGTCCGGTTCTCGGCGTGGTTCCGGTGAGCTATCTGACTCTTTCCGGCGTTGGCTCCTCGGTCGACTATTACCGCCTGTGCATGGGACATGGCGCCAAGGTGGCTCGGAATCTGATTTTCGAGGCGGCGCATTTTAATGCCGGCACGCCGCCGTGGCGGGCCTATGAAATCGTCTCGATGCTCAAACAATTCAGCCGCGGCGTGTTCGTGCGCATCGACGCCAGCTGGCGCAATCTGGAGCTGCTCGGCGATCTGCAGCTTCTGGGCATTACCCTGGACCTGGAGCTTGACGCCCGTCCCATCGCGCAGATCCGCGCCGATATCGAGCGTGTCGCGGCTTACGCCAAGAAGCATCGGCTGCTGCTGGCGGTCGCTGGCGTTCATTCGCCGATGACCGCTTACGCCGCCGCCGAGGCTGGGGCGCGGTTCGTTTCCGGCCATTATTTGGTGGCGGCGACCGCCAAGCCGCAGCCTGCCCTGAGCCTCGACTGGCTGGACTTCAGCCATCTGGAAAGCCAGCCGCAGCGCCCGGTGGCGAGCCTTGCCGTCAACGGCTGAATTTGCCTATTCTCAGCGCTGGATTTTCCCTGCCGCATTGGCTATAAGCCGGCGCCATGAGCGACCAATTTGAAATTTTCAAGCGGTTTACCTTCGATGCCGCGCACCATCTGGCCAGCAACGTGCCGGCCGGACACCGCTGCGCCAAGCTTCATGGCCATTCCTTTGAAGTGGAAGTCTACATCCGGGGCTCGGCGGAACCGCAAGAAGGCGGCTGGGTGATGGACTTCCAGGACTTCGAGGCCGCCCTGGAGCCGCTGCGGGCCGAGCTCGATCATAACTATCTCAACGAAATCCCCGGTCTTGAAGTGCCGACCATGGAAAATATCAGCCGTTGGATCTGGCAGCGACTCGCCCCGCAATTCCCCAACCTTTCCCGCGTCATCCTGCGCCGCGGCAGCTTCGGCGAAGGCTGCGTCTACTACGGCCCGGGCAAATAGATCCCGTTCTCGTCCTGCCGCCGCTCTTCTGTATCATGAAATGTACCATATAGGTAAATTTTATTGAAAAATATATCCATATAGGATATAATCATCAGGTTCTGCCAGTTCTGAGAACCGATGATGCAGTTATCTGCCCATTTCAGCCTTGCTGAACTGACGAAAAGCCAGGTGGCGCTGCGCCGTGGCCTCGACAACACGCCGGGCGAGCGGGAAATCGCCAATCTGCGCCGGCTGACCAACGGCGTCCTGGAGCCGGTGCGGGCGCGCTTTAGCGTCCCGTTCTCGCCGTCGAGCGGCTATCGGTCGCCGGCGCTCAATCGTCTGGTGGGGTCGCATGACGGCTCACAGCACCTTACCGGCGAGGCGGCGGATTTCGAGCTGCCGGGGGTGAGCAATGCCGAGGTGGCGCGCTGGATCGCCGCTGCGCTTGAGTATGACCAACTCATCCTGGAATTTTACGAGCCCGATGATCCGTCATCGGGCTGGGTGCACTGTTCGCTCAAAGCCGTCCATAACCGTCGGCAGACGTTGACCATCAGCCGCGCCGGCGTCCGGCTTGGACTGACTTGAGGGAGACAACATGGGCTTATTATCGGCCATAGCTGGCGTTCCCGCCGTCGACGCGGTGACCGCCATCGGCAACGTCTTTGACAAGCTTTTTACCTCGGACGCTGAGCGCGCCCAGGCTAAGGCGGTACTGCAAAAGATCGCCCAGGAGCCGGCGATCCTGCAGGCGGAGATCAACAAGATCGAGGCAGCGCACCGCTCGGTGTTCGTTGCCGGCTGGCGGCCGTTCATCGGCTGGGTATGCGGCTGCGGTTTCCTGTGGGCGTTCATCGGCCAGCCGATCTTCGAATGGGTGGTGCGTCTGCAAGGCATCAACGTCGAGCCGCCCATTATCCTTACCGACAACCTGATGGAGCTGGTGATCGCCCTTCTTGGCCTTGGCGCCCTGCGCACCTATGAGAAGACCACCGGCCGGGCGAAGTAACGCTGTCCCTTGCCATCACCGGCTCCCTCTGGTAGGCGAGGGGTACCCGTTCGCAAGGAGACGAGCATGCGTCAGTCCATTGTCCGCTTGACTGGCCTCATCATCGCCGGCGCCGTTGCCGCCGGCTGCTCGATGAAGCCGCAAAACGTCATCATCGATCCCGCCCCCGAGATGATGGCGTTTAATGTCGGCCAGAAACAACGCGTCGCCGTCACTGTGGTAGACAAGCGCGCCTCGTCCTTGCTCGGCTATCGCAAGGACGAAACCAAGGAGCAGGCGCCGCTCAAAACCGGCAACGACGTGGCCGCGGCGGTGGCCGCCAAGGTACGGGAGGCGGTTGTCGATAATGCGTTTACGGTGGCCGGCGGCGATGGCGATGCCAAGCTGACGGTGGAGATCACCGAGATCACCTATAAGGCGTCCGGCAAATACGTCGCACCGAAGGTGGCGACCCGGGCAGCATTCCGCGCCGTCGCCGAACGCGGGCTGACGACTTATAGCCAAAGCTATTCCATCGCCAACGAAGACGTGGAAGCGCTGCCGCTTACCGCCGAGCGCAACGAGCGGATCATCAACGAGACCGTGTCGCAGGCGCTGGCTATGATGATCGAAGACGAAGGCTTGTGGCGCTTTCTGGCGACGGGCGTCGTGCCGGGCGCACGGCAATAACAGACATCTTTAGGGGGTATTCATGGCGAGCGTGCAGGCGATCAATAGCGACGTCGTTTGGCAAAAGGGCGATCGGCTGATTGCCCGTTGGCTGTTCATCGTCGCCGCCATGATCTTCGCCATGGTGGTGGTGGGCGGCATCACCCGCCTTACCGAATCTGGCCTATCCATGGTGCGCTGGGAGCCGGTGAAGGGCATCATACCGCCGCTGACCGATGAAGCGTGGCAAGCGGAATTCGCCGCCTATCAGCAGTATCCTGAATACCAGAAAGTCAATCTCGGCATGACGCTCGACGAGTTCAAAGCCATATACTGGTGGGAATTCGGCCATCGCTTGCTGGGCCGCTCCATTGGCCTGGTGTTTCTGCTGCCGTTTCTGGTGTTTCTCGCCAAAGGGTACGTGCGGCCAAAGTTGAAGCCGAAATTGTGGGCGATGTTCGTACTGGGTGGGCTGCAAGGTGCGCTTGGCTGGTATATGGTGGCCAGCGGTCTGGTCGATCAGCCGGATGTCAGCCATTACCGCTTGGCAGCGCACCTGATGATGGCGCTCATCATTTACGCTTATATTTTATGGGTCGCTTTTGATCTGGTGGAGCCCGCCGGCGCGCCGCCATCCAGTCTGTGGCGACAGGATCAGCGCGCTTCATCGTTGGTGATCGCCATGGCGGTCCTGGTGACGGCGCAGATTACGCTTGGCGCGTTCGTCGCCGGGCTTAACGCCGGCTTTTCCTACAATACCTGGCCGCTGATGGATGGCCGCTTCATTCCCACCGGCTTGTGGCTCCTGCAACCGTGGTGGCATAATTTGCTGGAAAATCACACCATGCTGCAGTTTCTCCATCGCATGGGCGCTTATGCGGCGCTCTTCGGCGCGCTGTTGCTGTGGCTGCTCGTGAAGCGCTCGAACCGCGCCGAGGTGCGGCAGGCCTCGCATCTCTTGCTGGCGGCGATGCTGCTCCAGGTCATTTTGGGCATCATCACCCTTCTTCTGGTGGTGCCGGTATCCTGGGCGGCGGCGCATCAGGCGGGCGCGGTGATTGTGCTGACGGCGCTGCTATTTTTGGCGCATAAGATGAGGCGGGCATGAGCGACGCCTGCACCGTTTACGTCACGGCGGCGAGCCGCGAAGAAGCGCTCAAAATCGCCCGAACGGTGGTGGAGGAACGCTTGGCCGCCTGCGCCAATGTGATTGATGGCGTCACGTCGATCTACCACTGGCAGGGCGAGGTAGAGGAGGAGCGCGAGGTGGCGCTCTTGCTCAAAACCCGGCTCTCCTTGTTTGATGCCTTAGAAGCGCGCATTCGTACGCTCCACAGTTATGCCTGCCCATGCATCGTCGCTTGGCCTATCGTGGCCGGCTCGCCCGATTATCTCGCTTGGATCGCCGCCGAAACCCACGCCCCCGGCGCTATGACTTAAGCGTTTTTTCCCTTATACTCGCTGCTGTAAACCTCATGATGAATAAAGATCGTGAGGCGGGGAGGGGGCTAGTCATGGAAATTCGCGATTTCAGCCGCATCATCGGCTGTTTGTTCGCTGTCGATATTTTGCTGGGCTTGTTCTATGTCGCCGACTGGTGGGCCGGCATGCCGTTCTTTTTCATCAGCCGCCTGGTCTCGCTGCAATGGGAGATGAGCCTGGCGTCGTGGTACTCCACGGTGCAACTGTTCGCTCTCGCGCTGGCGCTGACGCTGCTGTGGTGGTCGTCGCGCCGCCTGGATGGCGGCCGACACCTGTCCCTGGCGCTGTTTGCGGCGTTGGTATTCCTGATGTCGTGCGACGAGGCGATCAGCCTGCACGAACGCTTAGGCATGGTGATGACGAAGGCGATTGCCGCAAAAGAGGCGCGGGGCGTATTTGCGGAGCGCACCGGCTATTGGCCCTATGTTCTCGGGCTGCCGGCGGCGGCGCTCCTCGGCGTGACGCTCTATTTTGCCGCACGGAGCCTGCGCGACGCGCCCGTCACCAGAGTAAAATTAGCAAGCGGCATGGCGATGCTGCTTATTGGCGCGGTCGGTCTGGAAAGTTGGTGGAACTTTGCATCAGAAGGGGCGATGGCAGATGTCGTCGAGCCCTGGCTTGAGGAGACGTTGGAAATGCTCGGCGTCACCGTCATGCTGTGGGGCGCGCTGCAAGGACTGGAGCGACGCGGCGTTGCCATCGCCATGCGCCGCTCCAGCTCTTGATCTGTGGTTACACCTGCGCCAGCGCTTGATCGAGGTCGGCGATGATATCGCCGACGTTCTCGATGCCCACCGACAGCCGCACCACATCGGGGCCGGCGCCCGCCGCCATCTGCTGCTCGGGCTTGAGCTGGCGATGGGTGGTGGACGAGGGATGAATGATCAGACTGCGGGTATCGCCGATGTTGGCGAGGTGCGAGTGGAGCTTCACTGCGCCGACAAGCTTGGTGCCCGCCTCATAGCCGCCTTTGACGCCAAAGGTCAGAACCGCGCCGAAGCCGTTCTTCAAATAGGTATTGGCAAGCTTGTGGTACTGGTCATCTTCCAGCCCCGGGTAGGAAACCCAGGTGACCTTGGGATGCTTTTTCAGGTGGCGCGCAACAGCCAGCGCATTGTCGCAGTGCCGCTGCATGCGCAGCGCCAAAGTCTCGACGCCGGTCAGGATCAGGAAGGCGTTGAACGGCGACAGGCAGGGGCCAAGATCGCGCAAGCCCAACGCCCGCGCCGCAATGGCGAAGGCGATGGGGCCGAAGGTGTCGGCGAATACCATGCCGTGATAGGCGGCGCAGGGCTCGCTTAACGTCGGGTATCTGCCTGACGCCTTCCAGTCGAACTTGCCGGAATCCACCAAGACGCCGCCGATGGAATTGCCATGGCCGCCCAGAAACTTGGTCATCGAGTGGACGACGATATCGGCGCCGTGCTCGAAGGGGCGGCAGAGATAGGGCGTGGCCAGCGTGTTGTCGACGATGAGGGGCACGCCGGCGTCATGGGCGATCTTGGCGATGGCGGCGATGTCGGTGACGATGCCGCCGGGATTGGCCAGGCTTTCGATGAAGATGGCTTTGACCTTGGGGCTTAGTGCCTTGCGGAAGTTATCGGCATCGTCGGGATCGACGAAGCGGGCGATCCAGCCCATTTTCTTGAAGCTGTGACTGAGCTGGTTGATGGAGCCGCCGTAAAGCTTGGTGGCGGCGAGGATCTCATCACCGGCCTCCAGCAGGGTATGAAAAGCCAAAAGCTGCGCGCTATGGCCGGAAGCGGCGGCCAGCGCCGCGGTGCCGCCTTCCAGCGCGGCGATGCGGGCCTCCAGCGCGCCTACCGTCGGGTTGGTCAGGCGGGAATAGATGTTGCCGAATTCCTGCAAGTTAAACAGCCGCGCCGCATGGTCCACATCATCAAACACGAACGAGGTGCTCTGATAAATGGGCGTCGCCCGGGCCTTGGTGGTGGGATCGGGGGCCGCGCCGGCGTGGACGGCCAAAGTATCAAAGGCAAGGCTGCGGTCACTCATGATGGTTGACATCCTTTATGTGATTTGACGATACGTGACGGCCCAGCACGCCAGAAATCGCCGCGATTATTGTGGTATTATAATACCATATTTATAACTCATTGAAAAATATAGATTTATCTGAGTGTAATTGAAAAATATGACGTTGACTTTAGCGGCGGATCGGGCATAGTGCGCGCCCGTAAGGAGGTTCGGAGTCGGACCTCCAAGTCTTTAAGCATTAGGGACGTAGCGATGAAAACCTATTCGGCGAAGCCCTCGGAGATCGAGAAAAAGTGGCTGCTCGTCGATGCCAACGGCGTGGTCCTCGGCCGGCTGGCGTCGATCGTGGCCAATGTTCTTCGCGGCAAGCACAAGCCGAGCTACACCCCGCACATGGATTGTGGCGATAACGTCATCATCATCAATGCGGAAAAGGTAAAGCTCACCGGCAATAAACTGAAGGACAAGGTCTATTACTGGCACACCGGCTATCCCGGCGGCATCAAGGAACGCCGGGCGGGCGAGGTGCTGGCGGGTCGCTTTCCGGAGCGGGTGATCACCACCGCTGTCGAGCGCATGATCCCTAAAGGGCCGCTGGGTCGCGAGCAGATGCGTAACCTGAAGGTCTACGCCGGTGCGACGCACCCCCATGAGGCGCAGCAGCCGCAGGTGCTGGATATCGCCAGCATGAATCCGAAGAACACGAGGAGCCGTTAATTATGGCCGAAGAGAAGAAAAGCTTCGAAGACCTGAAGGCGATGTCCGGCGCGGCTGAGCCTGCGGCGGCGACCACCGCGCAGCCGAAAATCGACGCCCAGGGCCGCTCCTACGCCACCGGCAAGCGCAAGGACGCCATCGCCCGCGTCTGGATCAAGCCCGGCAACGGCAAGATCACCGTCAATGGCCGCGATCAGACGACTTATTTCGCCCGTCCCACCTTGCGCATGCTGGTCAATCAGCCGTTCCAAGTGACCAAGCGCGAAGGCCAGTATGATGTGGTCTGCACGGTGGTCGGCGGCGGCCTCTCCGGTCAGGCAGGAGCGGTGCGCCATGGCGTATCGAAGGCTTTAAGCCTGTTTGAGCCCGGCCTGCGTCCGGCCTTAAAGCAGAACGGCTTCTTGACCCGCGACCCGCGGGTGGTGGAGCGCAAGAAGTACGGTCACGCCAAGGCCCGCCGCAGCTTCCAGTTCTCCAAGCGCTAATCCAAGGACAGGATCTGTTCGCCAAAAACAGCGGCCCGAGGCCGCTGTTTTTTTTGCGTTGTATACCCCCGGTTGCCCTTCGACAAGCTCAAGGCGAAGGGGTATGGTTGTGCCGCTAATGGCTACAGAGGGGGCGTTATGAAAACCGAGCAGGAAGTCTTTTGGCAGGGTGAGTTTGGCGATGCCTATACCGACCGCAACGCGCCGCCGAGCCTGAAGTCCAACCTCAACCTCTTTGCTAAGGCATTGTCCAAGACCTCGGGCGTCCGGACGGTCTATGAGGTCGGCACCAACCGCGGTCTCAATCTCGACGCGCTGCGCCACCTGCTGCCCGATGGCCAGCTTCACGGCATCGAAATTAACCACAAGGCCGCCGCCATCGCCGCCGGCAAGGGCCATCAGATCGAAGTCGGCTCGGTGCTGTCCTGCCAAGAGGCGCGGACCTTTGACCTGGTGTTCACCCGCGGCGTCCTCATCCATATCAACCCGGCGGAATTGCCCGCGGTTTACGACTTCATGGGCCGGATTGCCGGCAAATACATCCTGGTGGATGAGTATTTCTCGCCTAATCCGGTGGCGATCGACTATCGCGGCAACCAGGAGCGCCTATTCAAACGCGATTTTGCCAAGGAAATCATGGACCGGCTGAGCCTGGAGCTGGTGGATTATGGTTTTACCTGGAAGCACGATCCCAATTTCCCCTTGGACGACTCCACTTGGTTCCTGTTCCGCAAAACCCGTTAAGCCCGATCATTGACGCTTTTTACGTCCGGCGATTTCGTGTATGACACCCCCTGTTGCTGCTTTAGGGTGTGATGGACATGGCCGAGGATCAAAAAATCAGGGTAGGCATACTGGGGGCCAGCGGCTACACCGGCGCTGACCTTATCCGCTTGCTGTGCCGCCACCCCAATGTCGAGATCGTGTTCGCCACCGCCGACCGCAAGGCCGGGCAGACGCTGGCCGACGTGTTCCCCCACCTCGGCCGCCTCAAGGTGCCAGACCTCATTGCCCTTGAGGATATCGAGTGGGCGGGCGTCGACGTGGACGCCGTGTTCTGCGCCCTGCCGCACGCCACCTCGCAGCGCATCGTCAAGGGTATCCTGCACGCCGCCGGCCATACCGTGGTTGATGAACTGATCGCTGAAGCGCCGGAAGACATCGCCGCCTCGATCCGCGGCGACGTCAAGGTGATCGATCTCTCCGCCGATTTTCGTCTGCGCGACTTGAGTGTTTACGAGCGCTGGTACGGCAAGGCGCACGACGCGCCGGCGTTGCAGAAGATCGCGGTCTACGGTCTGCCCGAGCTTTACCGCGACGAGATCAAAAGGGCCAAGCTGGTGGCCTGCCCGGGCTGCTATCCGACGGCGGCGATTTTGGCGCTTGCCCCCTTGTTGCAGCGCAAGTTGATCATGGCCGACGATATCATCATCGACGCCAAGTCGGGGGTGTCGGGCGCGGGGCGCAGTATTAAGGAACAGAATTTGTTTTCGGAAGTGGCCGAGGGGATGCACGCTTACGGCGTCGCCAACCATCGCCACGCGCCGGAGATCGAGCAGGAACTGGTCCGCGCCGCCGGGCAAGCGATGACGGTGAACTTCACGCCGCACCTGGTGCCGATGAACCGCGGCGAGTATGAAACCATTTATGTCAAGCTCAGCGCCGGCGTCAGTGCTGACGATGTGCGCGCGGCGCTGGCCGAGCGCTATGACGCCGAGCCGTTCGTGCATGTGGTGCCGAAGGATATGGTGCCGGCGTCGCGCCATGTGCGCGGCTCCAACGATTGTATGATCGGCGTCTTTGCGGACCGCATTCCGGGCCGCGCCATCATTCTTTCCACCATCGACAATCTGGTGAAGGGATCGTCCGGTCAGGCGATTCAGAACATGAACTTGATGTATGGGCTTCCCGAAGTGACGGGACTTGAGCAGGCGCCGTTGTTCCCATGAAAACTAAGTTGTACCCGTTTAAAGGCAAGTACCCGAAGCTGGGGGAGGGCGTGTTCATCGCGCCCGGCGCTCGCATCATCGGCGACGTGGAGATCGGCGACCAATCCAGCGTGTGGTTTAATTGCGTCGTGCGCGGCGACGTGGAAATCATCCGCATCGGCGCGCGCACCAACATCCAGGACGGCACCATCGTCCATGTCACCGGCGGACAGTACGGCACCTTCATCGGTGATGACGTGCTGATCGGCCATATGGCGATCATTCATGGCTGCACCTTGGAATCGCGCTCCTTTGTTGGCATGGGGGCGACGGTGATGGATGGCTGCGTCATCGAGAGCGGCGGCATGCTGGCGGCGGGTGGACTGTTGACGCCCGGCAAGCGCATCGCCAAGGGCGAGATGTGGGCCGGCCGGCCGGCGCGTCTGGCGCGCCAGATCAGCGACGATGAAATGAAGCAGTATCTGGTCGGCGTCGGCCATTACAAGGAACTGGCCGCCATCTACGGCGCGGAATACGAAAAGCTGTAGAATAAATTGAATTCCCTCCCCCTCGATGGGGGAGGGTCAGGGTGGGGGTGGCGTCTTACAGCGAACGAACCATCACCCCCATCCAAACCTTCCCCCATCAAGGGGGAAGGCTTTAGAGGCGACTTTTTTCAAAACGACTTGACGATTTCCTCGCACACCTTCTTGGCGTCGCCGAACAGCATCATGGTGTTGTCGCGAAAGAATAGTTCGTTCTCGACGCCGGCATACCCGGACGCCATGGAGCGCTTGACGAACAGCACCGTCTTGGCTTTTTCCACGTCCAGCACCGGCATGCCGAAGATCGGGCTTGTGGGATCGGTCTTCGCCGCCGGGTTGGTGACGTCGTTGGCGCCAATGACGAAGGCGACATCCGCAGTCTGGAACTGACTGTTGATGTCTTCCAGTTCGAACACCTCGTCGTAAGGCACTTGCGCTTCGGCCAAGAGCACGTTCATGTGCCCCGGCATGCGGCCCGCCACTGGATGAATGGCGTAAGAGACCTTAACGCCTTCTTCCTTGAGGAGGTCCGCCATTTCCCGCAGCGCATGCTGCGCCTGCGCCACCGCCATGCCGTAGCCCGGCACGATGATGACCGAGCCGGCGTTCTTCATAATGAAGGCGGCATCTTCCGCCGAGCCTTGCTTGACCGGGCGATCCTCGCGCCCGCCGGCCACCACCGCCGTCTCGCCGCCGAAGCCGCCCAAGATGACGTTGAACAGCGAGCGGTTCATGCCCTTGCACATGATGTAGCTCAAGATCGCACCCGAGGAACCCACCAACGCGCCGGTGACGATGAGCGCCGAGTTTTGCAGCGTAAAGCCAATGCCCGCCGCCGCCCAACCGGAATAGGAGTTGAGCATGGACACCACCACCGGCATATCCGCACCGCCGATGGGAATGATCAACAGGAAACCGATGAGGAATGCCAGCGCGGTCATGGTCCAGAAGTACTTGTCCGCCTGATCCAGGCAGAAGAGCACGATCAGCGCCACGATCACCACGCCGATGGCGAGGTTGAGGTAATGCTGACCGGCAAACACCACCGGTTTGCCCGATACCAGCCCCTGCAATTTCAAGAACGCCACCACCGAGCCCGAGAAAGTAATGGCGCCGATGACGACGCCCAATCCCATCTCGACCCGGCTGGCGAGATGGATTTGTCCGGCCAACGCATGATCCGCGCCATAGGCAATGCCGAAGGCTTCCGGGTGCAGGTAGGCGGCGCACGCCACCAGCACCGCCGCCAGACCGACCAGGCTGTGGAAGGCGGCTACCAGTTGCGGCATCGCCGTCATGGCGATGCGTCGCGCGGTGAATACGCCAATGCCGCCGCCGATCAGAATGCCTAAGATGATCCATTCATAGGAGACGATTTCGGGATTAAGAATGGTGGCGATGACGGCGATGGTCATGCCGATCATGCCATAGAGGTTGCCTTGTCGCGAAGTTACGGGCGAGGACAGGCCGCGCAGCGACAGGATGAACAGAACGGCGGCGACCAGATAGGCCGCGGCGGTCAGATTGACAGCCAAGGATGACATGCTGCGCGCTCCCTATTTCTTTTCTTTTTTCTTGTACATGCCCAGCATACGCTGGGTGACGGTGAAGCCGCCGAAAATGTTCACTGAGGCGAGCGCAATGGCGATGGCGCCGAGAACTTTCGCCACGCTCGCACCTTCTGGGCCGGCGGCGATCAGCGCGCCGACGATGATGACGCTCGATATGGCGTTGGTCACCGACATCAAGGGCGTGTGCAAGGCCGGAGTCACGCTCCACACCACGTAGTAGCCGACGAAGATCGCCAGCACGAACAGCGACAGCTGCGAAATAAAGGGGCTTACGGTTACGGCCGCTTCCATGGTCTTATGCTCCCTCTTTGAAGGCGGGGTGGATGACTTGACCGTCGCGGGTCAGCGCCGTTCCCTTGATGATCTCATCGTCCCAGTTGATCTTTAAGGTTTTGCTTTCCTTGTCGATCAAGGGCGTCAGGAAATTGAGGAGGTTCTTAGCGTAAAGCGCGCTGGCGTCGGTGGCGAGCCGCGCCGGCAGATTGAGATGGCCGACGATCTTTACGCCACCCACTTCGATAATCTCGCCGGGCTTGGCCAGCGTGCAGTTGCCGCCTTGCTCGACGGCGAGGTCAACGATGATCGACCCCGGCTTCATGGATTTGACCATGGCGTCATCCACCAGCACCGGGGCCTTTTTGCCCGGAATGAGCGCGGTGGTGATGACGATATCCTGCTTCTTGATGGTCTCGGCGATGAGCGCGGCTTGCTTTTTCTTGAAGTCCTCGCTCATTTCCTTGGCGTAGCCGCCGGCGGTTTCGGCGCTCTTCAATTCCTCGCTTTCCGCCACGACGAAGGTGGCGCCCAGGCTTTCCACCTGTTCCTTGGCGGCCAGCCGCACGTCGGTGGCCGAAACGATGGCGCCCAAACGGCGGGCGGTGGCGATGGCCTGCAAGCCGGCGACGCCTGCCCCCATGACCAGTACCCGGCCGGGGGCGACGGTGCCCGCCGCCGTCATCATCATCGGCATGGCGCGGCCGAACTCATAGGCGGCCTCGATCACCGCACGGTAGCCGGCGAGGTTCGATTGCGAGCTCAAGACGTCCATGGTCTGCGCCCGGGTGATGCGCGGCATGAACTCCATGGCGAAGGCATTGACCCCGGCGGCGGCGTAAGCCTTGACCTGCTCTGGCGCCTGGTAAGGGGAGAGCACGGACACCAGTAGCGCGCCTTTTTTCAAAAGCGCCAGCTCGTCCGCCCCTTCGGCCGCCGACTGGGGTCGCTGAACTTTGAGCACGATATCTGCCTCTTTCAAGGCGGCCGCGGCGTCGGGGGCGATCGTCGCCCCGGCGTCCACATATTGGCTATCCGGGTATCGGCTGGCTTCGCCCGCGCCGCGTTCGACGATGACGTCGAACCCCAAGGCACGGTATTTTTTTACGGTTTCCGGCGTGGCCGCCACCCGCTTCTCATGGGCGCGCCGCTCTGCCGGGATTGCGATCTTCATGGACGCTCACCCCTTGTATATTGGCTGTTGTTATTTGTGATAGGTTTGCCGCCGGTATTGGTTTCGGCAGCCAAATCGTCCGCCCCTTTAAAGGAGCGTCAGGGCCATCACGACCAGCACCACCACCGTGCCGGCGATGCTGTACTTCACCAGCTTCAGGAAGTTGCCGTACATTTCCTTGTGTGCCGTGGTATCCATGTGTCCTTGCGCGGTCATCTGTTGTAATCCCCCTTTGGATTGGGCCTTGCTGCGGAGCAATATAAACGAGCCCAGTTGCCCGGACAACCTCAGAAAATGACCTCCTTTAGCCATAATAGGGCTTGTCAGGACCACTTTTATTGGCCGATGGTACGGCCATGAAGGCAGGCAACAAAACCATCGGCGCGCGGCTGCGGATCGTCCTCAAGCCCGATATCGCCATCGGCCCCGGCAAGGCGGATATCCTGCAAGGCATCCGCGACACCGGATCCATCGCCGCGGCCGGCCGCCGCATGGGCATGAGCTACAAGCGGGCCTGGCTTCTGGTGGAGACGCTGAATGGGTATTTTCAGGCTCCTTTGGTGGAATCCAGCCGGGGCGGGCGCTCCCGCGGGGGGGCAAAACTGACCCCCACCGGCGATCTGGTGCTGGACAGTTACCGGCGGATGGAGGCGTTGACCGAAGGGGTGGTTGCTGAGGAAATGGAAACCTTGCGGCAACTCCTGCCCGACACAGCGCAAAAATAATAGTTGCAGACATGACCCTCTTCTCGATATGTTTTACGGTACATATTTAGAGGGGCTCGGTATGTTTGGGTTAGGGGCGGGACGCCGTTGGCTGCGAGCGGTTTTTTTATCGTTGGCCGTTGCGTGCGGAGTCTCTGCCGGCGCCCGGGCGGAAGAAGGGCCGGTGATCGCCGCCGCGTCCGACTTGCAGTTCGCCTTAGAGGAGATCGCGGCGGCGTTTGCCGCAAATAGCGGCCAGAAGGTCCGGCTATCCTTCGGCTCGTCGGGGAATTTCGCCCGCCAGATCCGCCAGGGCGCGCCCATCGAGATGTTCCTCTCGGCGGATGAGGACTATGTGTTGGCGTTGGCGCGGGACGGCTTTACCAGGGATCAGGGAGCGCTATACGCCATTGGCCGGATCGCCCTCATCGTTCCCCATGGTTCGCCATTGAAGGCGGATGGCACGCTTGCCGATCTGAAGGCGGCGCTCCGTGACGGCCGACTGGTCAAATTCGCCATCGCCAATCCCGAGCATGCGCCCTACGGCAAACGGGCGGCGGAGGCACTGCGCCATCAAGGATTGTGGGACGCCATCGCGTCCAAATTGGTTTATGGCGAGAACGTCACGCAAGCCGCCCAATTTGCGATGTCCGGTAATGCCCAGGGCGGCATCATTGCCTATTCGCTGGCGCTGTCGCCGCGCATCTCGGCGCTTGGGGCATATGCGCTGATTCCCGAAGATTGGCACGCGCCGCTGCGCCAACGCATGGTTCTTCTAAAGAATGCCGGCCTGGCGGCGGAACATTTTTACGCTTATGTGCAGCAGCCAGCGGCGCGCGCGATCTTCCAACAATACGGCTTTGCGTTGCCGGGCGAAGCGGAGTGGAAATAGTGGCATGGATTGGACGGCGCTGATCATTTCGCTGCGCCTTGCGGTCTTTACCGTGCTTATCCTGTTGCCCATCGGCATCGTGACAGGCCGTGTGCTGGCGTACCGAAATTTTCCCGGCAAAGGCATGGTGGAAGCGCTGGTGGCGTTACCCTTGGTACTGCCGCCCACGGTGTTCGGGTATTATTTACTGGTCGCCTTCGGCGCGGCGTCGCCCATCGGCCAACTCTGGCAGGCGACATTCGGCCATCAGCTGGTGTTTACGTTTGAAGGATTGCTGCTGGCATCGATCATTTTCAATCTGCCGTTCGCCATCCAGCCCATGGAACGCGGCTTTGAAGCGATCGCGCCGGAGATTCGCGAAGCGGCGGCCTGCTGCGGCTTAACGCCTTGGCGGGCGCTTCTTAAAATCGAACTGCCGCTGGCGTTGCCAAGCATTCTGACCGCCATGGTCTTAAGTTTTGCCCACACCCTGGGCGAATTCGGCATCGTGCTGATGGTCGGCGGCTCGATCCCCGGCGAGACCAGAACCATCGCCATCGCCATCTATGACCGGGTGCAAGCCTTCGATGAGGCCGGCGCGGCGCAGATGTCGGCGCTGCTGTTGGCAATTTCGCTCATTACTATCGCTCTGGTTTTCATCTTCTCGCGCCGGGGCGATCGGTGGCCGAAATGAGCGCGCCAACAGGATTGCAGGTCGAGCTTCGGCAAGACGCCCCCATTCCGCTGGCGGCTGAATTTTCCTGCGCGCCCGGCGAGGTGCTGGCGCTGGTGGGGCCGTCGGGCAGCGGCAAGACGACGATTTTAAGATCCATTGCCGGCGCCTACCGGCCACGCCATGGCGCGGTCGCCATCAACGGCGAGACGTGGTTTTGCAGCGACGACAACATTCATCTGCCGCCGCACCGGCGCGCCGTCGGCATGGTGTTTCAGAACTACGCGCTGTTTCCCCATCTGACGGCGCTGCAGAACGTGATGACCGCCATGGACCATCTGCCGCGTGGCGAGCGGGAGGCCGAGGCGCGGCATCTGTTGCAGATGGTGCATCTGGGTGGGTTGGAGGAGCGCCGGCCGGCGGCGTTGTCCGGCGGCCAGCAACAGCGCGTCGCCGTGGCCCGCGCGCTGGCGCGCAAGCCGCAGGTGCTGCTCTTGGACGAGCCGTTTTCCGCCGTGGACAAGGCCACCCGGCAGCGTCTTTACCGCGAGATCGCCGAGTTGCGGCGCGCGCTCCATCTGCCCATCGTGCTGGTCACTCACGATCTGGATGAAGCGGCCATGCTGGCCGATCGCCTGGCGGTGCTGCATCATGGCCGCACGTTGCAAACCGGCACGCCGGAAGAGGTCACCACCAGGCCGCTCTCGCCCGAAGTCGCTAGGCTGGTCAATCTGCGCAATGTGTTTGACGCAACCGTCACCGGGCGTCGCGATGGCGGCGGCGTTATTATCCAATGGTCGGGCATGACGATGGAGACGGTGAAGGATACGCGCTTGCCGATTGGCACGGCGGTATGTTGGGTCATTCCCGACGGCTTCGTGGTCGTCCATCGCCGCGACCGTCCCTCCCGCGGCGAACATGAAAATCCCGTCTCGGGGATGGTTGAGTCCATGCTGTCAATCGGCCAGGCGGCGATGCTGACCATGCGGCCGCATCACGATGCGCGCCTGCCCTTGCATTTCTCCGTGCCGCTGCATGTGGCGCGGCGCAACGGCCTTGCGCCCGGCGTCGAGGTAACGGTGTCGCTGCTGGCCGAAGGCATTCACCTGATGCCAGCAGCATAACTTACCTATCCTTGCGCTTCCAGCTCGTCAATCAGCGCGGCGATGACATCAAGACCGCGCTGCCAGAAGGCGGGATCGGCGGCGTCAAGCCCGAAGGGGGCAAGCAGTTCGCGGTGGCGTTTCGAGCCGCCGGCGGCGAGAAGCTCCAGATACTTTTCCGCAAAGCCTTCTGGCGCGGCCTCATAAGCGGCATAGAGCGAATTGACCAGACAATCGCCGAAAGCATAAGCGTAGACATAGAACGGCGAATGGATGAAGTGCGGGATATAGCACCAGTAAATTTCATAGCCGTCGTTGAGGCGAATGCCGTTGCCCAGGCTTTCGCCCTGCACCGCCAGCCAGTGGCCGGCGATGTCCTCGGCTGATAGCTCGCCGCCGCGCCGGGCGTCGTGCAGCCGCCGCTCGAACTCGAAAAAGGCGATCTGACGCACCACGGTGTTGAGCATGTCCTCGATCTTGGAGGCGAGGAGAATGCGCCGCCGCCGGGCGTCGGGCGCTGCGGCCAAGAGCGCCTTGAAGGTCAGCATCTCGCCGAACACTGACGCGGTTTCAGCCAACGTCAGCGGCGTATCGGCAAGGAGCAGTCCCTGCGGTGCGGCCAGCACCTGGTGCACACCATGCCCCAATTCATGGGCGAGCGTCATCACGTCCCGCGCCTTGCCCAGGTAATTCATGAACAGATAGGGATGGACGCTGGGCACCGTGGGATGGGCGAAAGCCCCCGGCGACTTGCCGTCCCGCAGCGGGGCGTCGATCCAGGGATTTTGGAAGAACCGCGCACCGATCTCGGCGAGCTTGGGCGAGAACTTGCCGTAAGCCGTCAGCACCAGCTCCTTTGCCGCATCCCAGGAAATATGCTCGTCCAGATCTTCCGGCAAGGGCGCGTTGCGATCCCAAAAATCGAGCTTGTCCTTGCCGAGCCATTTAGCCTTCAAGCGGTAATAGCGGTGGGAGAGACGGGGATAGGCGGATTTGACGGCCGATACCAGGGCGTCCACCACCTCGGGCTCCACCTGATTGGCGAGATGGCGGGCCGATTCGGGGCGTTCAAAATGCCGCCAGCGATCCTCCACCTCTTTGTCCTTGGCCAGCGTATTGGTGATCAGGGTGAAGAGCCGCACGTTTTCCTTAAAAGTTTTCGCCAGCGCGTCGGCCGCCGCCCGGCGTTTTGCGCCATCACGGTCGGAAAGGAGATGCAGGGTTTCTTCTGCGCCCAATTCCTCCGTCTCGCCGGTTTCAGGATCGGTAACGGCAAAGCGCAAGGCGGCCATGGTTTCGTCAAAGAGCCGCACCCAGGCGGCGCGGCCGGTCACCGCCTTGTCATGGAGGAGCCTTTCCATGTCCGCCGACAATTGATGGGGCTTTAATTTACGTACGTCTTCGAGCCACGGCCGGTAGCGGGCAAGCTTGGGGCTTTGCGCCAGGGCCGTTTGCAGCGCAGCTTCGTCAAGGCCATTCAGTTCCAGGGTGAAGAACACCAGCCGGATGGCGATGTCGTTGATCTTTTCCATCATGGTCTGATGGAAGCGACCAATCGCAGGGTCGCTCAAGTCGGCAGCGTAAAGGAGCGAGGCGTAACTCATCAGCCGCCCGAAGCCTTCTTCGATCGACTCATAGGCGGCGACCGCTTCGGCCAAGCCATGGCCGTCAAGTTCAGACAGCTTGCCGGCATATTTTGTCTCGAAGGCTTCGGCGGCTTGCCGCGCGGCAGCCAAATCAGCTTCGATCTCAGGCGCATCGAGACTGGCGTAAAGGTCGGACAAATCCCATTCCGGCAGCGGGGCGGTATTTGGGGCGGGGCGATCCAGCATGAACTTGTTACTCCTTGTAGAGGCCCGTGGTAGCGCATTTGGGGTTGCGCGATCAACTCTTGTCCATTTTCTGCGCTACCCGATATTTAGGGTACCCTACCCACTTTGAATTTTTCTCTACCCACCCGCGCAGGTTCAATCTTCCAATTTATCAATCGGTTGATAGGGCCGTTGTGGCGTACCTTAAAAAAATCGCCATCGCTTAATCAAGCGGGAGATGAAGGGTTGCGGATTGGCATCGACGTTGGCGGCACCAATACGGACGCGGTCCTGATGGACGGGCGTCGGGTGGTGGCCTGGGCCAAGCGGCCGACCACTCGGCCGGTGGAAGACGGCATCATCGCCGCCATGACCGCCGTCATCGGCGACAGCAGCGTCGCCACGTCTGCGATCCAGGCGGTGATGATCGGCACCACTCATTTCACCAACGCCTTTGTCGAAGGCCGGGGTCTCTTGAAAGTCGGCGTCATTCGCCTGGCGAGCCCTTCCGGCGAAGCCCTGCCGCCGATGATCGGCTGGCCCAAGGCGCTGCGGCAGGCGGTGGAAGGACAAACCTTCATGCTGCCCGGCGGCTATGAATTCGACGGCCGGACCATTGCTGAGTTCGACGAAGATCAGGTGCGACAGTCTGCGCGCAAAATTCACCGCGCCGGGCTTGAGGCGGTGGCCATCACGTCGGTCTTCGCGCCCATCAACGCGGCGATGGAGGAACGGGCGGCGGCTATCGTGCGCGAGGAATGTCCCGGGGCGAAAATTACGCTCTCCAGCAGCATCGGCCGCATCGGCCTTTTGGAGCGAGAGAATGCCGCGATCATGAATGCCTCGCTGGCCGCCATGGCCGGCGAAGTGGTGCAATCATTCCGCGACGCCTTGCGTGAAATGCGCATCAGGGCACCCTTCTATGTCAGTCAGAACGACGGCACGCTGATGTCGGCGAAATATGCCGAGGTGTTGCCGATCTTGACCTTCGGCTCCGGCCCCACCAACAGCCTGCGCGGCGCGGCGTTTCTTACCGGCTGTCGTGACGCCATCGTCATTGATGTTGGCGGCACCACCAGCGATGTTGGCGTGCTCATCAACGGCTTTCCGCGCGAATCCACGGCCTCGGTCGATATTGGCGGCGTGCGCACTAATTTCCGCATGCCCGATGTGCTGGCGATCGGCCTTGGCGGCGGCACAAGGGTGCATCTGGATCCATCGCTCTATAGCGCCGATGTCCTCAGTGATGACGACTTTTCCATCGGCCCGGACTCTATGGGCTATCGGCTGCTCAGCGATTCTTATCTCTTCGGCGGCGGTACGCTGACCATGAGCGATGTCGCGGTTGCGGCCGGGTTGGCGACGTTCGGCGATCCATCGCGGGTGCCGGCGCTCAGTGATGCGGTCAAGGCGGCGGTCATGGGCCGCGCTCGTCGGATGATCGAGGACGGGATCGACAGAATGAAAACGGCGGCCGGCGACGTACCAGTGGTGGTGGTTGGGGGAGGGGGGTTCCTCCTTCATGAGAAGCCGCGCGGGGCGAGCGAACTGTCGCAGCCGGAACATGCCTCGGTGGCGAACGCCATTGGCGCTGCCATCGGCCAGGTGAGCGGCGAGCTTGACCGGGTGATCAGTTATGCCGGCGGCGTCCGGGAACGGGCGCTCAATGACATTCGCGCCCTGGTAATGGAACTGGCCGTTGCGGCGGGGGCGTCGCCGGCAACCGTTGAAGTCATCGATGTGGAAGAAGTGGCGCTCAACTATTTGCCCGGACAGTCAGTTCGGGTACGCGCCCGAGCGGTGGGGGACCTAAAATTCTCGTGATGGTGAAAAGGGACGGGATGCAAGAAAACCACGGCTATAGGGCCGAGGCCGAGGCAGTGCGCTACCTCACTCTGGAGGACGTTCGCGATATGGCGCTGGGCACAGCGTTTCTCGGATCGGGCGGCGGCGGCGCGCCGGTCAGCGCGCTTCTGCAACTGGAGGCGGCGCTGGCCAGTGGGCGCCAAATCAAACTTATTGATCTGGCGGCGGTGCCGGACGATGCGCTCATCGCGCCTTGCGGCTGGATGGGGGCGCCAACGGTGTCGGAGGAAAAACTGCCCAACGGTCGTGAGGCGATCCGCGGCCTGGAGAAGCTTGAGGAGATCAAAGGACAACGGGTGTTCGCGGTGTTTCCGGTGGAGATTGGCGGCAGCAACGGCCTGTCGCCGCTGCTGATCGCTGCCGAGCGCGGCATTCCGGTGGTCGATTGCGACGGCATGGGACGGGCGTTCCCAGAGTCGCAAATGGTGGTGTTCAATGTTTACGGCTGTTCCGCCAACCCAGTCATCGTCACCGACGAGAAGGGCAACGTGATCGTGCTTGAGGCGGTGACCAACGCCGAGGAGGAGCGCATCACTCGCGTTCTCTCCATCGCTATGGGCGGCTCATGCCATGTCATCGACTATAGCGGCAGTGGCTATCAGATGAAGCAGCACGCGGTGCGCGGCACCATCTCGCTGGCGATCGCCGTCGGGCGGGCGGTGCGACTGGCGCGCAGCGCTGGGCGTGATCCTTTTGCGGCGCTCATCTCCTGTCTTCGTTCGTCTAGTTATTACAGTCATGGCGGCGTGTTGTTTGACGGCAAGATCGTCGATCTGGACCGCAATACAGAAGGCGGTTTTGCCGTCGGTCGGGCGGTTCTTGAAGGCTTTGGTTCCACCGAGCGCATGGTGGTGGAATTCCAGAACGAAAACCTGGTGGCCCGGCGCAATGGCACAACCGTCGCCACGGTGCCGGATATCTTGACATTTTTCGACCGCGAAACCGCGGAACCGATTACCACCGAACGCTTGCGCTATGGTCAGCGCTTGAAGCTGGTTGGACTGAGCGTGCCGCCGCTGCTGCGCACGGCGCAGGCGCTGGCGGTGTTTGGTCCGCAGGCGTTCGGAATTGCGGAACAGTACCAGCCCATTGAGGAGATCAATGGTTGGCTGTAGAGAGCCTCATTAGTGAGGGGAAGCTTGATCGGGCATATGCCCAGGATAACGAGGAGGACTATCATGGTGGGGAAATTTTACTATTTGGCGGCATATACTGCGCTGGCAGTGCTGCCTTCTGTGACGATGGCGGCAGTAGCGGACAATATGGTTTCGTTGGATGAAGTTATTGTTACGGTGCGCAAGATTGAGGAAAATCTGCAAAAAGCACCAGTATCGGTGACAGCGGTGACCAGCAAAATGATCGATAATATGTCGATCAATAATCTTAGTCAGCTTGATCACATTGCGCCCAACCTGCAGTACAGCCCGGGGTTTTCAGGCAGTTCCAACGGAGCTAACTTCTATATCCGCGGGATCGGGCAGTCTGACTTTGTCGCTACTGCTGACCCCGGCGTGTCGCTTTATCTGGATGGCATTTATATCGGACGTACCATGGGCGCGTCTTTGGACGCGGCGGATATCGAGCGGGTTGAAGTCTTGAAAGGCCCGCAGGGCACGCTGTTCGGCAAAAATACTATCGGCGGCGCCATCAACGTGGTGACCAAGCGGCCAGCCAAGGAAGCTGGCGGTTATGTGGAGGGCACCATCGGTAATTATCAGCGCATGGATGCGCGTTTCTCTGCTAATGCTCCCTTGTCCGATACGCTGTTCGCCAAAATCTCAGGCGTCACGCGCAACAATGACGGGTTCGCCAAGCGCGTGCTCGATGGTGTTCGCGTCGGCGATGACAATGATGTCGGCGGACGGATTCAATTGTTGTGGGATCCGGGCGAGAATGTGGATGTAATGTTGACCGTTGACGGCACCCATCGCCGGGCGCATATCGCGGCCCATAGCGCAACCCATGTGGTGGCGAGCGGCGGGGGTAATTATTTTACCTTGCTTACCGGCTTGGATGTGCTTGATTTCCCCGCATCTTCAGATCCACAGAAGATTAACACCACCAGCGTACGGCCAACGGATAACCTTGACGTTTTGGGCGTATCAGCGGAAATCAACTGGGATCTTGGCGGTGTTCGGTTGAAGTCTATTACCGCATACCGCGAAATGGACAATCAGTCGGGGGCGGATTTTGATGGCACTCTGGCCTTTTACAATGACCAGGAAGTCGATCAACGGCAGAATCAGTTCACACAGGAACTCCAGCTATCGGGCAACTCTGAAAATCTGAAGTGGATTGTTGGCGCTTATTATCTGAAGGAGAACGTCGATCAGAATATAGCCAACTACTACTATGCCTACTATGGCGCGCCTTTTAATCTGCCTTATGGCACTGCACGCACTACCGTCCTTGAACTCGATACCGAAAACATCGCCGTCTTTGGACAGGCTACATATAACGTAACGGAGCAGTTCAGCCTGACCGCTGGGGCGCGATGGACTCACGAAAAGAAGGAGGCCGCCATCGTTGCGCCGTTCCAGATTCCTGGAGATGCTAGTTGGAACAATTTTTCACCAAGATTTGGGGTTGAGTTTCAGGCCACGGATGATGTGATGCTGTATGCCTCGGCGACACGCGGCTTCAAAAGTGGCAGTTTCAATGGCCGTCCTGACTCGGCCTCGCAGTTCAATGCCTATGAGCCGGAAAAGGTCTGGTCCTTTGAAGCTGGTGTGAAATCGCAATGGTTGGACAACAGATTGCGCCTTAATGCGGCGGCATTCTTGACAAAGTATAAAGATATTCAAATGCTAACCGGTGCGGTAGACAATGAAGGGAACTTCTACTTCCCAGTGAACAATGCTGGCGACGTTGATCTAAAAGGCTTTGAAATCGAATTCCAGGCGCGACCCGCCGACCCGCTCACGTTATATGGCAGCCTAGGCTATACTGATGAGGAATGGACGGAAATCGCGCCGATTGCCTTTGTTACCGAATCTACAAGGCTGCCGTCGCTATCGCATTGGAATGCCAATATTGGTGCGCAATACGAAATGGCGCTGGCGAATTTTGGCTCGCTGATCCTCGGCGGTGACTACAGTTACCGCTCAAGCTACTTCCAGACCACCATCAATTCGGCATTTGAGAAGGAAGACGGCTACTCGATGGTCAATGCCTACCTTATCATCGAGCCGGAAAGCAAGAAGTGGCAATTGAAGTTCTGGGGGAAGAACCTGACGGATTCCGAGTATATAGCTTGGGCGCAGGACCTCATCGCCATCGGCGATTCGCACACTTCAGTCTGGTTCGGGCGGCCACGCGAGTACGGGGCGACATTCCGCGTGAATTTCTAGGAAGCACGTGTTCGACTTGCGAGTAGGATAGGGAACTTTTTCCCTATCCTACTCGAATTTTTCTCTAGTGATGGACGCGGCTTCCGAGGGATAATCGGGCCAAGGTGACGGTATGGAAAAGCTTGAAGCTTTGGTTGAGGATTTCTCCACCGCGCCGGTGCCTGACCAGGCGACGGTCAGCGGCACCCGGGTGGCGCTGATCATCATCGGCATCAGCATCGCCTTGCCGGGTTTTTTGATGGGGGCGCAGATCGGCACCGCCCTTGGCCTGGAAAAGGCTGGCATTGCCTTTGCCGCCGGCGGGCTTATTCTGGCATTTGTCGCCAGCCTGACCGCCCTGGTGGGGGCTGAAGCCAGGCTTAGCACCTACATGGTGGTGCAATTCGCCTTCGGCGTTGCTGGGGCGAGGTTGGTCAACACCGTATTCGCTGTTACCATGTTTGGCTGGTTTGGCGTCAATGCCGCTTTGTTCGGCGACGCCATGGTGGCGACCATGCGCGAGCTTTATCATATGTCAGGGGGCTGGCAGCTTTACGTCGCCATTGGCAGCATGCTGATGGTGCTGACCACCATTTTTGGATTTAAGGCGCTGGATCGTCTGTCGCTGCTGGCGGTGCCGCTGCTGGTCATCATTCTGGTCGTCATCATGAGTGTGGCGATCATGCAGGCGACCCCCGAGGTTTTGTTTGGCGAGCCGCCTCAAACCATGAGTCTGGGGCTGGCGATCTCGGCTGTGGCCGGCGGCAGCATGGTGGGCGCGGCCTCCATCCCTGACCTCACGCGCTACATCTCCTCACGAAAAAGCGCGGTGGGCAGCATGTTCGTCTCCTATGGGATTGGCGCTCCAGTGATTTTATTGTCGGCAGCGATTCCGAGCCTGGTCACCGGCGAGGCCGATTTGATGAAGATATTTCTCGGCCTTGGCCTTGGCTTGCCAGCATTATTCGTGCTCATCTTTTCTACCTGGACGTCGAATGCCGCCAATCTCTATAGCTCGGGGCTGAGTTTGGCGGCGACGTTCCGGCTGATCAAACCATGGAAATTGACGCTGATCGCCGGCGTGCTGGGCACGGGGGTGGCGCTTTCCGGCATCATCGAGGTGTTCATTCCCTTCCTCATTACGCTTGGTGTGTTCATGCCTCCCGTGGCTGCCATTTATGTCACTGATTTCTATCTCATCGCCCGGCGGCGGTATGATGTGGAAATTCTTGCCAAGGGGCCACCCATTCGCTGGTCGGCTTTTGCGGCCTGGGGAATGGGTTCTGTCACGGGGCTTGTCACCGCCAACACTTCCTTGACGTTGACGACTATTCCGTCGGTCGATTCATTTATGGCGGCTGGGCTGTGTTATGTTGCCTTGATGCGCTGCGCTGTCAAATTCGGCAAGCCGCTGCCGGAATACCAAGGGAACTGAGGATGCTGAAAATATATACTATCGCGCCGGTGATCGCATCGCCGCACATCTCGGAAGACAGCTATCAGGCGTTTCTTGACCGGCAATTTGCCGACCTGGCCGGGGTGCAAGTGATCGGCCGGCTGTTGGATAGCGGGCCGAGCTCGGTGGAAAACGAAATGGATGACGCTCTTGCGGTTCCCGGCGTCTTGCGGGCCGGCCTGAAGGCGCGGCAGGAAGGCGCAGACGGCATTCTTATTGATTGCATGCTCGATCCCGGCCTGAAGACCTTGCGCGCCGCCCTTGATATTCCGGTCATGGGCGCGGCAGAGATCGGGTTTCGCCTGGCGGCGACCTTGGGCAACAAGTTTGGCATTATCGATGTTTGCGACGATACCGGACCGATGGTGGGGGCGCAGGTGCGCGCGATGGGGCTGGGCGAGCAATTTGCCGGCGTGCGCGGCACCGGGCTTGCCGTGGAAGCGGTGGAGAAAGATGAAGCATTGACCATGGCGCGGCTGGTGGAGGCGGCGTCGCGGGCGGTCAGAGAGGACGGCGCCGATATCCTGGTTTTTGGCTGCACCGAATTTTCACGCTATACGGACAAGCTGCGAAAACGCCTGTTGAACGACAAGATTGACGTGCCGGTGATCAACCCCACCGCGTTGGCCGTCGGGACCCTGGCGGCGGTGGTGCGCGCCGGCGTTATCCACAGCAAGCGCGTCTACCCCACCCCCCGGGAAAGGAAAGCGCTGCGCGGCTATGATTTGCCGCAATTTTATGATGTTTTAAAGGGCTGAGACCGCAGGCCGTACGACCTGGTTGGGTATAGAATAGTGTAATAATGCACAGGATTTTGTAGCGTGAAAACGATCTACAGCGACAAGCATAGACTGCAGCATGGCCAGGCCGAACTTTTCGGTAACAAGCTGGTGCCCTGCCACGAGCGACCTGTCCGAGCGGATGCCATCCGCGCCCGCATCGAGGAGGTAAAACTCGGCCCCATCATCGCGCCCGGCGACTTTGGGATCAATGCCATCACGGCGGTGCATGCCCGCGATTATGTGGAGTTTCTTCACGGGGCGTGGGAGGCATGGCGTGCGGCGGGAGGCGAGGGGGATGCGCTGCCCTGCTGCACGCCGATGCCCGACATGAGCCGCCGTCTGCCGACATCGATTTATGGCAAGATCGCTTACTACTCCTTTGACGCCACGGCGCCAATCACCCAAGGTACCTGGGAGGCTGCCTACGCGTCGGCGCAGGTGGCGCTGACCGGCGCCGATCTATTGATCAAGGGTGATCGGGCGGCGTTTGCGCTGTGCCGGCCGCCGGGTCATCATGCCTCACGCGCCTATTACGCCGGCTACTGCTTCCTCAATAACGCCGCCATCGCCGCTCAGTCCTTGATTGCGCGCGGCATGAAGCGCATTGCCATTCTTGATGTCGATTACCATCATGGCAATGGCACGCAGTCGATTTTCTATGATCGTGACGATGTTTTGTTCGTTTCCATCCATGGTGATCCCAATGAGGACTACCCCTTCTTTTTGGGCCACGCGGATGAGAGAGGCGTTGGTAAGGGCGAGGGATATAATATTAATTTCCCGCTGCCCCATGGCGCCACGGTCAAGGAGTGGTTTAATACGTTGGCGGTATCGCTGGAGGCCATCCGCAAGTATAAGCCGGAGGCAGCGGTGATCTCGCTGGGGGTTGATACCTATGCGGGAGATCCGATTTCCCATTTTAAGCTTGATTCTGAGGATTTTCTTCGCCTGGGCGAACGACTGTCCACCTTGCGCCTGCCGACGCTGTTCATCATGGAGGGCGGCTATAACGTGGACGCCATTGGTATGAACGTCGCCAACGTGCTAATGGGCTTTGAAGAGACTAGAAAGCCTGCCCTCGCTTGAACCTTGGATAATTTTCATTCTCGCGATGACTGTGATATGCTCCATAAGCGTCATGGTGGGGACATGACTAACGTGGGCAACATGTCATGCGGCGATCGAATGAGCGCAGTGACCTACATACCAGGCTGGATGAACTAGCCGCCACCAAGCTTGCCCCCCAGGACCGCGATGAAGGTCATATTGTTCGCCAAGACCTGATGATACTGCTGGACGACGTGCTGCGCCACCGTTTGACGGTGGTTCACGCCGGCGCCGGCTATGGCAAAACCAGCCTCCTTATGCAGTGGTTAAAGGAAGTGCAGGGTCGGCGCATCGCTGCCGCCTGGCTGACGCTGGAGGAAGACGAAGCTTCGCCCTCCGTGTGCTTGGCGCATATGTTCGCCGCCATCGCCAAAATCGGCTATGTGAACTATGATCCGCTATCAGGCTTGGTCAATTTTGATGAAAAAATGTCGGTCAAGTCGCTGGCTACGGCATTCATCAACACTGTTGCCGAGAACAGCGATCCCTTGGCCATCTTTCTTGATGAATTCAATCGTGCTCAGTCGGAAGAATTAAGCGCGCTGTTCAAGACTCTGATGCGCCAGCTTCCCCGGCATGTTCACTTTATCATCGCGTCGCGCTGGCGGCCGGAAATCGATATTGAGAACTTTCGGGCTCGTGGCGATCTGATTGAAGTCACCGCTCACGATCTGCGTTTTTCTCGGCAGGAGGTTGCCGCCCTGTTGGCAAGTTCCGGCGCGCATTTGAGTGAACTGGAACTGCATCGCCTGACCGACCGCACGGAAGGCTGGCCTATTGCCTTGCAGATGGCGCGGATGTGGCTGAATGGCGATGGGCAGAAGGCGCGTCTGGTGTCCGATTTCTCTGGTCGGACGACGGATCTGACGCGCTATTTGAGCGAACAGGTGCTGTCCGCCCTGCCGGAAGAGACGCAAAGCTTTCTCATGCAAACCGCGATTCTTGACCGCCTCAATGGTGATATCGCCAATGCCCTGACAGATCGGCGCGACGGCTGGCTGATGCTGGAACAGCTTTATGAGCGCGATCTGTTTCTGGTGCCGGAAAATGATGACCGCCAGTGGTTTCGCTATCACATGCTGTTTCTCGATTTTCTGCGCGACCGACTTCAGCGTTATGGCGCTGAAGCCATTGCCGAGCTGCACTACCGGGCGGCGGATTGGCTGGCCGGGCATGGCATGACCAGGGCGGCGGTGCATCACGCCTTGAAGGCCGGCGATTATCATCTCGCGGCGCGGCTGTTGAGCGACGCCGGCGGTTGGCGTCTCATCATGGATGGCCGCATCAATATGATACGCAGCGCAATCGCGGGCTTTCCTGACGCGATCGTGCGGGAATATCTGCTGCTTTCCCTCGCCAAGGCTTTCCTTCTGGTCAAGGATGGCGATGTCAAGTCGGCTCTTGATTATTTTCATGGTCTGGAAAAGCAGCCAACCTGGAGCGCGCAGGAGGCAATAGACTATGAGGTGGTCGCGCATATTCTGGCCGATTATGCCGATGAGGCGATGCCGCTGGCGGATATCGAACGAGTCAAGAAACTGCGGCAAAGAATTCATAAGAACGACCATGTTCTGCATGCCATCCTGGCGGATTCGCTAGCGACGAAATATTACGAGTACGGCTCCTTCAAGCAGGCGCTTGAAGCCTGTGATGACGCGATCAGCCACTATCGCGTTTTAAGATCGCTTTACGGCGAGGTGTTTTTGCGCTTTACCCAGGCCAAGGCGCACTTGGCGCAGGGTCGCCTAGATGACGCCGAGCAGATTCTGCGCGGCACCGAGAAGGAGCTCGAGGTGCGCTTTGGCGACGGTATCGATCTTTCGGCGCACACGTCGATTTACCTGGCCGAAGTTCTGGCCGAGCGCGGCCTGGTGGAGGAAGCCGCCAAGCGCTTGCGTCATGCCTTGCCGGTAGCCGAGCAAAGTGACGGCTGGTATGAGCTTTACGCCACCGCCTATTCCGCCGCGGCTGCCGTGGCATGGGCAGAGCATGGCCTGGATGCCGCCCTGGCGGCCTTGGATCGGGCCCGCGCCATGGCCAGAGAGCGTCATTTGGATCGCCTGCTTCTCTTGGCGGATTGTCAGTCGGTATATTATCTTTTCCTCAGTGGCCGCACGGCGGAGCTTCCAAGTTATGTTCCCCGTTTGCGGCAGTTCCTGGCGGTATCGATTGACCTGCCGTCCCATCGTTCCGTGTGTCTGACAGCGGCGAGCCTGGCGATGATCCATATCGCCGGCAAGGACTATGATGCGGCCGAAGACACGCTGACGCCATGCGTGACAGCTGCCGAAACCAACGGGGATATTTGCCAGTTGATCATGCTCACCTTGTTGCAGGCCGCGGCGGCGTCGGCGGCGGGACGGACAGAGGCGGCGGCGCGGGCCCTTGACAAAGCGGTGCGAGACGGGCTTTTCACCGGCATCCTGCGTCCCTACCTGGAGCATGGACGCCGCTTGAAGCCGGTTATCGAGGCTATCCTTCATGGCGGTTCATCACTGCCGCAGGATCGCTACCGCGACAATTTTCTGCGCGAGTTGCTGCGCGATCTCCGCCGCTTGGAGAAACGGCAGGACAGCGAAGGGATTGTGTTGACCTCGGCTGAATTGGCGGTTCTGCGGGAGCTTGACCATGGCTTTTCTAATAAGGAAATCGCCCTTAAGCTCGGCATTTCGCCCAACACCGTCAAGTATCGCATGAAGAGCCTGTTCGCCAAGCTTGGCGTCTCGCAGCGCGCGGAGGCGGTCAAGGTTTGCCGCGAGCAAGCGCTGCTTTCCAATAATCCCGCTGACTGAACACACCGCCTGCAAAGTTTTTCATCGCCCTTTGCGCCGACGCATGGTTGTAGCCATGGCAGCGGCGATTTGCCGATCATGAAAGGCGCTTCCAAAAAATTAAGTAAATTTTAACCACTTGTGCCGTAATGAGACGGTAGGACAAAAAGTCAAATGGCGGATTGCGATGGCGAAGGTTGTGCTCATTGTCGACGACGAACCCCTGCAGCGTAAACTGTTGATGGCGGCGCTGTCATCGTTCGGATATGAGGTAGTATCCGCCGCCTCGGGCCGTGACGCCGCTGACCTCATTCTCGGCGGACAGAGCAAGATCGATGTCGTTCTTCTCGACCTGATGATGCCGCAGATGAGCGGGCTCGATGTGCTGGCCGAGGTCCGCCCGAAAAAAGCCAATCTGCCGATCATCGTGCTCACCGCCGAAAGCTCGGTGGAAACCGTGGTTGCCGTCATGCGCGCCGGCGCCACCGATTTTATTCCTAAGCCGGCGTCGCCCGATCGTCTGAAGGCGGCGGTAGAGAACGCCCTGCGTACCAATACCGCAACTGGCGAAATTACTCGCGGCAAGCGGCGCTGGGCCGGGCGCATGAACTTTGCCGATCTGATTGGCGAAAGTCCGGCCATGATGCGCGCGGTGGAGCTCGCCAAGAAGGGCGCGGCTTCCAATATCCCAATTCTGATCGAAGGCGAAAGCGGCGTCGGCAAGGAAATGTTCGCCCGCGCCATTCAAGGATCGAGCGACCGCGCCGACAAGCCCTTCATCACCGTCAACTGCGGCGCGATTCCGGAAAACCTGGTAGAAAGCATTCTTTTCGGCCATGAAAAAGGCGCGTTTACCGGGGCTACTGATCGCCACGACGGCAAGTTTGTGGAAGCCAACGGCGGCACGCTATTTTTGGACGAGATCGGTGAACTGCCGCTGGATATCCAGGTCAAGCTGTTGCGCGCCATTCAGGAGGGCGAGGTCGATCCGGTGGGCGGCCGCAAGCCGGTCAAGGTTGATATCCGGCTCATCTCCGCCACCAACAAGACGCTGATCGAGCGCGTCAAGGAAGGCAACTTTCGCGAAGATCTGCTTTATCGCTTGAATGTCTTTCCGATCCGCATCCCGCCCTTGCGCGAACGGCGGGAGGATATTCCGCGCCTGGTTCGTCATCTGGTGGAAACCTTGTCCAAGGGCGAAGGAAAGTCGGTGCGCCCGGTGACGCAGCGCGCCATGGAACTGCTCACTCAGTATGATTGGCCGGGCAACGTCAGGCAGTTGGAAAACGCCATCTTCCGCGCCGTTATCCTGGCCGATGGCGACGAGCTGGACGTCAACGACTTCCCGCAGGTTCTGTCCGCGGTTTCAGGGCCGCCGCCCGCCGTAACGGCGGAAACGTCGGCGGTCAACGATCATCGCCCATCTGCGCCGACCACCATTGCGCTGACCGATGACAAGGGCCACCTGCGCATGCTGAGCGATATCGAATCGGATATCATCCGCCTGGCCTTGGAAAAATATAACGGCCATATGTCGGAAGTGGCGCGGCGGCTGGGCATTGGCCGCTCCACCCTTTATCGCAAGGTGGCGGAGTTGGGGCTGGAAGGCTTCCCCCACGCCATCAACGGCGGCAAGGCGGGGTAGGTAAGCTGGGTTTTTAATCAGCTATTTCCCCCTCCCCCTTTGATGGGGGAGGGTCGGGGTGGGGGTGATGTCGAACATTTCACGTGCTATCACCCCCATCCAAACCTTCCCCCATCGAGGGGGAAGGCTTTTTTTTATGTCTACCCCCGATCAAGACCCAAGGCATGGGTATAAAGGTCAAGGAGCGCCTCCTGCTCCTTGCGGGCGTGCTCTTCCATTTTCCGCAAGCGGATGACCTGGCGCATGATCTTCGGCTCAAAGCCGGTACCCTTGGCTTCGGCGTAGACGTCCTTGATGTCCTCAGCGAGCGCCTTTTTTTCTTCCTCCAGGCGCTCAATACGCTCGATGAAGCTTTTCAGTTGCTCGGCGGCGATGCCCCCTACGTCGGCCATGACGAACGGTCTCCTTGATCCTCAAAAACGGGCGGGCACCATAGCCGCCACGGCGCGGCGAGGCAATGGGCTTTGCGGGTACGCGCGCCTGTGGCATGCTCCGCGCCCTAAACGGCAACGGAGGGCAGGGGCGATGCAAGGCCGGGTGTTGATTGTGGCGGGCTCGGATTCCGGCGGAGGCGCGGGCATTCAGGCCGATATCAAGGCGGTGACCATGATGGGCGCTTATGCCGCCACCGCGGTAACCGCGCTCACCGCCCAGGACACCGTGGCGGTGCACGAGGTATTCCCTGTCCCGCCGGCCTTCGTCGCCAAGCAGATCGCGGTGGTGCTCGACGATATCGGCGCTGATTGCATCAAGATCGGCATGCTGGCCACGGCGCCTATCATTCAAGCAGTGGCCGATGCCCTGGACGCCCATGGGCCGGCCATCCCCCGGGTGGTGGACCCGGTGATGGTGGCGACCTCCGGCGGGCGGCTACTGGCCGATGATGCGGTGGGAGCGTTGAAGGCCCGGCTGATCCAAGGCGCGGCGGTGGTCACGCCCAATATCCCCGAGGCCGAAGTGCTGACCGGCCGCGCCATTGCCGGCGAGGCCGATATGGTTGAGGCGGCGAAAGAAATCATAGGCATGGGGGCGCGGGCGGTGGTGATGAAAGGCGGCCACTTGCCGGCGCGCCGTTTGGTGGACCTGTTGGTGACGGCCGAAGGCATCACGCGCTTTGAAAGCAACAAGATCGACAGCGCCAGCACCCACGGCACGGGCTGCACGCTCGCTTCCGCTATCGCTGCCGGCGTCGCCCAGAACATGCCCCTGGAAAAGGCTGTCGCCCGCGCACGGGACTATGTGTGGCGGGCGATTCAGCTTGCTCCCGGTTTTGGTCATGGTCATGGGCCGTTGAACCATATCGATGCGGCGATTGGCAGATAGGCCCCATTCACGCCACTTCCCGAAACGAGTCGCAGATTTTTTGGTGGCGGCGGTACGCTGCCCGCTTGATGCGATGACGCCGGGCGCTCAGACGATTGAAAAATCCGGCGCTGTCGGCGAAATCGTTGTCCGGCTGCACCAGCCGCGCGGTTGAGAAGTAATGAACGGTCAACATGGCTCTTAATCTCCTTTAGGCTTGATGTTGCGGCAGGCGAACCTGCATCTTTCTGGCCGATTGTCCGTGGCGGCGCCTGGTGGATGTTGTCTTGCGTCATCACGTAAGCGGCATGGTCGTAATGTAGGAAATCCCGCCGCGCCCCGCTGTGATCGGCATCACAATCGGCGAGGAAAAATGTGCGCCCTGACTATGAGGATGCCGAAGAGGCGGCACGGCATCTATTGACGCCATGGTTTGGCAAGGCATTTATAAAAATAATATTTTTATATCAATGGGTTATATGATTTTAGCAAGCCAGAGCCCAGGACTGCGCCGCTTGCCACGGTCAGCGAACTTAACCGATGGCGAAGCTGAGGGAGGGGGTAGTTTTTCGGCTATTTTAACTTGGCATGTTAAATTGGACGAAAAAATAGGGACGCGCTGATCAAGTGGCGGCTCTCTCATTCTCCTGCCTTTCTCTGGGCAAGGGTTCAGCGTTTCTGGTTGAGCATAAAAAACGGCCCTTGGCGTCATCCCCGCGAAAGGCGGGGAACCAGTCAATCGCAAAAGAATCTGGATTCCCGCTTTCGCGGGAATGACGGAGTGGTGTATATATTTAAGCTCCCCTTAGTTGCAATTTGCTTTGATAACACGCATAGGGAGATGGTGAAAAATGGGTGACGAGCCTGACTATAGTAAGCTAGAAGAAATTTTTTTTCCATTTTCTCTAAACGAAAAACAAAAGATCATTAATTCAAATAATAAGTTTGTTCACTATACAAGCGCTGAGAACGCATTAAAAATTATAGACACAAGAGAGTTCTGGATGAGGAACGCACTGTGTATGAACGACTATAGCGAAATAAATTATGGCCTCCAATTACTCAATTCATATTTCCGTGATGAACAGAAACGAAATAAGTTCTTCGAAGTGTTGATGGCGTGTGGAGTAAATTATGATATAATAAATATTGTTATCAAGAAATTTGACGATAGCTCTCTTTTTATTAGATTTGAAACATATGTAAGCTGCTTTTCCGTACACGATACAAAAAACGAAGATGATGTGGGTCGGTTATCTATGTGGAGGGCCTATGGTAGAACTCCTGCTCGTGTTGCCTTGGTCCTAAATTCGGCTCTTTTTTTTGGTGAATCAGACGCGTTGGAAGCGTACTTATTCCCTGTTTCATACTCGGATACCGTTTTTTTCAATGAACTGAACAATATCGTTTCCAATATGGAAAATAACCGCGACTACATCAAAAGCATAAACCCGGGAATAATTGCAGAGTGTATTTATAGGGTATTTCTATTCGGCATAACATGTACAAAGCATAAGGGTTTTTCAGAAGAGCAGGAATGGAGAGTGTTGCATTTTCCTGAAATATGGAAATCTGAAGTTCTAAAGCCTGATGTTGTTACGATTGATGGGGCTCCACAGAAAATTTTTAAAATTCCATTGGCAGATATCCCTGATGAAGGCTTGGTTGGCGTAGAGTTGCCGTCACTAATTGATCGGATTATTATTGGTCCTTCGCTAAATCCGTGGCCGATTCAGGGGGCTTTCATTCATGCTCTAATGAAAGCCGGCGTGCATGACGCAGCGGAAAGGGTATTTGTTTCTGAAATTCCGCTAAGAACATAAATGTCTAACTTCACCCCACCGGCTTGCCGAAAACAAAATACGCGCCGATGAAAATCAGCGTGAAGCCGATGGCGTGGTTGATCGTCATCGGTTCCTTTAAATAAAATACCGAAAACGCCGCGAAGACGCAGAGCGTGATCACCTCCTGCATGGTCTTTAATTCCGCCGCCGAATAGACCGCGTGGCCGATGCGGTTGGCCGGCACGGCGAGCCAGTATTCAAAAAACGCGATGCCCCAACTGACCAGCACGGCGATCCATAGCGCTGTGCTCTTGAATTTCAAATGCCCGTA
Source organism: Sphingomonadales bacterium (assembly GCA_019455285.1). Lineage (GTDB taxonomy): Bacteria > Pseudomonadota > Alphaproteobacteria > Sphingomonadales > Govanellaceae > PRO5. Next base: position 60,536 of record JACFMS010000012.1, read on the forward strand.
CCAGGCAAAGGTCATGAACACGTTGGAGCAGACCAAAAATATGATGGGTAATATATGGGGCAGCGATAACGCGGCGGGCATGGCAACCTCGTGACTGGATGATGGAAGGAACTCTACCTCACCCCACCCCTCTCCTGCTAGGAGAGGGAGAAAAAAGATGCCCTCTCCTCAAAGGAGAGGGAGATAAAAACTGGGAGGGGGGATAAAAAGCCTTTCGCACCTGCGAAAAGATTTCCATTGACTTCCCGGCGGCGATCTATACCCTCGCGCCCGGGCCACACCCTCCCAACGGGGTGAGCCTATTCTGTCACAGAATAGGAGATTGACATGACCAAACCTGCCGCCAAGCCGCGGTCCGCCTTGTTTTCCTCAGGACCCTGCGCCAAACGTCCCGGATGGGACTTATCCGCTCTCAAAGACGCTCTCCTCGGCCGTTCGCACCGCTCCAAACCGGGTAAAGAGCGGCTCAAGGAAGCCATCGACCGCACCCGCGCCGTGCTCGGCGTGCCCGCCGACTATAAGATCGGCATCGTCCCGGCTTCCGACACCGGCGCGGTGGAAATGGCGCTGTGGACCATGCTCGGCGCGCGCGGCGTCGATCTCCTCGCTTGGGAAAGCTTCGGCGAAGGTTGGGTCACCGATGTCACCAAGCAATTAAAGCTCAATGATGTACGCATTCTGAAAGCGGGCTACGGCGAGCTGCCGGACTTGATGCAAGCAGACATGTCCCATGACGTGGTGTTCACTTGGAACGGCACCACCTCCGGCGTGCGCGTGGCAGACGGCGAGTGGATTGCTGATAAGCGCGGCGGGCTGACCATTTGCGATGCCACCTCGGCGGCGTTCGCCATGGATTTACCGTGGCCCAAGCTCGATGTCGTCACCTTCTCCTGGCAGAAGGTGTTGGGCGGCGAAGCGGCGCACGGCATGCTGGTTTTAAGCCCGCGCGCGGTGGAGCGGCTGGAAACCTATAAGCCAACCTGGCCGTTGCCGAAGATTTTCCGCATGACCAAGGGCGGCAAGTTGATCGATGGCATTTTCGAGGGTGAGACCATCAACACCCCCTCCATGCTGTGCGTCGAGGATTACATCGACGCGCTGAAATGGGCGGAAAAAGTCGGCGGCTTGCAAGGACTGATCGCCCGTTCGGAAGGAAACTTCCAGACGCTGGCCGAATGGGTCGAAAAAACGCCGTGGGTGGATTTCCTGGCGGTTGACCCGGCTACGCGCTCTTGCACCTCGGTGTGCTTGAAGATCGTCGATCAGAAATTCACCGCGCTTGATGCCGAGGCGCAGGCCAAGGCGGCCAAGAAAATCGCCTCGCTTCTCGAAGCCGAAGGCGTCGCCTTCGATATCGGCAATTATCGCGACGCACCGCCCGGACTGCGCATCTGGACCGGCGCCACGGTGGAAAAATCAGACATCAAAGCGCTCACGCCCTGGCTTGATTGGGCGTTTGCGGAATTGAAGCTCTGAAGGATTTTCCCCTCACCCCGACCCTCTCCCCACGGGAGAGGGGGATCCGCGCAGCGGAGGGTGAGAGGCCTTAAACACAAAAGGATTCTCCCATGGTCAAGATTTTGATCTCTGATGACTTAAGCCCGCTCGCCAAGGCGATTTTTGAAGCCCGCGGCATCGTTGCCGACCAGATCGTCGGGCTTAGCAAGGACGAATTGATCGCCTGCATCGCGCAATATGACGGCCTTGCCATCCGCTCCGCCACCAAGGTGACCAAGGAGGTCATCGCGGCGGCAAAAAACCTCAAGGTGATCGGCCGCGCCGGCATCGGCGTCGATAATGTTGACGTGCCAGCCGCCACCACCAAGGGCATCGTGGTGATGAACACGCCGTTCGGCAATTCCATCACCACCGCCGAACACGCCATCGCCATGATGTTCGCGTTGGCGCGGCAAATTCCCCAGGCTGACCGTTCCACCCGCGCCGGCAAGTGGGAGAAGAACAAGTTCATGGGCGTCGAGCTGACTTCCAAGACGCTCGGCATCATTGGCTGCGGCAACATCGGCGCCATCGTCGCCGAACGGGCGCTGGGGCTGAAGATGAAGGTGATCGCTTTCGATCCCTACCTGTCGCCGGAACGCGCGGTTGATCTTGGCGTCGAGAAAGTGGAGCTGGATGACCTCCTGCGCCGCGCCGATTTCATCACCTTGCACACGCCCTTGACGCCCGCCACGCGCAACATCATCGATGCTGCAGCGTTCGACAAAATGAAGGATGGCGTGCGCATCATCAACTGCGCTCGCGGCGGCCTTGTTGTCGAGAAGGATTTAAAAGTCGCGCTGGAGTCCGGCAAGGTGGCGGGCGCGGCTCTGGATGTGTACGAAGTAGAGCCAGCCAAGGAAAATGAACTCTTTGCCATCGATAAAGCCATTTTCACGCCGCATCTCGGCGCTTCCACCAATGAAGCGCAGGTCAACGTCGCGGTGCAGGTCGCCGAGCAGATGGCGGATTATCTCTTGGACGGCGCGGTGACCAATGCCTTGAACATGGCCTCGGTCAGCGCCGAGGATGCGCCGCGGCTGCGGCCCTACATGAAGCTTGCCTCGCAATTGGGCAGCTTCGCCGGCCAGCTCACCGAAACCGCCATCAAGAAAGTCACCATCGAGTATGAGGGCGATGTTACCGCCCTGAATACTCGGCCGCTGACAGCCGTGGTGGTGGAAGGCTTGCTACGGCCGCTGATGGATTCGGTCAACATGGTCAATGCGCTCACCATCGCCAAGGAGCGCGACATCGAGGTGACCGAGGTCAAGCACGACCGCGAGGGCAACTATCACACCCTCGTCCGCCTGGTGGTGACCACCGAAAAGCAGACCCGCGATGTCGCCGGCACGCTGTTCGCTGACGGCGGCCCGCGCATCGTCCAGGTCAAGGGCATCAACATCGAGGCCCAGGTGACGCCCAACATGATCTACATCGTCAACGAGGACTTGCCGGGCTTCATCGGCAATTTTGGCTCCATCCTCGGCGACGCCAAGATCAACATCGCCACCTTCAACCTCGGCCGCACGGCCGCCGGCAAGGAAGCCATCGCACTGATTGCCGTCGACCAGCCGGTGCCGGCGAAGGTGTTAGAGCAGATCCGGGCGCTGAAAATGGTCCGCCAGGTCAAGCTTCTGCAATTCTAGGAGATCGCCCCCTCACCCTGGCGCTCCGCGCCCTCCCTCTCCCCACGGGAGAGGGTAAAATAAAAAATCCCCGCTCTTTGGGGAGAGGGTAGGGTGAGGGGTATTTCCGCGCTCGACGAGGGCAGGGAATGCCGATATTGTGGCGGGCGATTTAAACCAGGGCATTCCGATTAATTACCATGGCCGACTATTCGGAAAGAGCATTGCTGCCGGAGGGATTTCACGATGATCTCCCGCCCGACGCCGAGCGTCAGGCAGCCCTCGTCACCCGTCTGCTCGACCGCTTCGCCGCCTTCGGCTACGACCGAGTGTCGCCGCCGCTGGCGGAGTTCGAGGATAGCCTCCTGGCCGGCTCCGGCAAGACCCAGGCCCGCGCCATGTTCCGGGTCATGGACCCGGTGACCCATCGCATGATGGGCTTACGCACCGACATGACCATTCAGGTGGCGCGCATCGCCGCCACGCGGCTTGCCGCCGAGGCGCGCCCCTTGCGCTTGGCTTACGCCGGCGACGTGCTCAGGGTGCGCGGCGGCCAATTGCGGCCCGAGCGGCAGTTCGGCCAGGCCGGCATCGAGCTCATTGGCGAGCCGTCCCTGGAGGCCGATCTGGAGGTCTTGCTGATCGCCGCCGACGCCTTGACGGCCATCGGCCTGGAGAATCTTTCCGTTGATCTAACGGTGCCGACCTTGGCGCCGACGCTGGCCGCGCACTTCGAGTTGTCGAAGGCGGCGACCAAGGCGTTGCAGGCGGCCTTGAACGATAAGGACGCCGGCGAGCTGGCCGCTCTGAAGGGTGAAGCCGGCGCGGTGTTTCGCGGCCTGCTCGCCGCTGCCGGCCCGGCCGACGACGCGTTGGCCGCCTTGGGTCGGCTGGCCTTGCCGGATGCCGTGCAGCCGCTGATCGCCGGCCTCAAAACCCTGGTGGCGCGCTTAAAAGAGGCCGCGCCCGACCTGGCCGTCACCGTCGATCCCGGCGAGTTCGAGGGCTTTGAGTATAAGACCGGCATTTCCTTTACCTTGTTCGCTAAGGGTGCGCGGGGTGAGATCGGCCGTGGCGGCCGCTACGAGATTGCCGCCGCCGAAGGCCGCGGCCGGGAAAGCGCCACGGGCTTTACGGTCTACCTCGATAGCGTTATCAGGGCAGCGCCGGCGGCAATCCCGTCGCAGAAGGTCTATGTACCGTTCGGCGTCTCGCTGGCCGAGGCGCGGCGGCTGCAAGGGGAAGGCTGGCGCACCGTGCGCGGTCTGGCGAAAGAGGCTGATGTCCGTCAACAAGCGGCGGCATTGGGCTGCACCCATATTCTGGCGCATGGCGGCGTTCAGGCCATCGCTTAAACGAAACGGAAAGAGAGACGAAACAACGTGGCGAACGTCGTGGTAGTTGGCGCCCAGTGGGGCGATGAAGGCAAGGGCAAGATCGTCGACTGGCTGTCCGAGCGGGCCGATGTGGTGGTGCGCTTTCAGGGCGGGCATAATGCCGGCCATACCCTGGTCATCGACAAGGTGACCTATAAGCTGAGCCTGCTGCCCTCAGGCATCGTCCGCAAGGGCAAGCTGTCGGTCATCGGCAACGGCGTGGTGGTCGATCCCTGGGCGCTATTGAGCGAGGTCGAGCGCCTGACCGGGCAGGGGGTGGCGGTGACCCCGGCAAACCTGAAGGTTGCGGAAAACTGCGCCCTCATTCTACCCTTTCACCGTGAGCTGGACGCCTTCCGCGAGGACGCCTCGGGCGCCGGCCAGATCGGCACCACCCGGCGCGGCATTGGCCCGGCTTATGAGGACAAGGTGGCGCGCCGCGCGCTCCGCGTCGCCGATTTGGCGGATCGGAATCAAGTGGCCTCCCGGGTCGATGGGCTGCTGGCCCATCACAATCCGCTGCGCGCCGGGCTTGGCAAGCCGCTCATCGACCGCGACGCGCTGATTGCCGAGATCCTGGCCGTTGCGCCTAAAATCCTGCCCTTTGTATGCGCTTCCTGGCGGGTTCTGGACGAGGCGCGCCGCGCCGGCAAACGCATCCTGTTTGAGGGCGCGCAAGGCATTATGCTCGACGTCGATCACGGCACCTACCCTTATGTCACCTCGTCCAATACCGTCTCTTCGCAAGCCGCCGGCGGCTCCGGCCTCGGCCCCAATTCCCTGAACTATGTCCTGGGCATCACCAAGGCCTACACCACCCGGGTCGGCAGCGGACCGTTTCCCACTGAGCAGGTCAACGAGATCGGCAAAACCCTGGGCGAGCGAGGGCACGAGTTCGGCACCGTGACCGGCCGCTCCCGGCGCTGCGGCTGGTTTGACGCCGTGATGGTGCGCCAGGCGATGAAGATCGGCGGCATCGACGGCATTGCATTAACCAAGCTCGACGTACTGGACGGCTTTCGCGAGTTGAAGGTCTGCGTCGGCTACCGGCTGGACGGGGCGACGCTCGATCACTTCCCGGCCGGGGTTAACGATCAGGCCCGGGTCGACCCCATCTATGAGACCTTCGAGGGCTGGCCGGAGAGCACCCGCGGGGCGCGCTCCTGGGCCGACCTGCCGGCCACCGCCATCAAGTATATCCGCCGCATCGAGGAATTGATCGAAACCCCGGTGACCCTGTTGTCCACCAGTCCGGAACGGGACGATACCATCCTGGTGCGCGATCCTTTCGCCGCCTGAGGCTTCCTTAACCCCCCTTTAAGGCAACCGTGTTCTGATAGCATGGGGCGCGCCTACCCATTGGGTAGGCGGCATATTGCAGCGGACGAGGGGGATGGTTAGCAATACCGCGTCGACAGCCAATGAAGCCATCGTCGCCGACCGCTTTGCGGTGGACCTGATGGCGCCTCTGCCTGAGCTCGACACCGCCGGCGGCTATGCCTTTGCGGCGCGCGACGTCGTCGACCCGCGGCAGAAGGTCTATGGCCTTATCCAGCGGCTTGACGTGCCGCGCCGGGACGTGGTGGTCTCCAAGCTGAAAAGCCGGTTGGTCAAGGGAGTGCTGTGCCCGCGCGGCGAAGGGATCGTTACCGCATCGACCGGGGACGGTCAGGGCCAGCGGTTATGCACCATCGTGGAATTTCCTGCCGGCGGCCGGCTGATCGATGGCGAGCATTTTTCCGCTTTCAGCGAACGCACGCTTAGACAGGAAATTTTGCCGCAACTGGCGCGTACGCTGTCGGACCTCCATGATATTGACATCACCCACCGCAGCCTGACGCTCCACGATCTTTACTACCGCGATCGCGAGCGCAGCGAATTGGTGCTCGGCGAGTGTTTTTCGGCGCCGCCCGGCGTTCATTTGTCATCGGCGCAAGAGCCGATCGAACGGGCGCTGGCGCTGCCCGCCGGGCGCGGCATAGGCGACCCCGCCTGCGACATGTTTGCCTTGGGCACGCTCATCATGTCGCTTTATCTCGGCCGCGACGTGACGCAAAACGGCAGCATCAGCTTTCTTGAGCAGCGTATTCAGTTGGGATCCTTTGTCGCTTCCGGCGGCACGCATGACGGCACCGGACCGATCAATGATCTGTTGCGCGGCCTCTTGGACGATAACGCGGAAAAACGCTGGACAGCTGACGACGTTAGCAACTGGGCGGAAGGCTTGACGATACGCAAAGGCACGATGAGCGATCTCGGTTGGGCGCTTAATCGCCCGCTATCGTTCCAAGGCCGCAATTTCAAGGATCGACGGTTGCTGGCCTTGGCGTTCGCCAATGCGCCGCGAGAGGCCATTGAATTCTCGCAGACGGAACGTTTCCGCCATTGGATCACCAACGGCTTGGCGGAGGGCTTGAGCGAGGATTGGCTCAAGCGCGCCCTGGACTCGCGGCAATTCAAAGCCGGGCATGCCGATGATGCCGGTGAAGAAGCAATGGCGCTGGGGCGGCTGATGGCGGTATTTTTTCCTGAAGGACCGATCATTTTCGGACCGCTGCGGTTCATGCCCGACGGTTTTGTCTCGCTGTTGACGGTATCATTTGCCGATAACGATCAGGAAGCGCAGGCGCTGGTGCGTGACCTGATCGGCCGCGGTCGCCTTGATATGCTGCTCGACATTCTCAGCGGGCGCAGCCCTTCCTTGCGCGCCAGCACGACGAAATTCGCCGGCTTGTCAGCCATGGCCAATAACCCGGCGCTGGGGTTTGGATTGGAGCGCTGCCTTTATGAACTGAATAAATCGTTGCCATGCGTCAGCCCGAAGGTGGAGATGAGCTATGTTGACAGCTTGAGCAAGCTGGCGGCGGCGCTGGATGGAGCGGCGGGGCGCGGCGAGCCGGTGATGACGATGATCGATGCTCATGTCGCCGCCTATCTGTGCCGTCAGTCCAGTTCGTTCGAGACGCTCCTCAGCCGCCTTGGCGCCGCTGCCGGGCAGAGCGAGGCTTACACCATGGAGATGGTGCGCATCCTGGGATCGTTGCAGGAAAGATATTATCCCCAGGGATTGAAGAATCTGGCGAAAGGCATTCTGCCGGCGCTGAAAAAGCTGGTAGAGCCTTTGCACAGCAAGACCAGACGCCGCCAGCTCGGGCAACTCATCACCCGCTATATCGAGGAAGGCAATATTTTCGCCATCGCCAATACCATCAATTTTACGGCGATCAAGAAACATGATGAGCGTGATTTTGAAAACGTGCGGCGTCAAATTTCGCTGATCGATCGCGAACGCCGCCGGCTTGAACAGCCGATCGGTCCAGATGATGCCCGGGCGCGTCTGACAGGCTATCGGTATGCCTTTTATCTCGCCTGCACGGTGATGGGGGTATTCGCCACCAGCTCCTTGTTCCAGTTGTTGATGTAGACGAGGAAGGGCGGGCATCATGGCGGCCCCGAACGGCAAAAAACGCTCATCAGTCAATCCGCCTACGGGTGGCGGCGCGTCTGGACGAGCGCCGTCAGCGTTGCAGCCTACGCATGCCCGCAAACCGCGACGGAACAACTGGTCGCGCCTGTTAGGCATCGCCAGCGTAATCTCGGTGATTGCGGTCGCCGCATTTCCGACATTTTTGGTGGCGGTTTGCGGCTTGGCGCCGGTGATCGCCGCCTACTTGGCGGATGATCAACGCATCCCCTATCGCCTGCGCACCATCGCGGCCGCCAATGTCGCTGCCGTCATTCCCTATCTTACGTTGCTCTGGCAACGCGGGCACGACGTCAACCAGGCAACGCGCCTGTTGTCCGATCCCTATACCTGGGCGGCGATGTACCTCGGCGCGGTCTCCGGCCTGGCCTTGCTGTGGCTTGGCCCAGTCTTTGCCGCCGGGGTCTTCAATGGCATGGCGGCGCAACGCCGTCGTTCGCTTGAAAACTATCGCCGCCGCCTCATCGAAGAATGGGGCGACGACATCCTGAGCGAAAAGACGAATCCCTCAGCCAATACGACGCAGAACAATGCTTAGGGTCCAGACCCATTATTTATGGGTCTGGACCCTAATCGCCGCTGTCGCCCGTCACCAGTTGCGGTGCTGCCAGCTTCTGATCGGTCGTCAACCGCTTCATGGCTTTTTGCAGTTTTTCAAACGCGCGCACTTCGATCTGACGCACCCGCTCGCGGCTGATGTCATAAACCTTGCTTAAATCTTCCAGCGTCGCCGGGTTGTCCTTCAGCCGGCGTTCGGTGAGGATGTGGCGCTCGCGCTCGTTCAGACCTTTCATGGCTTCCGTGAGCAACGCCATGCGCTGATCATATTCATCGCGTTCGGCGAGGTTCGTTTCTTGACTCTCGCTTTCGTCCACCAGCCAATCCTGCCACTCGCCGTCGCCGTCGATGCGCATCGGCGCATTCAAGGAAGGATCGCCGGCGGACATGCGGTTGTCCATGGCCACCACGTCCTCTTTTGACACGTCGAGACGCCGGGCGATCTCTTCCACCTGGTGGGGCTTTAAGGAACCTTCGTCGGCTTCCTGAATTTGGCTTTTCAAGCGACGCAGATTGAAAAACAGCTTCTTTTGCGCCGCCGTGGTGCCGATCTTAACCAGCGACCACGAACGTAGAATGTATTCCTGGATCGCCGCCCGGATCCACCACATGGCGTAGGTGGCGAGCCGGAAGCCGCGATCAGGGTCGAAGCGCTTGACCGCCTGCATCATGCCGAGGTTGCCCTCGGCAATGAGTTCGCCCACCGGCAGGCCATAGCCGCGATAGCCCATGGCGATCTTGGCCACCAGCCGCAGGTGGCTGGTTACCAACTTGTGCGCCGCATCCACATCGCCATGCTCGCGCCAGGCCTTGGCGAGCATGAATTCTTCCTCGGCGGCGAGCATGGGAAACTTGCGGATTTCCTGCAAGTAGCGCGTCAGGCTGCCTTCGGGGCTCAGGGCTGGCAAGTTCAGGGTGGCCATTTCGTCCTCTTCTGTCCGCCTTGATGGTGGCGGTTCGTTACTGGAGCAATCCTACTCAGCCGCTACCGGCGGCGTCAAGGAACTCACAAATTTTTGATGATCTTCTTGAAGGTTATCCCTTTTATTTGAATTTTTCTAATTCATTTAAGAGCGCTGTCATGTCATGTGGCAATTCGGCGCTGAATTTCAAGGTCTTAGAGGTGCGGGGATGGCGAAATCCTAGACTGGCGGCATGCAGCGCCTGACGCGGGAAGGCGGCGAGCAGCCGCTTTAGTCCTTCCGGCAGAGCACGGCCATGGCGGGTGGCGCGGCCATAGACGGCGTCGCCGATCAGGGGGTGGCCGATATGGGTCATGTGGACCCGGATCTGGTGGGTGCGGCCGGTCTCTAGTCGGCATTCCACCAGCGCCGCCGCCGCCTTGCCGGCGAAATCGAAGCGTTTCAGGGTGCGGTAATGGGTGACCGCCGTCTTGCCGCCGGTGGAGCGCACTGTCATTTTCTGGCGCTGGAGAGGGTGGCGGCCAATGTTGCCCGCGATGCGTCCGGCGGGCGGCGCCGGCGCGCCCCAGACGAGGGCAAGGTAAGCGCGCTCCAGGTCGTGGGCGGCGAACTGGGCGGCCAGAGCGTGGTGGGCAAGATCATTCTTGGCCGCCACCAGGAGGCCGCTGGTTTCCTTGTCGATGCGGTGGACGATGCCCGGCCGGCGCACGCCGCCGATGCCGGACAGGCTGGCCCCGCAATGATGAATCAAGGCATTGACCAGGGTATGCTCGGGATTGCCCGCGCCGGGGTGAACCACCAGGCCGGCCGGCTTATTGATGACGATGAGATCATCGTCCTCATAAACCACGTCGAGCGGCAGCGCTTCCGGCTGGGGCGTCGCCGCCACGGCGGCCGGCACGACGACCTCCACCGCCTCGCCGCCCTTGAGCTTGTGGGCGGGCTTGGCCGGCCCTCTGTCCAGGGTGACGTGGCCGTCCTCGATCAGCGCCTGCAGCCGGCTGCGGCTCAAGTCCGGCAGCCGCGCCGCCAGCACCCGGTCCAGGCGTTGGCCGGCCTCCGCCATCTCCACCGTAAAGGCCCGTCTGGTCACATGATTGTCGTTCATGTCCCGAGAGGTGACAGAGAAGCGCCGGCGCGTCCAGCGCGATTTGACGCCCCTCAGCCCCTCCGCTAAGGTTCTCAGCCCACTGAGGAGATCAACCTTGACCCAGCCGCCCCTGAACGAACCGCCCGCCCTCAGCGCCGAGGAAGTCCGCGTCCAGCGCATTCTGAAGCTGGTGGTCATTGGGCTTGGCCTGCTCATTGTGGGGGTACTGGGTCTCATGGTCTATACCGTGATCAGCGGTGACCGCACGGGTCAGGACGTTTCGGCGGCTAATGGCGTGACGGCGGTGGGAAAAAATGCTGCCGCCATGCCCTATAGCCACGACATCGCCATCCCGCGCCACGCCATGGTGATCGAGAGCCGAGTGGACGGATCGACCCTGATGCTGCGCCTCACCTTGCCCGAGGGCGGCGAGGAAATCATGATGATCGACATGCCGACGGGCAAGGTGCTGGGCCGCATGCGCATGCTGCCGTCGGACTAGACTTATGGGCGCGGTCATCCGCCAGGCTACCCTTGACGCCGTGACCGCCGCCGCCAGCGCCGCCTATCCCGAGGAATGCTGCGGGCTTCTGATTGGCGCAAAAGAGGGGGATCGCTGGCGCATCGACGAGGCAGTGGCGGCAGCCAATGTGGCGCCGAGGCCGCGGCATGACCACTTTGAGATCGACCCCGCGCTGCATTTGCGCCTGCAACGAGAGTTGCGGGGGACCGCGCAGGCGGTGATCGGCCATTACCATTCCCATCCCAATGGCCGCGCCGCGCCATCCCGGGCTGATATGGCGCAGGCCGAGGATCCAAGCCGTCTCTGGCTGATTGCCGCGGTGGCGGGCGATGCCGTAAAGGTGGCGGCGTTTCGCCTGACTGGCGGCGCATTTATCAAGGTTGACCTGAACGTGGGGGAAAGCTGAGTGAGCCAGTATCAACATATTCTGCTCGACATCGCCGATGATGTAGCGACGCTGACCATCAACCGGCCCGAGGTCTACAACGCCTTTCGCCCCGAAACCTACGGGGAAATTCACGACGCCGTTTTGAAGCTGAAATCCGGCGTCCTGCCGGCGCGGGCCTTGATGCTGACCGGCGCCGGCAAGGCGTTTTCCAGCGGCGCCGATTTGAACCGCAACTTCGCCGCGGAAGGCGGCGGCAAGGTGGACATGGGCGCCACCATGGAGCGCTATTTAAATCCGCTCCTGGAGGATTTGCGCTCCCTGCCGCTGCCGACCATCGCCGCGGTCAACGGCGCGGCGGCCGGCTCCGCCGTGGGGCTGGCGCTATCCTGCGACCTGGTGGTGGCGGCGCGCTCGGCGGTATTCCGCCTGGCCTTCATCAACATCGGGCTCATCCCCGACGGCGGCGTCACCTACACCCTGCCGCGGGCGGTGGGTAAGGGCCGCGCCATGGGCCTTGCCATGTTGGGCGATAAGATACCGGCCGAGGACGCCGCCGCCATGGGCATGATCTTCAAGGTGATCGACGACGACCGCTTCGCCGTCGAGGCCCGCGCCCTGGCGCTGCGGCTGGCCAAGGCCCCGACCGTAGCCCTCGTCAAGCTGCGGGAGGCGTTGGAGGCCAGCGGCGGCAACAATTTTGCCAGCCAGATCGCGCTGGAGCGGCGGTTGCAGAAACTCTGCGGCGAGACCGATGATTTCGCCGAAGGCGTCGCCGCCTTCCGCGACAAGCGCCCGCCGGCGTTCAGGGGCTGCTAAGAGCTAGGCTATCGCCGTCAGCCACTAGCCGGATTTGTTTTTGCGGCGGCATTTCAAACGCTGTATAAGGCCCGCAGCCAAAAAATCGCCTACGGAGAACCGCCGATGTCTGAGCTTCGCCCCATCCGCAAACTCATGGTTGCGAATCGCGGTGAAATCGCCATTCGCGTCATGCGCGCGGCGGGTGAGTTGGGCCTTCGGCCGGTGGCGATCTATGCCGAGGAAGATCGGCTGTCGCTGCACCGCTTCAAGGCCGATGAAGCCTACCTGGTGGGCAAGGGCAAGAAGCCGGTGGAGGCCTACCTCGATATCGAGGGCATCATCCGGGTGGCGCGCAAGGCCGGCGTCGACGCCATCCATCCCGGCTACGGCTTCCTGTCGGAAAACCCCGAGTTCGCCGAAGCCTGCGCCGCGGCCGGCATTCTCTTTATCGGCCCGAGCCCCGAGATCATGCGCCGTTTGGGCAACAAGGTGACGGCGCGGGAGGTGGCGATCGCCGCCGGCGTGCCCGTGGTGCCGGCTACCGGACCGTTGCCGGCGGACGAGAGCGAGATGCGCCGGCTGGCGGCCAACGTCGGTTATCCCGTCATGCTCAAGGCGATCTGGGGCGGCGGCGGGCGCGGCATGCGGGTGATCGAGCATGAGGATGATCTGGCGCATCAGGTGGCCGCCGCCAAGCGCGAGGCCAAGGCGGCGTTCGGCAAGGATGAAGTTTATCTGGAAAAGCTGGTGCGCCGGGCGCGTCATGTGGAAGTTCAGATCCTCGGCGATCTACACGGCAACCTGGTGCACCTATTTGAGCGCGATTGCTCGGTGCAGCGCCGGCATCAGAAGGTGGTCGAGCGCGCGCCGGCGCCCTATCTGAACGAAACGGAGCGCGCAGCGCTGTGCGAGGCGGCCTTGAAGCTCGGCCGCGCTGTCGGCTATCAAAACGCCGGCACGGTGGAGTTTCTGCAAGACGCCGATACCGGCGCATTTTATTTCATCGAAGTCAACCCGCGCATCCAGGTCGAGCACACCGTCACCGAAGCGGTGACGGGGCTCGATATCGTCAAATCGCAAATCCGCGTCGCGCAAGGGGCGAAAATCGGCGCTGTGGCGTCCGGCGTGCCGAGCCAGGCCGACATTCACTTGAAGGGCCATGCCCTGCAATGCCGGGTAACTACCGAAGACCCGCGCAATAATTTCATTCCCGACTATGGCCACATCGTCGCCTATCGCAGCCCGGCCGGTCCCGGCATACGGCTCGATGGCGGCACCGCCTATTCCGGCGCGTTCATCACCCGCCATTTCGATAGCCTTTTGGTGAAGGTAACGGCCTGGGGTGCGAGCGAAAGCGAAGCCTTAAACCGCATGCGTCGGGCGTTATTGGAATTTCGCGTGCGTGGCGTGGAACCCAACCTGTTATTCTTGGAAGCGCTGATCAATCATCCAGCCTTCGCCGCCGGCGCCTACACCACGCGCTTCATTGACGAGACGCCGGAGTTATTTCATTTCCCCAAGCGCCGCGACCGTGCGACGCGCCTGTTGCGCTTCATTGGTGACGTCATCGTCAACGGCAATCCGGAAGTCAAGGGACGCGCCATCCCAAAGCATCTCTATGCGCCGGAGCCGCTGGAAGTTAGGGACGGGACACCGCCCAAGGGCACCAAAAATATTCTGGATGAGCTGGGGCCAGACAAATTCGCCGATTGGATGAAACGCCAGGACCGCGTGCTGATCACCGATACCACGCTGCGCGATGCCCATCAGTCGCTGATCGCCACCCGCATGCGCAGCTTCGACATGCTGGCCGCCGCGCCGTTTTACGCCCATAAACTGCCGCAATTGTTTTCCCTGGAATGCTGGGGCGGCGCGACCTTCGATGTCGCCTACCGCTTCTTGAAGGAAGATCCCTGGGCGCGTTTGGCAGGCTTGCGCGAGGCAACCCCCAATATCCTGTTGCAAATGCTGCTGCGCGCCTCCAACGCGGTGGGCTACACCAACTATCCCGACAACGTGGTGAAGTTTTTTGTCCAAGAAGCGACGGATGCCGGCATCGATGTGTTCCGCATCTTCGATAGCCTCAACTGGGTGGAGAATATGCGCGTCGCCATCGACGCGGTGCGCGACACCGGTAAACTGTGCGAGGCAGCGATCTGCTATACCGGCGATCTTCTTGATCCCAACCGCCCGAAATATGATCTGAAATATTATGTCTCGCTGGCCAAGGAGCTGGAGGCGGCGGGGGCACACATCCTCGGCATCAAGGATATGGCGGGCTTATGCAAGCCGGAAGCGGCGCGATGTTTGGTAAAAGCCTTGAAAGAGGAAATATCGCTGCCCATCCATTTTCATACCCATGACACCAGCGGCATTGCGGCGGCGAGCGTGCTGGCGGCGGTGGAGGCCGGGGCCGAGGCGGTGGATGCCGCCATCGACGCCATGAGCGGTTTGACCTCCCAGCCCAATCTCGGCTCCATTGTCGAAGCGCTGCGCCACACGCCCAAAGACAGCGGCCTTGATCCCGACGCCATTCGCGAGTTTTCGATCTTTTGGGAAAAGACACGCGAGCAGTACGTGGCTTTTGAAAGCGACATCCGCGCCGGTGCTTCGGAAGTGTACCTGCATGAAATGCCCGGCGGGCAATACACCAACCTGCGTGAACAGGCGCGCGCCTTGGGTATCGAACAACGCTGGCACGATGTCGCCAAGGCCTATGCGGCGGTCAACCACATGTTCGGCGATATTGTGAAAGTCACGCCGTCGTCCAAAGTCGTCGGCGACATGGCGTTGATGATGGTGACCTCGGGGTTGACCGAGGATGACGTGATGAATCCCGACACGGAAATCGCTTTTCCTGAGTCCGTGGTGGCGATGTTCCGCGGTGATCTGGGCCAACCGCCGGGCGGCTGGCCGGCGGCGCTGCAAAAGAAGATTCTAAAGGGCGAGGCGCCGCTCGACTGCCGGCCGGGTGCGGTGATGGAAGAGGCTGATCTGGAAGCGTCGCGGCGCGAGCTTGCCGGCAAGATCGGCCGCAAGCCGACGTCGCGGGATTTGGCCGGCTATCTGATGTATCCCAAGGTCTTTACCGACTATGCCGCGCACGACAGCGCCTTTGGCGATGTCAGCGTGTTGCCGACGCCGGTCTTCTTCTATGGCATGGCGCCGGGCGACGAGATCACGCTGGCCTTGGAGCCGGGTCATGAAATCATCATTCGCTTCCTGGCTGCCAGCGATACCGATGAGGCGGGCCTGCGCTCGGTATTCTTTGAGCTCAATGGTCAGCCGCGCTCGGTCAAGGTCGCCGATAAATCCCGGACCGCGGTGCGGCCGGCGGCGCGCAAGGCGGAGGCTGGCAATCCGGCGCACCTCGGCGCGCCGATGCCGGGACTGGTGACGGGCTTGAGCGTCAAGGTCGGCGATAAGGTTGAACGAGGCGATACTCTGATGACCTTGGAGGCGATGAAGATGGAGACCGCCATTCGCGCTGATCACGATGGACGAGTGACGGAAATCTACATTCACGTCGGCTCCCAAGTCGATGCCAAGGACCTGTTGATAGTGGTGGAGCCGACTTAAGCGCTCAAGGCGTTGGCATGACCGATGGCGCGATGCCACTCGGCGGTACTGCTGACCGGAAACGGCAGACCGCTGCGGAAGGATATATCGCCGCTAAACCCGCTGTAATCCAGAGCGGTTTGGAACAATAAACGTATGTCCTCGGTCTGATGCGCGCTTAGGGCATGCTCCAGGCGCAGCGCCAGATTGAAGTTACGGCCCTTGATGATGCCATCGATCTGCGTCGCGCCAAATTTGCCGACGCTCAACTCAAGCACGAAGCGCGTTACCCGTTGCGGCTGATCATCGTCGCCGTCGTTGCGTTGGCGCTCTTCCGCGCCGTCTTGCAGCTCGTGTTCCCCCGACTGTCGCACCAGCATGATGACGGCGGCCAGGCCGCGCTCGCCGTGAAACGGCAAAACGTAGGGCCGCCATTCGCCGGCGGCGCGTTCCGCGGCAATGTTTTTCAGGCGCTCCAGAGCGGTCTCGAATTTCTCCAGAATTTCCCGTCCGCTATTTTTGATCAAGTCTTCGACGCCATCGCCGCCCAATAGCAGCCTCGCCGGCGAGCGGATGCCTACAAGATTCAAAAACAACAGCGTGGCCGGCGTCAGGAATTGCTGCGGTGATGGCAACTTGTCGCTCATTGCCGCTGCCAGCGGCGGGTTGCTGTGCAAGCCGTTTATCACCGCCTGCATCAGCGGCCAGGGCTGCATCGGCTCAGGCAGAGCATCTTCCAGCGGCAATGACGGCGGCAGGGGCGATGAGGGCGCTGCCGTTATAGCGGCGGCGGTAATCTCCGGCAGCGGCGGGCGTGGCGGGGCGGCAGGGTCTGCTTCCGGCAGGATCGTCGCGGCGATTGCCGGCGGTGGCGAGGCCGGTCGTGAAACAGCAACCTCAAGCTCCACTCCCGTGGGCAATGTCATGTCGTGGGGCAGCGGCAAGTTGCCGATGGCGGTCGTGATCATGAGTGGCGCGTGCTCGCCAGCGGCAAGCGGCGTCGTTGTTGGCGCAGCGGTGACAATGCCCTTGACGATCAGAGAGGAGGGCGGCGGGATGGCGGACGCATCGCCGGACGCGGCGTGCGCCGTCTCTCCCGGTGCCGGCAGCAGGCGCAGGATGGAGACGCTCACCGTCTCCGGCGGTGAGGCTGCATGATTATCGTGCGGCTGAAGAACGGTGATAAAGGAGCGGCTGACGGGGGCCGCCGCAGCGGCTGCGGTTGCGGCGACAGCAACCGCTATTGGCTTTGGCGCTGCCTCTAGCGCGACGGGAGCAGCAACGGCAATACGGTTGATGTCGTTGTTGTCGGAAAAGTCATGCGGTACATAAGTTGCCGCCGGCCGGTAAGTGGCGACAATGGGTATTGCGGGCGATGTTTCACTTTCCGCGGTCGGTTGCGGCTGCCCCGTTGGGTCAACCTTGAGCAGCGACAAGACGACCGGAATGGGCATTTCGCTGGGCATGTCATCCAAGGCGATGATTTCGGCCGTAATGAGACGCTCCACGGCAATGATTTTCACGCTGATGGCATGATATTGCTGCAATTGGCTGAGCACGCGCGGGGCGGCATCCAGAAGATAGGTCGCGCCATGGGCCATGATCATCGGACGCTGATCGGCATCGCGTTCGGTGACGATGGCGTGCAGAACAGCGCCGGTCTGTATCTGCGCCAGAGTGGTTGCCAACGTGACCGCCGGATCATGGTGCCCGGCGCGCGCCGCTTCTTCGTCGCTGCCCTGTGATTGCCCGCCAGACTGATGATGCTGCGGCGTGCGGTTATCGGTGGCGCTGCTGACCCGGCCCACCACCCGCGCCGAGGGATCCGGATTGGTTACCGGCCGCGGCGTTAGGGAAGGGGAGCCAAGATCGCTCATTGCCTGCTCGTCATAACAGTAATTTGTCGGCGATGGCCGCCACGTCCTCGGCCGCCGGGCTTGCCGAGAAACGGGCGAGCATCGGCGTTTGCTGGCGGATGGCGGCGACGACATTCTTGTCGCGGCGGATGATGCCGGCCAAGGGCGGCGATATTTTCAGGAAATGCTCCGTGGTGCGCAGCAAGGTATCATAGGTGCGCGCGCCTTCGCCTCGATCTTGCGCCATATTGATGATGACCCGCACGTCGCAGCCTTGCCGGCGCTGATGCAGGAGCTTGATGAAGGCGTAAGCATCGGTAAGAGAAGTCGGGTCAGGCGTCGCCACCACATAGATCAAACCGCCGTGATCGGCAAGCGTGGTCACTGCCGTATCGACGCCGGCGGCAAGATCCAGGATGACGTGGTCATACGCCATCGCCAGCCGCGCCAGATCATCGCGCAACTGAGCCAGCGCCGCTGGTTGCAGACGGCCAAGGCTCGCCGCGCCCGAGCGGCCGGCAATGACGTCAAATCCCTGGGCGAGCCCTTCGCCGGCATAGGGCGTCACCACCTCGCGCAACTGGCTGACGCCGGCGAACACCGCGTTTAAGTCATGCTGCGGCAGCAGCCCGAGTTGAATATCAACATTGGCCAGTCCGAGATCGCCGTCAAACAGCAAGACGTTGCGTCCACGCCGCGCCAACGATTGCGCCAGCGTCGCGGCAAACCAAGTTTTACCTACGCCGCCCTTGCCCGAGGCAATGGCGATCAGTCGCCGCGTTCCCGGCAATAGGGCATGAACATTGGCCTCAGCCGTGGCAGCGCGGCGCGTCAGTTGAGCAAGGGTGACGGTCATGACGTTACTCGTTGTTTTTTCGTGGAGGATTGGTTGTCGGCGCGGGCGGTGAACGCGCGCGCCAGGGAAACCGGATTGACAGACTCCAGACGCTCGCCGATGAACGGCGAAGCGGCAAGGCCAGCGATGGTCAATGGTCCGGCTGCGGCCGCGGCGATGATGCCGCCAAACCGCCGGGAAACATCAAGCCGGGTGGTGATCAGGCGTCGGCAGCCGGCATCGGCGAACAGAATGGCGATATCATGCGCCTCCTCGCTGTCCATGCCGGCGGGCAATACCAGGGCGGCCTCGGCGTCGAGCATGGTCAGAAGCGATTTTAAGGCCTCCATCTCCGCAGCGTCATAAGGGTTGACGCCGGCGGTATCCACCAACACGCGCTGACAGCCGCGGGCCAATGCCGCTTGCGCGTCGCGGCGCAGGTGGTCGGCGGACTGCGCCACTGTTACCTCCAAGCCGGCGAGCTTGCCGTAGTGGCGTAATTGCTCCGCGCCGCCGGCGCGCACCACGTCAGTGGTGATCAGCGCCACGGTTTCATCATTGAGCATGGCCTCGGCGGCAAGCCGCGCCGCGGTCACCGTTTTGCCGCCACCGGGAGGCCCGACGATCACCAGCGGCCGGCCGTCGCCTTCCGTCAGTGGCGCAAAGCGCAGGCGGGCGTCAAAGGCGGCGGCAAGTTGCAGCGTGGGGCTTTCCGCCTCAACGCTTTGCGCCAAGCGGATCAGGGTGTCGCGCAGCATGGCGGGGACGCGGTGGTGGCTGAGCGCTTCATCCACGGCATAGGCATCGATCTTGTCGCCGATCACCGGCTCAGGCGACGTATTGACTTGCCGTACGGCGGGAGGCTCGCGGTCGATGGCGGCGACGACGCGCACCAGACTGCCCTTGCCGCCGGCATGGCTGGAGACGATGATGGCGTCGTGTCCCAAGGTGGCGCGCACCTCGGCCATCGCTTCCTGCATGGTTTTCGCGGTAAATGTCTTCAGCCGCATGGTGACTGCTCTTTGTCCTTAAATTTGCGCCAGGGTGCGAATGTGCGCCTTGGGGTGGACCTCATTTTGCGACATGACCGTGGTTTGCGGCCGGAAGCGCTCGATGATGGAGCGCACATAGGGCCGCACGCCGGGGCTGGTCAACAGCACGGGGATTTCACCTAGCCGCGCTTGCTGTTCAAAGGCGATGCGCACGCCGTTGATGAATTCCTGTAATTTGCTGGGGCTCATGGCGAGCTGCTTTTCCTCGCCCGCGCCGCTCAGCGCTTCGGCGAAGGCCTGCTCCCACGTCGGCGACAGGGTGATCAAGGGCACGAATCCTTGGGCGTTGGTATTGGCGGAGCTGATCTGGCGCGCCAGCCGTCCGCGCACATGCTCGGTCAATAGCACGATGTTCTGGGTGTAGGCCGAACCCTCGGCGATGCCTTCCAGAATGGTCGGCAGATCGCGGATCGAAACCCGCTCGGCCAGCAAATTTTGCAACACGCGCTGAATGCCGCTGACGGAAAGGCGATTGGGCACCAGGTCTGCCACCAGTTTCTGATTTTCTGCCGGTAGATCGTCCAAGAGCTTTTGCGTTTCGGCATAGGAGAGAAGATCGGACATGTTGTCGCGGATGACCTCGGTCAAATGCGTCGTCACCACGGTGGAGGCGTCGACCACGGTATAGCCGCGGAACGAGGCTTCCTCGCGCAGGCCGTTTTCCACCCACACCGCTGGCAGACCGAAGGCGGGCTCCGTGGTTTCTTCGCCCGGCAATGAGACGCGCTCGCCGCGCGGGTCCATGACCAGGAGCATGTTGGGGCGGATGTCGCCGCGCCCCACTTCCGTTTCCTTCAACCGCACCACATAGCTATTGGACGGCAATTGCATGTTATCGAGAATGCGCACCGACGGCATGACAAAGCCCATCTCCGACGCCAACTGACGGCGCAGCGCCTTGATCTGATCGGTCAAGCGGTGGCCGCGCTCGTCATTAATGAGCGGCAAGAGGCCGTAGCCCAGCTCCAGACGTATCTGATCGATGGCCAGGGCCGAGGTGATCGGCTCCTCCACCGGCGGCGCCGCGGTCTTTTCCTTTTTCTCCAGTTCCAGGGCTTCCACCGCCCTGCGCTCCTGGCGCTGGGTCAAGGCGTAATAGGAAAATCCGGTGATGGCGGAGAGCGTCAGAAACGGCAAAATAGGCATGCCTGGCATGATGGCGAGCAACAGCAGCAAAAAAGAGCTGACGCCCAGCGCCCGCGGATAGTTGGAAAGCTGGCCAAAGAGCGCCTTTTCAGTGGAGCCGGTAACGCCCGCTTTGGTGACCAACAGACCGGCGGCGGTGGAGACGATGAGCGCCGGAATTTGCGACACCAAGCCATCGCCCACCGTCAGCAGCGTGTAGGTGTGCGAGGCGTCGGCGAACGTCATGCCGTTCTGCGCCACGCCGATGATGATGCCGCCGACGATGTTGATGAAGGTGATCAGAAGGCCGGCGATGGCGTCGCCGCGCACGTACTTCGCGGCCCCGTCCATGGCGCCGAAGAAAGTGCTCTCATCCTCCAACTCTTTGCGGCGGCGGCGGGCATCGTTCTCGTCGATAAGACCGGCGGACAAGTCGGCGTCGATCGCCATCTGCTTGCCCGGCATGGCGTCCAAGCTGAAGCGGGCCGCCACTTCGGCGATACGTCCCGACCCCTTGGTGATAACCATGAAATTGACGATCAGCAGTACGACGAACACCACCATACCGATGACGAAATTGCCGCCCATCACGAACGAGCCGAAAGCCTCAATGACGCGGCCGGCGGCGTCGGTGCCTTGATGGCCGTTAGTCAAGATCAAACGGGTCGAGGCGACGTTGAGCGCCAAGCGCAACATGGTCGCCATCAGCAGAATGGTGGGAAACGAGTTGAACTCCAGCGGCTTGGCGATGAACAGCGAGGTCATCAGCACCATCACCGAGAAGGTAATGGAAATCGCCAGCGAGAAATCGAGAAGCCACGCCGGCAATGGCAGAAACAGCACGATGAGAATGGCGACGACGCCGAGCGCCAACGCCACATCGGTGCGCCCAGCCAGCATGGCGACAAATCGCGATCCGCCGCCTGCTGCTTGTCCGCTCGCCGTATCGGTCATGCTTGGTTCTCGTTTACTTTATGCGTTGCCGGCTAGATGGCAGCCCGCTGTCCTTCGCCGGGCAGTGGCACATAGACGCCTTCGTCATTATATTGATTGAGCTTGTTGCGCAGCGTGCGGATCGAAATGCCGAGAATGTTCGCGGCATGGGTGCGGTTACCGAGGCAATGATTCAAGGTCTCCAGGATGAGGTCGCGCTCCACCTCGGCGACGGTGCGGCCGACCAGCGCCGCCGATCCAGGGACCGCCGCAGTCTGCGGCAGCTCGCCGATGATGGCGCTGCCGCCAGAGGATACGTGGCTATGCGGCTTGCCGTCGGGCAGCAAAATCGCTTCCGGCCGGATTTCATCGCCATTGGCCAGGAGAACGGCGCGGTGGATGGTGTTTTCCAATTCGCGCACATTGCCCTTCCAGCCGTGACGCAAGATAAGCTGCAAGGCGGTTTCGCTGATGACGCGGCGCGGCACCTGGTTGGTCTCAGCGTATTTATCGGCAAAGTGTTTGGCCAACGCCTTAATGTCTTCCGGTCGTTCGCGCAGCGGCGGGATTTTCAGATTGACGACATTCAGGCGGAACAACAGATCTTCCCGGAAGTTGCCCTTTTTCACTTCCTCGGTCAGATCGCGGTTGGAGGTGGCGATGATGCGCAGGTCAACCTTGACCGGCTTTGATCCGCCAACCCGATCGATCTCCCGTTCCTGAATGGCGCGCAGGAGCTTGGCTTGCAGGCGCACATCCATTTCACTGATTTCATCAAGGAGCAGCGTGCCGCCGTTGGCTTCCTCGAACTTGCCGACGCGGCGGGCGACGGCGCCGGTAAATGCGCCTTTCTCATGGCCGAAGAGTTCGGACTCCAGGAGGTTTTCCGGGATTGCCGCGCAGTTGACCGAGACGAACTGGGCGTTGGCGCGGCGGCTCTTGCGGTGCACGAAACGGGCCATGACTTCCTTACCGGTGCCGGATTCGCCGGTGATCAGGATGCTGGCTTCCGAAGCCGCCACCTGCTCAGCCAACCGCACCACGCCTTGCATGGCGGGGTCGCGATAAATGAAGGGATGGCTTTCGTCGGTGATGGCCTCCAGAACGGCGGCGATAAGCGCCGCATCCGGCGGCAGCGGCAGATATTCCTGAGCGCCGGCGCGGATTGCCTCCACGGCGGCGCGTTGATCGGCGCCGATGCCGCAGGCGATGACCGGCACCAGAATACGCTCGGAGCGGATCTGGTCGATGAAGGCTTTGATATCCAGCTGCACATCGATCATGACGGCGTCAGCGCCGCGATCGCGCAGGAAATTGAGCGCCGTTGTGATATCCGCGGCATGGGTGACCCGGGCGCCCTTGTCCATGGCGATCCGGCTTGCTTCTCCAAGCTGACCGTTCAAGGTTCCGGCGATGATAAGGCGCATCTTCTGATATCCTTCCTAGACTTCTAACTGAAATACTGAACGCGTTTGGCGGGCGGCAATACGGTGTTGACCAAGGTTTCCAGATGCCGCGGGTTGTCGCGCCGGCCGATGGAGGCGGCGCCGATGGTATAAACCGAATTTAACAGCGCTTCCTCCTTCGCCGTCCGCTCGGCGCGGGAGGCGACGGGCAACAACACCATATGGGCAAGAAGCGCGCCATAAAACGTCGTCAAGAGCGCAATCGCCATCGCCGGCCCGATGGTCGATGGATCATCAAGAGAGCCCAGCATCTGCACCAGGCCGATGAGCGTGCCGATCAGTCCCATGGCCGGCGCGACATCGCCGGCGCGGCGCAGGATGTTGATGCTGTTCATCTGCATGGTGGAAATGGCGAAGGTCTCGGTTTTCAATATTTTTTCCATGTCATCAATGCTGGTGCCGTCTTCCACCAGGCGGATGGCACGATGGAGGAAGGGATCGCTCGACATGCTTTTCGATACCTGCTCCAGGTTAAGGACGCCATCCTTGCGCGCCCGATCCGCCAGACGCAGCATGATTTCGGCGGCATACGAGGGGTCGATGCGCGGCTGCGTCAGCATGTGCCTTAAGGCGCGCGGCGCATCGCGCAGCTCATTGAGGGAGAAGCTGACGGCGGTGATCGCGGCGGTGCCGCCGAAGACGATCATGATCGAGGGAAAATCGATGAAGGCCAGAGGAGAGCCGCCCATGGTCATGGCGACCGCCACCAGGGCAAATCCGGCTATCAATCCTAAAAGAGTGGTCACGCAGGGTCCCCTTCGTCCACGTCAGCTATTATTGGCCATCGCCTTTGATGATTTCGGTCATGGTGACGCCCAGGCGCTCATCGACCAGCACCACTTCGCCGCGCGCTACCAGTCGATTATTGACGTATATATCGATCGCCTCGCCAACCTTGCGGTCCAGCTCCAGCACAGCGCCCGGAGCCAATTTCATCAACTGGCTGATTTGCAAATAGGATTTGCCGAGCACCGCTGATACGTTTACCGGCACATCAAATACCGCCTCAAGCTCGCCGGCGGTATGATTATCCTCATCGTCCTCGCTGGATAAGCGGGAAGCGCCGCCGCCGGAGAGATCCTCCAGCGCGACGTCTGCGGTCCCTGATGCAGCGCCCTCTATGCCTTCCATCGGGTCATTTCCAGCCATTTTCCTTCTCCAAGATCAGAATTGCGATGTAGCGCCGGCGGCGCGCCGCCGCGCTTCGATAAACCGTCCCACGATGCGCTCGATTTCGGCGGCGATCTCCTGCTCGTTCCGTTCCGCCCCGCCATCCGCCCATTCGACACGGCAGTCGCTGCCCGCCAAGTTCGGGTCGCCCAGGAGGACGAATTTACCCATATAGCCATGGTTTTTGATGATCTCGTCGGTAACCGCCTTGACGGCGTCCACCAACGGCTCGGCAACGCGCACCACGAGGCGAGGCTCGGCATAAGCGACCATAGCGCACTCGGCAATCATGGCGCGTATTTCCTCCATCGGCTGCGCCGCCGTCAGCGCCGGCGCGAACTTCATGGCGGCGGTGACGCCTACGGCAGCGGCATCGGCGCGGGCTTTTTCTCGCCGCGCCTGCTCCTCCGCTATCAAGGCGGAAAGCGACATGACGATCCGCTCGGCGGCGTCGGCGGCGCGACGGACGATATCAGCCATGGCGCGTTCATGACCGGCGCGCTCGCCTTCGGCAAAGGCGGCGGCGCGTGCGGCCTTCATCTCGTCCTCGCTATAGGTCATCGTCTTTTTGCGCGGCGCGGCCGCAGCGTCGAACGAGTTGCCAAAATTGAATTTGACCGCCTTCATGGCGTCACCCTGAGCCTTTGCCATCTTAATATATCAACTCGTCCTCGCCCTTGCTGTCGCTCAGCACGATTTCGCCGGCGTCAGCAAGATCCTTGGCAAGATTGACGATTTCCATCTGGGCTTCATCGACATCACGCAAGCGTACCGGACCCATCGCTTCCATGTCCTCTTTCAGGATCTTGGCGGCGCGCTCCGACATGTTGGTGAAGAACAGATCACGCAAGGCTTCCGATGATCCTTTCATCGCCAATGCCAAGCGGTTCTTGTCGACGCTGCGCAACAGGGTTTGAACGCCGCCCGGATCAAGCTTCAAGAGATCCTCAAAAGTGAACATGAGGGCGCGAATGCGCTCGGCGGACTCGCGGTTGCGATCCTCCAGGGCGGAGAGGAAACGAGTTTCGGCGTTACGGTCAAGATAGTTGAAGATTTCAGCGATGACCTCATGGCTGTCGCGCCGGGTGGTGCGCGCCAGATTGTTCATGAATTCGATCCGCAAGGTCTGCTCGACCTTATCGAGGATTTCCTTCTGCACCGCTTCCATGCGCAACATGCGCATCACCACTTCCATGGCGAATTCGTCCGGCAGCGCGCCTAAGACCCGCGCCGCGTGTTCCGGTTTGATTTTCGACAGCACCACAGCGACGGTCTGCGGGTATTCGTTCTTCAGATAAGCGGCCAGCACCGATTCATTGACGTTGCCGAGCTTGTCCCACATGGTGCGGCCGGCGGGACCGCGAATTTCATCCATGATTTGGGATGCCCGTTCCTCCTCCATGACGCGGGCGAGCAGCCTTTCGGTATTCTCATAGGTGCCGGTCAGCGAGCCGACCGAGGAAATCTGCGCCGCGAAATCAAGAAAGAGCTCCTCGACGGTTTTGGCGTCGATGCGGCCCAGCGACGACATTGCATTGGAAAGTTCCTTGACTTCCTCTTCGTCAAGGGTTTGCCAGATTGGCCGGCCATACTCTTCGCCGAGCGCCAGCATCAGCGCTGCCGCTTTGTCGGGTCCGGAAAGTTCGCTAAGATCAGGCATGGATGCTACTCATCAAAATTAATAATTGCCAATCCGGCTAGCCGCCATAAAGCCAGTTGCGAATTACGGAGGTAGCCTCTTCCGGATGACGATCCACCAGATCGCCCACCTTCTTCAAGGCGGAGCCTTGCACGCGGCTTTCGATGGAGGCGACTTCAATGGCGGTCTCAAGTCCGCCCGGACGTTCGGCGATCTGCCTTGCGGTCAAGGGTTTTCCCGCTTCGTCCACGGGAATTTGCGCTACGCCGTTCTCCGCCGGCGGCAAGGCGGCGTAGGCCATCTGCTCGGGCGCCATCAACGCGCCGGGTATAGCGCCGGCCGGCAATTGCCCTTGCCGCGCCGCGTGCGCCGGCGCTACCGGGATGGAGACGATCTTCATGATCAGCGGACGTAACACCAGCAGGATGACGAGGACGCCGACTAGCCCTAAGACAAAGAGCTCTGCAATGCGAAACAGGTCCGCTTTCTGGAAGCCCATGATATTGATTTCAATGGGAGACTCATCAGAGCCCATGATTTCGGCAAAGCGCAGATTGACAACCTCGACGTGGTCGCCGCGCTTCTCGTCATAGCCGATGGCGGAGCGCACCAGCGCCGTCAGCTGCGCCAACTCTTCCTTCGGCCGCGGCGAATAGGTGATGTTGCCGTCTTTGCCTTCCTCGTAGCGGCCGTCCACCAGCACCGCGACGGACAGACGTTTTACGGTGCCCGCCTCGTGCACTTCGGTCTTGGTGGTCCGTGAGATCTCGTAATTGACGGTTTCTTCGTTGCGGGCGCTGGTCGAAGAGTTGGTTACCTTATCGCCGTCCTGCGATGTATCGGCGTCGGGCAGGTTGTTGGCGATCGATACCGATTGCGATTTGCTGCTTTCGCTGTCGTTGGAGCGGTCTTCCACCGTCACCGTTGAGCGCGCCACCTGGCTTTCGGGATCGTAAATCTCCGAACTGGTGGTCACGCGGCTGAGGTCCATTTCCACCGTAACTTCGGTCCGTACCTTGCCCAGGCCCACGGTGCGCTCCAATAGAGCCTCGACTTCCTCGCGGATCCGCCGCTCGTAATTGACGCGCTTTTCCTCCAGCGTCGAGGCCAGGGCATCGGCACCCTCGCGGGCGGTGCCCTTGGCCAAGAGGGTGCCTCTCTGGTCGACGATGGAAACCCGATCAGGGTCAAGATCTGGCACGGCGGAGGCCACCAAATTTTGCACCGCCTTGACTTGGCTGGTGGTCAACTGGCCGCGGGCCTTGACGGCGATGGAGGCGCTCGGCATCTGTTCGCTGCGGCTGAACAGCTGGCGTTGCGGCAGCACTAAATGTACCCGCGCCGAGGCGATGTTCTCGATCGATCGGATGGTGCGGGCCAGTTCGCCTTCCAGCGCCCGCACGTGATTGATGTTCTGGACGAAAGTGGTAGTGCCGAGGGCATCGGTCTTGTCGAAAATCTCATAACCGACGGAGCTGCCGCCCAACGCGCCGTCCTGGGCGATGGACATGCGCAGTTCGTGAACCTTGTCCTCGGGCACCAGAATGGTTGAGCCATCGCTGTTGAGCCGGTAGGGAACCGACTGGGCGTCGAGCTTCTGCTGGATCTTGGCGCTGTCGGCGGCATCAAGATCGGCGTAAAGCAAGGCCATCTTGGGCGCGGTCAGATGCATGGTGATAAAGAAGAAGAAGGCTACCAGGCTGGCGCCGACCGCGGCCATGGTGGCGAGTCTGGCCGGCCCCAACCCGCGGAAGAACTCAATGATACCGTTCACGAGATCGCTACCCTTGACTTAAATGTCCGTGATCCAGAGGGTGCGAACCGGCAAAGCCGCCGCTCTCGCTCCCCACACAGGGCAAGGTAACAATCAGATCGTTAGCAAGTGGTTAAGACTAGGCAAATAATGCCTATTTGCCCTCAAAGCGGTCAGTTGGAGGGCGAAGCGGCATGGCCTCGATAAAGCTGCACCCGGGTCGTGCGCAGGCCGGGCAGGCCGTTGCGGTCGATGGCGCGCTGCCAGGACAGGAATTCCTCCACCGACAGAGTATAGCGCTCGCAAGCCTCTTCAAGGGATAACAGCCCGCCGCGCACCGCCGCCACCACTTCCGCCTTGCGACGGATCACCCACCGCGCTGTATTGGGCGGGGGAAGGGTATCCAGGGTCAAGGGTTCGCCGGTCGGTCCAATGATCATTTTAGGACGGTTTTTCTGGTCGAGACTCATCGTACTTCCGCATTCACTGCACATTGCATCCGACCATATCGCCGCCGGCCTTAAGAAAGCTCTAAAAAGCGGGGTTAACCGATGGTGAATAATCGCTGCAATTGCATTAAATTTGTTCACGAAAAACGGCGGTCCAATGGCATCATCGGACCGCCGCCCATGGTTAGAAAAGGTTACCGCTTGATGCGGTTCAGTTCGTCCAGCATCTCGTCCGCCGTGGTGATCACCCGGGTGTTGGCCGAGAAGCCGCGCTGGGTGGTGATGAGCTCGCTGAATTCGCGGGCCAGGTCCACAGTCGAGGCCTCCAGGGTGGAGGGCGCGACCGTACCGGCGCCGCCGTCGCCGGCGACCTGCAGCGTGAACGCTCCGGAGTCGTCGGACAGGTCATAGGAATTGCCCTGTCGGCGGGTCAGGCCGTCCGGATTCTGGAACACGGCGATCGGCAGTTCGTAAACCTCCTTGGTCAGGCCGTTGTCAAACAGCGCCGTCACCCGACCATCCTTGGCGATGGAGACGCCGTTGACGTTGCCGAACCGGGCGCCGTTGGTCGAGGAGGAGATCAGGGTCGAAGGGGTATCGAACTGGGTAAAGCCATCGACATCGCCATCGGTGCCCCAGTTGATGGTGATGGCGCTGTTATCGGCATCCGAGGCGCCGCCGGTCCAGTCGATGTTCAAGGCGCTTTGCAGTGAGGCCGAGGTCGAGGCCAAATCAAGCGAGCCGTCGGTATTGAAGGCTAGGGTGCCGGTGGCGATCTGAGACCCGGATAGTGCAGGCACACCGACGCCGTCCACCGCCCAGATTTCCACATGCCACTGGTTGGGCGTGGAGCTTTTGAGCGCTCCGATGGTCAGGTTATGGGTGGTGCCCAGGCTGTCGAAAATCTGAATGTTGCGCACGAAGTCGGGCTGCACGTTGCCGGATTCCATGTTGTTGGCCGCCACCGCGGGGTTATAGGTCGCTTCCTGCGCGCTTACCGCCTGCGAAGATTGCAGGTTGCCGCGCAACGGGCTGATGGTGGTGGACGCCTCGGCGGTGCCGGTCAGGCCGGAGATGGTGATCGGCACCAGTTCTTCGACGCTGCGGTTGGGCGGCGTGTTGCCGCTGGTATCGAGCGGGAAGCCAAGCAGGTACTGACCGGCGGTATTTCTTAAAAAGCCCGCCTCATCCGGCACGAACGATCCGGCGCGGGTGAAGCTGACCACCGCAGAGTTGGCGTCCGGCGTCGGTCGTACGGAAAAGAAGCCGGCGCCGTCGATGCTCAGATCGGTGGGCGAGCTGGAGGATTGCAACAAGCCCTGCTTGCTGATCAGATTTTGCGGCAGGGCCTGCACGCCGCCCGGAGAGTAGCGGGTGGTGGACCGGGTTTCGGTCACCAACGTCGAGAAGCGCGCCCGCACTTCCTTATAGCCGATGGTGTTGACGTTCGAGATGTTGTCCGAAATCATGCCCAACGCGCCGCTGTAGGCAGAAAGGCCCGAGACGCCGGAAATAGCGCTGCATAAAGACTCATTTTTCTTACTCCTTAACCCAAAGCCACAAAGGCAAAAAATCAGAAAGTCCGTTAAGCGATGGGCGAACCACCGCACCCCTCTTCTGAAGGGCGATCATGAGGATGGATCGTTCGGCTTTGGCAAGCCGATCGACTGAATGTTATCGACGGGCCGCAGCACGCCGTTGATGGCCAGAAGATTCTCGCCGGCGACACGCTCCACGCCTTCGACGATGCCGCGAATGAAAATGTTGCTGCCGATGGCGTTGCCGGCAGCGGAGGTGGCGGCAACTTCAAGGCTGTAGATGCCATCAGGCGCGGTGCCGCCGCTGTTGGTGCGGCCGTCCCACTCGAAAGTGTGCGCGCCGGGGGCGGTTTCGCCCTTGGTTTCGTAGACCACTCTGCCGGCGCCGTCGCGCACGGTGATCTTGGTTTCCTCAGCGCGCAGATCAAGACCGTAATTCCAGCTTGCCTGCCCGTTCTGCAGCGGCGCTTTATCGCCCACCGCGTAGACTTCCTTGCCGATATAGGCGACCGCTCCGGCGATATCCTGGCTGGCAAGCCGGCTGATGATGGATTCGAGATTCTTGTTGGTGGCGATCTGCTGCTCGACGCTGGTGAAGCTGACGAGCTGCTGGGTGAACTGAGTGGAGTCCATGGGCGACAGCGGATCCTGATACTGCAATTGCGTGGTCAGGAGCTGCAGGAAGGTGTCAAAATCCTTGCCGAAAACGGCCGCGGCCTTACCGGCTTGGCTGGACCCGTTGGTGGCGGAAGTAGCGTTGGCGACATCCATGAGTGATATTCCTTATACGCGAATGTCCAGGGCGCGATCGCTCAGCGTGGCGACAGCAACAATATTGTCGCTCGTCTCACCGTCATCAGTTGTCGGATCCTTGGCGTTGCCATCGCCGTGAGCCGTCAATGCGGATTTCGGCTCCTTGTCGCCGCCCGATAAGGTAAAGCTCAAGCTGCCGGCATCCGCTTTCAGGCCGGCGTCCTGCAGCGCCCGCTCCAACAGTCCGTGGTGACGTTCAAATAACTGCAAGGTCTGTTCATTATCCGCCGCCAGAAGGGCGCTTACCCGTCCATCCTGGTGCATTTCCAGCTTGACTTCGATGCGGCCAAGCTCCGGCGGATCGAGCCGGATTTTGAATTCATTCTGGCCGTCGCGCACGGCATGGCCGATGTGGGCGGCGACCTGGGTCGCGACCTGGGTCGCCAGCGGTGCGGAAAGGTTGATGCCCGCTGGTCCGCGCGCATTCATGTGTGACAGCATGACTCCGGGAGTCAGCGGCGTATCCGAAAGGCTGCCGGCCTTTGCGCCGGAATCCGACAGGGGTGACAGCAAGTCAGCCTCATTCACCGGCGCTTTGCCGTCACCCATGGCCAGGGCGCGCACGGCCGCTGCGATGGGATTTTCCGCTTTGGCGAGGGACGGCGCATTCACTTGAACAGATGCCGCGCTTGCGTCCGTATTTTGCGACGCCGACGGGACGCCTTGGCGAGTGATCTTGAGGGCGGCGGCTCTTAAGAAAGGCTCATCGGCGGCAAGACGAGAGATGTCCGGCTCCAATCCGCCGTCAAGCAGGTCAGGAGCAGGAACAGGTGCGGACGCGGACGGCTCCGGAACGCTACCCATGCCTTTGGCGAGGGCGCGGCCACCGGCGAGGCGGGCCAGCTCTATGCCGGCAATCCCCTGATCATGGGCCGCGCGAATGGCGTCGGCGGGGACAGTTTTCGCATTCTGATTGTCTACCGATGGTTGCGGCGCGGATGAACTGGGCACCTCGCCGCCGTTACCGGCGGCGCTCTCCAGGCCGGCCGCCAAGGATGCCAGAAGCTCCGCCATCCCTGTTTTCGCCATGCCGGCGTTGGCAGTCCGGGGGGCGGATTCGCCGGTCGTTTCAGTCGTGACGAGGCTGGGGGTCAGGGTCGGCCGCGGCAGGGCGGCTATCAGAGCGGCCAGGAAAGGCAGCGCTGCGGCGGTCGGGTTACCGTCGTTCGCGGCGTCGAAATCAAAGGTCGGGAGGTCCGACAGCTCGCCGGCGGGGGTAGCGCCGTCGACGGCGGGTAATGCCGGCAGGGAATTTTTCAGGTCGTTCAAGGCCGTAAGTATATCCGCGGGAATGTTAGGCAGACCCTGGTTGATTGTAAGGGCGAGTTCAGGGGGTAGCTGCAATCCCACATCGGACAGGCCCGACAATCCTTTCAAGGTAGCGGCCGCGGTCATGGCCTGCTGCCCGTTCATGCCGGCAAACTCGGCAAGCAGCGCGCCGAAGGGCGTTGAGGAGGGGGCGGCATTGCCGCCGACGTTGCCGCCAAGCAGTGCAAAAAAGCCCGCGGCGCCCTGCCCGGCGAGCAATGCTTGTCCCTGAAATGGTACCCCGATCATACGTACTCTGCCTCGTTTGCCGAGGCCGTTCTGGCCAACCACACCCAGGCATTCGGCCCGTGCGTTCGCCAATGGATGTGCAAACCGTGGGCCAACTTCCAAAAAACAATCATCTATTTGAAATATAAGGAGTTTGCTGATCGACGGAAGGTCGTCTCGGGGGGCAGGTTTTGCCGTGCGGGCAGAAGCTGCCGGCAGCTTTGCGCCACCTGGCATGATCTGGACAAGAATTGCCGACGGCCCCTCCAGAACTGGCCCCGACATTGCATTAACCTGGATGGGCCGGCCATGGCGATGGCTGGCGCAAGCCGCAAGACAGGTCTTTTTGGATGATAAGAATATCTAAAGATATCAATATGCTGAGGAGTGAAGTTTGCGACCGCCACCGGTTTGACGAAAACCCGGCGGTGGGCAGCTTTTTCCGCATAAAGACGTCAAGCCTGCCCGGTGGGTTGCAGAATCGGCAAGCTTTGCCGGCCATGAAGCGTGGCGCGGCGGTGAGCGAATAAGGAGATTAAGTCATGTCGCTCGGGGCAATCATGAATTCGGCGTTGACCGGGTTGTTCACCAACCAGGCGGCGTTGCGCGTTACCTCCAACAACATCGCCAATGTCAATACGGTCGGCTATGTGCGGCAAGTGGTGCGGCAGGAACCCATCGCCGATGGCGTGGGCGGGGTGCGCATTTCCGGCATCGATCGCGTCGTCGACAAGTTTCTCGACGAGGCGGTGCTGACCAACTCGGCGCATGCCGCGCGCTATACGGTCGAGCGGCAGTTTCACGACCGCATTCAGGCATTCATCGGCCGGCCGGACAGCCAGACCAACTTGTCGGCGCGGCTTGATAACATGTTCCAGCGCATGGGCGCGCTGAGCCAGGATCCCAGCAAGCAAGTGCTGCGCCAGGATGTGTTGTCCGGGATCGAGAATTTTTCCAATGAGTTGTCGCGGCTGGCGGATGAAATTCAAAATATGCGCGCCGACGCCAGCTATCAGATCGCCGAGCGCATCCGCAAAGCCAATGCCGCCTTGGAGCGAATTGATGCGCTTAATCCGCTGATCGTCAAGCAGACCGTGCTGGGCCAGGAGGCGGGACCGCTGATCGAGCAGCGCTCGCAGGCGCTGGCGGAGCTCGGCAATTTGATCGATATCCGGTCGCATGATCAGGGTGACGGCTCGATCCATATCACCACCTCGAACGGAACGGTGTTGCTCAGCGGCTCCCGCTATCAGCTCAAATATACTTCGCCCGGCACCGCCACATCGGAAACGGTGTTCTCGTCGATCACCGCCCACGCCGTCGATCCCATCTCAAAGACGGTGGATCCCAATGGCATTGTTCTCGATGGAACCCTGCTGGGCGGCGAGATCAAGGGCCTCTTAAACCTGCGCGATCAGGTGCTTCCTGACATGGCAAACGAACTCGGTCGGCTCGGCGGTTCGGTGATCGATCAGATAAACGCCGCCCATAACGCAAGCGCAGCGTTTCCGCCCCCCAATTCACTGACCGGCCGCAACAGCGGCATTTTGGCCACTGACTTGCATGGCTTTAGCGGCGCCAGCGATTTCTTGATCACCGATTCCACCGGCACGGTGATTGAAAAAGTCACCATCGACTTTTCGGCGATGCCGGCGGGATCAACCATTCAGGACGTCATCAATGCGGTCAATGCCGGCCTTGCCTCAGGCTCGCTGACTTTAAACAATGGCGTCATGAGCTTTAGCGCCAACGCCGGGCTTGGCGTCGCCATCGTCGATGACCCATCATCGTCCTCGGATCGCGGCGGCCACGGTTTCTCCCACTTCTTCGGCATGAACGACCTGATGCAGGCCAAGGTGCCGACGATTTATCAAACCGGTTTCCAGGGCACGGACAACCATGGATTTACGGCGGGCGGGACCGTCAGCTTTGAGATTGTCGGCAGCGATAATCGGCAGTTGACGACGTACACGCTGACCATCTCCGCAGGGGATTTCAACAGCATCCTAAGCGATTTAAATTCAAGCGCGCTTAGCCAGTATGCAACCTTCTCGCTTGATGGCGACGGCGCGTTGGTGGTAACGCCGGTGACCGGCTTTGAGAATACAAAAATCAATGTCCAGTCAGACTCAACGCAGCGCGGCGCTTCCAGCCTCAGCTTCTCGCGTATGTTCGGCATCGGCACTCGATATCTCGCTGACCAGGCCAGCGGTGTCGGCGTCGTTTCCGCCGTCTCAACCACGCCCAACAGACTCGCCGTCGGTCAAATTGAATATGGCGTCGGCGTTGGTCAAGTGGCGATCGGCGCCAGCAACGGCGACGGCGCCAAAGCGCTGCAAGCGGTGGAATTGGCGATCAACAGCTTTCCTACTACCGGCAAGAT
The DNA here is from genome assembly GCA_019455285.1 of Sphingomonadales bacterium. GTDB lineage: Bacteria > Pseudomonadota > Alphaproteobacteria > Sphingomonadales > Govanellaceae > PRO5. Next base: position 94,907 of record JACFMS010000012.1, read on the forward strand.
CGGCGCCATCAGCGGCACGCTGGCGCAGTATTCAGCGGCGATATTAAGCAACATGGGCCTGCTGGCCCAGGATGCGTCAAGCCGCGAGGTCGATACCCAGGCGCTGGTGCAGGAATTAAGCAACAGGCGGAACGAGGTTTCCGGCGTCAACCTCGATGAAGAATTATCGAACATGGTGATTTATCAGAATTCCTATAATGCTTCGGCGCGGGTCATTTCCGCAGTGCGCGAGCTTTACGATGCGCTGCTGGCGGTCGTGTAATAGGCTTTTTGGAGTACGCTCATGACCAGGGTCTCAAGTTTTGGCCATAATCAATCCATGGTCAGCAGTCTGCTGCAGAACCAGGCGCGGCTGTTTGACGTGCAGCGCCAGATTAATACGGGTAAGAAAGCAGATGAATTTCGCGGCTACACGCGGGAAGCGGAAACGCTTTTGTCGGCAAGAACGTTAAAGAGCAGGACGGATGGCTATATGTCGGTCGCCAAGGAGATCCGTCGCAAGCTCGATACCAATGAATTGCAGATGGAAAGCGTGCGTAGCGCTGGGGATGATTTAAAGCAGACCATCATTGACGCGCTTGGCCAGGACCAGGCGATTTCGTTCTCTGAAAGTTTGCAGCAGGCGGTTACCAGTGTGCTTTCGGCGCTTAATACGCAAATTGCCGGTAACTATATTTTTGCCGGTTCGCGCACCGATACCAAGCCGGTTACAGCGCAATCCCTGGCGGATCTGGTCGCCGCGCCAACGGTAGCCAGCCTGTTTCAGAACGACGCTGAAAAGCTGTCGGGCAAGGTCGGCGATAATGTGGAGATCGAGTATGGCATGGTCGCCAGCGATATCGCCACCGATCTCTTGACCAGTCTGAAGGCATTGGCGGACTATGACGCTGGCCCCTTTGGCCCGCTCGATGGCCCCTTGACGACTGCTCAGCGCAGCTTCCTGCAAACCGAGATGGTCAATTTGACCACCGCCATTGATACCGTGCAGTCTTATATATCGCAGAATGCCTTGCGTCAGAATCGCGCTGAGGACGTGGTTGAAACGCTGGACGCGAGCAATAATTTTCTCGAAGTATTCATTTCCGACATCGAGGACGTGAATCTGACCGACGCGGCGACGCGTCTGAATGGTGATCAGCTTGCCTTGCAGGCGTCCTATAACATCATGGGTCAGTTATCCAAACTGACGCTCTTAAATTATCTCTAGGCAGCGGCTGAGATATTTCCCATAGGCCCGAAGCAGCATTCGGGATACCATGGCGATCGCCTTAAGAATTTAAAGGAGATCGCCCGATGGCTGCACAGAAAAACCGTCAATGGACACTTGCCAAGCGCCCCCATGGCGAGCCGACCATGGAGAATTTCCAGCTTGTGGAAACGGCGCTGCCGACGCCCGGCCCCGGCCAGGTCTTGGCGCGCACGCTCTACTTGTCGCTCGATCCTTATATGCGCGCCCGCATGGATGACGTGCCGTCCTATGCCGCCCCGACGGCGATCGGCGAGGTGATGACCGCCGGCACGGTGGCGGAGGTCATCATCTCCAATGATCCTGCGTACAAGCCCGGCGACGTGGTGGTGGGGCAGGGCGGCTGGCAGGAGTATTGGGTGCTGCCTGCGGCGGAGATTTATAGGGCGGTGACCGGTCCTTTCCCCTTGTCCTATAACCTCGGCCTTCGCGGCATGCCGGGCTTGACCGCCTATACCGGGCTGATGCGGATCGGCGAGCCCAAGGCCGGGGAGACGGTAGTGGTGGCCGCCGCCTCGGGCGCGGTGGGCGCGGTGGTGGGCCAGATCGCCAAACGCCTGGGCTGTCGGGCGGTGGGCATTGCAGGATCGGCGGACAAGTGCCGCTATGTGACGGAGGAGCTGGGGTTCGATGCCTGTCTCAGCCATCGCTCGCCTAATCTGACGCAAGCCTTGAAGGAGGCCTGCCCCCAGGGCATCGACATTTATTATGAAAATGTCGGCGGCAAGGTGTTCGAAGCGGTATTGCCGCAGCTTAATACCTTTGCCCGTATCCCCTTGTGCGGGCTTATCTCCTACTATAACGCCGCCAGCGCCGCCGATATCGCCGGCAACCTGATGGCGCCCATGCTGCTGCGTGAACTGTTGGTCAAACGCATCCGCCTGCAAGGCTTTATCGTCCTTGATACGTGGGCGGAAATGGTCGGCAATTTCCACCGCGATATGACGGCATGGGGGGCGAAAAAGCCGTTCGTTTACGCCGAGGATATGACCGAAGGGCTGGAAAACGCCCCAACCGCCTTCATCGGCATGCTTAGGGGCCAGAACTTCGGCAAGGCGGTGGTCAAGGTGGCCTAGCTTGCGTCTCGGCCGGGAAGCCCTATATTCCCGGCCATGACCGCGCCCCTGACACCTGCCGCCGCCATCAACTCGCTGGGCTTTGCCCGCGCGCCCGAGCAGACGCGGGTGGTCGTCGCCATGTCCGGCGGCGTTGACAGCTCGGCGACCGCCGCGCTCTTGGCTGAGCAGGGCTATGACGTGGTCGGCATTACCCTGCAGCTTTATGACCATGGCCAGGCGATCCAGAAGAAGGGCGCCTGCTGCGCCGGCCAAGATATCTATGACGCCCGCCAGGTGGCCGACCGGCTGGGCATCCCTCATTATGTGCTGGATTACGAAAGCCGGTTTCGCGACGCCGTGATCGAGGAGTTCGCCGACAGTTACCTGAAGGGCGAGACGCCGATTCCCTGCGTGCGCTGTAATCAGACCGTGAAATTCACCGACCTCTTGGCCACCGCTCGCAAGCTGGGGGCCGACTGTCTGGCCACCGGCCATTACGTGCGCCGCCTGGAGAGGGCGGGGCGGGCGGAGCTGCACGCCGGGGCCGATCCCGGCCGCGATCAGAGCTATTTCCTGTTCGCCACCACGCAAGCCCAGCTTGATTTCCTGCGCTTTCCCTTAGGCGCCTTAAGCAAGGACGAGACCCGGACTCTGGCCGCCCGTCATGGCCTGGCGGTGGCCGACAAGCCGGACAGCCAGGATATCTGCTTTGTCCCCTCGGGCCGCTACGCCGAGCTTATCGAGCGGCTGCGGCCGGGGGCGGGGGAGCCGGGCGAGATCGTCCATATAGATGGCCGGATCCTGGGCGCTCACCCTGGGATCATCCATTTCACCATCGGCCAGCGCCGGGGGCTGGGCGTGGGCGCCGGCGAGCCCTTGTACGTGGTGCGCCTGGAGCCGGAAAGCCGGCGCGTGGTGGTGGGCCCCAAGGAGGCCCTGGCGGTCATGGAAATCACCTTGCGCGAGGTCAACTGGCTGGGCGATGCGCCGCTCGGCGAGACGCCGGTGGCGGTCAGCGTCAAGGTGCGCTCCACCCGGCCGCCCGTTGCCGCCACGGTGCGCCGTGAGGGGGTCGGGGCGGTGGTGATGATGGCGGATGGCGAGATGGGGGTATCCCCCGGCCAGGCCTGCGTTTTCTACCAGAACAGCCGGGTCTTGGGCGGCGGCTGGATTGCTGCGACGCGGCCGGCCATGGCGGCTTGACACCGCCTAGCCCTTCCGCCTATATGCCACACACCCGCGGGGCTGACCCCTCGCGCCGGCCTCCATGTTCTGGGGCGGAGTAGCTCAGTTGGTCAGAGCAGAGGAATCATAATCCTTGTGTCGGGGGTTCAAATCCCTCCTCCGCTACCACC
>JACFMS010000041.1 GCA_019455285.1 Sphingomonadales bacterium
CGTCCCGATGTTCACATGCGGCTTCGTCCGCTCAAACTTCGCCTTTGCCATGGTTCCGGTTCCTTTTTTCTCGAGCGGCCGCGGTTAAGACGCGGCGGCAAACTACCTCTGGTTAAATCCTAAAAACTTATGCCCGCTTGGCCTTTAGTTCGTCGGCCACGTTTTGCGGCACTTCGTCGTAATGACTAAACTGCATGGTGTACTGCGCCCGCCCCTGGCTCATGGAGCGCAGCGTATTGACATAGCCGAACATGTTGGCGAGCGGCACGGTGGCCTCGATGACCTTGGCGTTGCCGCGCTCGTCAGAGCCCTGAATCTGGCCGCGCCGGCTGTTCAAGTCGCCGATGACATCGCCGAAATAATCCTCGGGCGTCACCACCTCGACCTTCATGATCGGTTCGAGAAGCTTGATGCCGGCCTTTTGCGCCGCTTCACGCATAGCGCCGCGGCCGGTGATTTCAAAGGCCAGCGCCGAAGAGTCAACGTCGTGATAGGCGCCGTCGATCAGGCGAACCTGGAAGTCGATGATGGGGAAGCCCAGCATTTCGCCGGATTCGGCAACCGCGCGAATACCCTTCTCCACCGCCGGAATGTATTCCCGCGGAATGTTGCCGCCTTTGATTTCGTCGAGGAACTTAAAGCCCGAACCGCGCTCGCCCGGAGAGGCCACAATCTTGACGCGACCAAACTGACCGGAACCGCCCGACTGCTTCTTGTGGGTGTAGTCGATTTCGATCTCGCGCTTCAAGGTTTCGCGGTACGCCACCTGTGGCGCGCCGACGTTGGCTTCGACCTTAAATTCGCGCTTCATGCGATCGACGATGATTTCCAGATGCAGCTCGCCCATGCCCTTGATGATGGTCTGGCCGCTTTCGTGATCGACCGAGACGCGGAAGCTCGGATCTTCCTGCGCCAGACGGTTCAAGGCCACGCCCATCTTTTCCTGGTCGGCCTTGGTCTTGGGCTCCACCGCCACCTCGATCACCGGATCGGGGAATTCCATGCGCTCCAGCACGATCGGCTTATTGATGGCGCACAGCGTATCGCCAGTGGTGGTGTCCTTCAGGCCGGCCAGCGCCACGATATCGCCGGCGCGGGCTTCTTTCAGGTCTTCGCGGTGATTGGCGTGCATTTGCAGCATGCGGCCAATCTTTTCCTTCTTGTCCTTCACCGTGTTCAAGACCTGATTGGCGGACTCAAGGGTGCCAGAATAAATGCGGATGAAGGTCAAGGAGCCGACGAACGGGTCGTTCATGATCTTGAACGCCAGCGCCGAGAACGGCTCCTCATCAGCGGGCTTGCGCGAGGCCTTTTCATCGCTGTCGACGGCGTGGCCCTGCACTTCGCCGATGTCCAAGGGCGACGGCAGGTAATCAACCACGGCATCGAGAAGCGGCTGTACGCCCTTGTTCTTGAACGCCGAACCGTTGAGAACCGGCACGAATTTGCCGGTCAGCGCACCCTTGCGGATGCAGGCTTTCAAGGTCGCCTCGTCGATTTCCTCACCTTCGAGGTACTTTTCCATCACCGCGTCATCGACTTCGACGGCGAGCTCCAGAAGTTGATGGCGGGCCTCTTCGGCCTCATCCTTCATGTCGGCGGGGATGTCGGTTTCATAGAACTCGGCGCCCAGGCTTTCATCCTTCCAGATGATCGCCTTATTTTTCACCAGATCGACCAGGCCCTTGTAGTTTGCTTCGACGCCGATCGGCAGTTGCACCACCGCCGGCACCGCGCCCAAGCGATCACGGATCATCTTGACGCAGCGGGCGAAGTTGGCCCCCATGCGGTCCATCTTGTTGACGAAACAGATGCGCGGCACACGATACTTATCGGCCTGACGCCATACCGTTTCTGATTGCGGCTCGACGCCGGCGACGCCATCAAACACGGTGACCGCGCCATCGAGCACGCGCAGAGAACGCTCCACCTCGATGGTGAAGTCGACGTGGCCGGGAGTGTCGATGATATTGACGCGGTGGTCTTTCCAGAAGCAGGTGGTGGCGGCCGACGTGATGGTGATTCCGCGCTCCTGCTCCTGCTCCATCCAGTCCATGGTGGCGGTGCCTTCATGCACCTCACCAATCTTATAGGAACGGCCGGTATAATAAAGAATACGCTCGGTGGTCGTCGTCTTACCGGCATCAATGTGAGCCATGATGCCGATGTTGCGGTATCTTTCGAGCGGCGTGGTGCGAGCCATAACGCGAATTCCTCTTGTCTCTACCAGCGGTAATGGGCGAAGGCTTTATTCGCCTCGGCCATCCGATGGGTGTCTTCGCGCTTCTTCACGGCGGTGCCGCGGTTGTTGGCGGCATCGAGAATTTCCGCCGACAGCCGCTCCATCATGGTGTGCTCGTTGCGGCCACGGGCGGTGTCGATGATCCAGCGCATCGCCAGCGCTTGAGCGCGGTCAGGACGCACTTCCACCGGCACCTGATAGGTGGCGCCGCCGACCCGTCGCGAGCGGACCTCGATCGCCGGACGGACATTGTCGATGGCCTCATGGAACACCGGCAGCGCTTCCTTGCGCGCCTTCTTTTCAATCAGGTCAAGGGCGCCATAGACAATATTCTCGGCGACCGATTTCTTGCCCTGCTTCATCAGACAGTTCATGAACTTGCTGAGCACAATATCCCCGAACTTCGGATCGGGATGAACCTTGCGTTTTTCAGCGGCGTGGCGACGCGACATGTTCGCTGTTCCTTCTTACTTCGGACGCTTGGCGCCGTACTTCGAACGGCTTTGCCGACGGTCCTTGACGCCCTGGGTGTCGAGAACGCCGCGCAGGATGTGATAGCGCACGCCCGGCAAGTCCTTGACACGGCCGCCGCGCACGAGCACCACCGAGTGCTCTTGCAGGTTATGGCCTTCGCCGGGAATGTAGGCCGTGACTTCAAAGCCGTTGGTCAGGCGCACGCGCGCCACCTTGCGAAGAGCCGAGTTCGGCTTCTTCGGCGTGGTGGTGTAGACGCGGGTGCAAACGCCGCGCTTTTGCGGGTTGGCCTGCAGCGCCGGCACCTTGTTGCGGGCGACGGGCTTCTGTCTCGGCTTACGCACCAGCTGGTTGATCGTCGGCATACGGTATCCGTCCTCAAAATTAAACGACCGAACCGCCAGACTTCGCGAACAACCATGCTCGCGAAAAATAGCCACGCTGCGCTGCACAAGTGGCGCCGCAGCTGTGACCGTCTGGCAACCAATAACTCTTTGTTTCGTCTTACTTTTCCGTGGGCAGCGTCTAAGCTGTAGGGCTTACCACCTGCCCGGTGAAAAGATTGCGCGCATACTAGTGACGGCTCCTGACCCAGTCAAGCGCTAATTCCGGCGCTCCCCATCGCTCGGGCGGGAGACGAAAACGACCGGCCGGAAATCCGGCCGGTCGCTGATTAAACAGAATAAGAACAATAGCTTAGGCTGCAGGAGTGGCGTCGCCGCTGGCCAATGCCGCCGCCTCACGGGCCTCTGCCTCCTTGACTTCCAGCTCGCGGTCGCGCCGTTTGGCCACCTGACGGTAGCGGCTGACAGCGGCGCCGGTACCCGCCGGGATGAGCCGGCCGACGATGACGTTTTCCTTCAGACCGACCAGGCGGTCGACCTTGCCGGCCACCGCCGCCTCGGTCAGCACCCGGGTGGTCTCCTGGAAGGAGGCCGCCGAAATGAAGGAGCGGGTCTGCAAGCTGGCTTTGGTGATGCCGAGGAGCACCGGCCGGCCGATGGCCGGCAGTTTGCCCTTGGCCTCGACCTTGGCGTTGACTTCCTCGAACTCCTCGCGGTCGATCTGCTCGCCGATGAGGAAGGTGGTGTCGCCGGAATTGGTGATTTCCACCTTTTGCAGCATCTGGCGAACGATCACCTCGATGTGCTTGTCGTTGATCTTCACGCCCTGCAGCCGATAGACCTCCTGAATTTCGTTGACCAGGTACTTGGCCAGGGCCTCGACCCCCATGGTGGCAAGGATGTCGTGGGGCGCCGGATGGCCGTCGATGATGTAATCACCGCGCTGTACCCGATCGCCTTCCTGGACGCTGATATGCTTGCCCTTGGGGATGAGGTATTCCACTGGCTCCTTCGAATCGTCCGCCGGACGGATGACGATCCGCCGCTTGCTCTTATAATCGCGGCCGAATTCGATGGTGCCGTCCACCTCGGCGATGACGGCGTGATCCTTGGGCCGGCGCGCCTCGAACAGTTCCGCCACCCGCGGCAGACCGCCGGTGATGTCGCGGGTCTTGGCGGCCTCGCGGGGGATACGGGCGACCACGTCGCCGGCATGCACCTTGTCGCCGTCAGCCACCGAGAGAATGGCGTCGACGGACAGGAAGTAGCGGGCCTCCATGCCGTTGCTCAAGGTGACGATCTGGCCTTTTTCATCGCGCAAGGTAATGCGCGGCCGCAGGTCAGAGCCCTTGGGCTGCGAGCGCCAATCGATGACCCGCTTGGAGGCGATGCCGGTGGTTTCGTCCACCGTCTCGCTCATGGAGACGCCATCGACCAGGTCCACATAATGGGCGATGCCGCCCTGCTCGGTGATGATCGGCAGGGTATAGGGGTCCCATTCGGCCAGACGGTCGCCCTTCTTCACTTTCGTCCCCTCGTCCTTGAGGAGGTGGGCGCCGTAGGGCGCCTTGTGGGTGGCGCGTTCACGGCCTTCCTCGTCGACGACGACGATTTCCGTATTGCGCGCCATGATGACCAGGCGGCCGCGGGAATCCTTCACCACCGCGCGGTTGCGGATTTTGACCGTACCGTCGATGGCCGATTCGTGGGCCGACTGCTCGGTAACCTGGGCGGTGCCGCCGATGTGGAAGGTGCGCATGGTCAGCTGCGTGCCCGGCTCGCCGATGGACTGGGCGGCGATGACGCCCACCGCTTCGCCAACGTTCACCGAAGTGCCGCGCGCCAGGTCGCGGCCATAGCATTTGCCGCACACTCCGCCCTTGGTCTCGCAAGTCAAGACCGAGCGCACCAGCACCGAGGTCACACCGGCCTTGTCGATGGCCTCGACCTTAGCTTCGTCGATCTCCACCCCGGCGGCGACGATGAGCTTGCCGGTGGTGGGATGCACGATATCCACCGAGGAGGTGCGGCCCAAAATGCGCTCGCCCAAGGTGACGATGACCTCGCCGCTGTCGACCACCTCGGTTACCGTCAAGCCGCCCACTGAACCGCAATCGGTCTCGATGATGACGCAATCTTGCGCCACGTCCACCAGACGGCGGGTCAGATAGCCCGAGTTCGCCGTCTTTAGCGCCGTGTCGGCCAGACCCTTGCGGGCGCCGTGGGTTGAGTTGAAGTACTCAAGCACCGAGAGCCCTTCCTTGAAGTTGGAAATGATCGGCGTCTCGATGATTTCGCCCGACGGTTTGGCCATCAGGCCGCGCATGCCGGCAAGCTGTTTCATCTGCGCCGCCGAACCGCGGGCGCCGGAATGGGCCATCATGTAGATCGAGTTGATCTCGCGCTGCTTGCCCGTCTTCTTGTCGACGCCGACGTCGGAAATTTCCTTCATCATCGCCTCGGCGACCTTGTCGGTGCACTGCGCCCAGGCATCGACTACCTTGTTGTACTTCTCGCCCTGCGTGATCAGGCCGTCGATGTACTGCTGCTCGTATTCCTTGACGAGCTCATTTGTTTTGGCGACCAGATTTTCCTTGGCGCGCGGAATCACCATGTCGTCCTTGCCGAAGGAAATGCCGGCCTTGCACGCTTCGGCAAAGCCCAGCGCCATGACGGCATCGCAAAACAGCACCGTCTCCTTCTGGCCGCAGTTACGATAAACGTTGTCGATGACGTCGGCGATTTCCTTCTTGGTCAACACCTTGTTGATCATGTCGATGGAGATGCCGGGACGCTTGGGCAGCACTTCCGCCAATAGCATGCGGCCGGGGGTAGTTTCCACCCGCCGCACCACCGGCTTGCCGTTCATATCAAGGGACGTGTAACGCGCCGTGATCTTGGTGTGCAGGGTAACGACTTTCTGCTCCAAGGCATGGCGAATCTCGGCGATATCGGCAAAGGACATGCCTTCGCCCTTCTCGCCCACGCGCTCCATGGTCAGATAGTAAACGCCAAGCACGATATCCTGGCTCGGCACGATGATCGGTTTGCCATTCTGCGGGCTTAGGATGTTGTTGGTCGACATCATCAGCACGCGGGCTTCCAATTGCGCTTCCAAGGATAGCGGCACGTGCACCGCCATCTGGTCGCCATCGAAGTCGGCGTTGAAGGCGGCGCAAACCAACGGATGAAGCTGGATCGCTTTACCTTCAATCAGCACCGGCTCAAACGCCTGAATGCCCAGACGGTGCAGCGTCGGCGCGCGGTTGAGGAGAATGGGATGCTCGCGAATGACCTCATCGAGCACGTCCCACACCTCGCGGCGCTCTTTTTCAACGAGCTTCTTGGCCTGCTTGATGGTGGTGGCGATGCCGAGCTTATCGAGACGCGAGTAGATGAACGGCTTGAACAGCTCCAACGCCATCTTTTTCGGCAGACCGCATTGATGAAGCTTCAGCTCCGGGCCGACCACGATCACCGAACGGCCGGAATAATCGACGCGCTTACCCAAAAGATTCTGACGGAAGCGGCCCTGCTTGCCTTTGAGCATATCTGCCAAGGATTTCAGCGGCCGCTTGTTGGCGCCGGTGATCACCCGGCCGCGACGGCCGTTGTCAAACAGCGCATCCACCGATTCCTGGAGCATGCGCTTTTCGTTGCGCACGATAATGTCCGGCGCGCGCAGCTCAATCAGCCGCTTCAAACGATTATTGCGGTTGATGACGCGGCGATAAAGGTCATTCAAGTCAGAGGTGGCGAAACGGCCGCCGTCGAGCGGCACCAGGGGCCGCAGTTCCGGCGGAATCACCGGCACCACGTCAAGGATCATCCATTCCGGCCGGTTGCCGGATTCGATGAAGGATTCGATGACCTTCAAGCGCTTGACGATTTTCTTCGGCTTCAGTTCGGATTTGGTTTCGGCAAGCTCGCGAAACAGCTTTTCCCGCTCGCCCTCCAAATCAATGCCGATAAGCAATTGCTTGATAGCCTCGGCGCCGATGCCGGCCGAGAAGCTGTCCTCGCCGTATTCCTCCTGGGCGCGGTAGTAGTCCTCTTCCGACAGCAACTGATATTGCTTCAGCGAGGTCAAGCCCGGCTCGGTGACGATGTAGTATTCAAAGTAGAGAACCCGCTCCAGATCCTTCAGCGTCATATCGAGGAGAAGACCGATGCGGCTCGGCAAGGACTTCAAGAACCAGATGTGCGCCACCGGCGCCGCCAGCTCGATATGACCCATGCGTTCGCGGCGCACCTTGGACAGGGTAACTTCCACGCCGCACTTTTCGCAGGTGATGCCGCGGTACTTCATGCGCTTGTATTTGCCGCACAAGCACTCGTAATCCTTGATCGGCCCGAAGATGCGGGCGCAGAACAGCCCGTCCCTTTCCGGCTTGAAAGTGCGGTAGTTGATGGTTTCCGGCTTCTTGATCTCGCCGAACGACCACGACCTGATCCGCTCCGGGCTCGCAATCGCGATCTGGATCTGATCGAAAGTCTCCGGCTTGGCCACCGGGTTAAAGAAGTTCATCAACTCCTGGTTCATAACCATATACTCCTCGTCGTCCTGCTCTTAGCCTTCACTCATCGCCTGCACGCGCGGTTTTTCACGGCGTGTTGGAGAGAAGTTCGACATTAAGAGCCAGGGAGCGCATTTCCTTCACCAGCACGTTGAAGGATTCCGGTATTCCCGCCTCGAAGTTGTCTTCGCCGCGAACGATGGATTCGTAAACCTTCGTCCGGCCGCTGACGTCGTCCGACTTGACGGTGAGCATTTCCTGCAGCGTATAAGCCGCGCCGTAGGCCTGCAGCGCCCACACCTCCATTTCGCCGAAGCGTTGGCCGCCGAATTGCGCCTTGCCGCCCAGCGGCTGCTGAGTGACCAAGCTGTAGGGGCCAATGGAGCGGGCGTGGATCTTGTCGTCCACCAAGTGATGGAGCTTGAGCATATAGATGTAGCCCACCGTCACCTTGCGGTCGAACTTTTCACCCGTACGGCCGTCATAGAGATCGACCTGGCCCGAGGTATCAAGCCCCGCCTCCTCCAGCATATGCACGATGTCGGCTTCGCGCGCGCCATCGAACACCGGCGTCGCGATCGGCACGCCAGCCTTCAGGTTATTGGCGAGCTCCACCACCTGCGCGTCATCGAGGGCCTTGATTTCAGTGTTGTACTGCTCCTTGCCGTAGATCGTCTTTAAGCTGTCGCGGGCCTTTTTCGCCTTTTCGGCAACGTCTTGCGCCGCGGCAATCGCCTCGCCGATCTGCACACCCAGGCCGCGCGATGCCCAGCCGAGATGGGTTTCAAGAATTTGCCCGACGTTCATGCGCGACGGCACGCCCAACGGATTGAGCACCACGTCGACCGAGGTGCCATCCTGCAGGAACGGCATGTCTTCCACCGGCATGATCTTCGAGATCACGCCCTTGTTGCCGTGCCGGCCGGCCATCTTGTCGCCCGGCTGCAACTTGCGCTTCACCGCGACGAACACCTTGACCATTTTCAAGACGCCGGGCGGCAGCTCATCGCCGCGCTGCAGCTTTTCGATCTTCTCCTCGAAACGCTTGCGCAGCGCCGCCTTCGACTCCTCAAACTGATTGCGCAGGGCTTCGATATTCTCCATCGCCACTTCATCATCGACGGCGATCTGCCACCACTGGCCCTTGCTCAAAGCTTCAAGAGTCGATTCCTTGACCTTGTCGTTCTTCTTCACGCCGGCCGGTCCGCTCGTTACCTTGCGGTCGAGAAGAAGCGGCTTGAGGCGGCCATAGATGTTGCGCTCAAGGATGCTCTGCTCGTCCTCGCGGTCCTTGGCCAAGCGCTCGATTTCCTCGCGCTCGATGGCCACCGCGCGCTCGTCCTTCTCCACGCCGTGGCGGTTGAAGACGCGCACCTCGACAATGGTGCCCGATACGCCCGGCGGCAGCCTGAGCGAGGTGTCACGCACGTCGGAGGCTTTTTCGCCGAAGATGGCGCGCAACAATTTTTCTTCCGGCGTCATCGGGCTTTCGCCCTTCGGCGTGATCTTGCCGACCAGAATATCCCCCGGATTGACCTCGGCCCCGATGTAGACGATGCCTGCTTCATCCAAGTTACGCAGGCCCTCTTCACCGACGTTCGGGATGTCGCGGGTGATTTCTTCCGGCCCGAGTTTGGTGTCGCGGGCCATCACCTCGAACTCCTCGATATGGATCGAGGTGAAAACGTCGTCACGCACCAGGCGTTCGGAGATCAGGATCGAGTCTTCGAAGTTGTAGCCGTTCCACGGCATGAAGGCGACCAGCGCGTTGCGGCCAAGCGCCAACTCGCCAAGCTCCGTCGACGGGCCATCGCCGATGATGTCGCCCTTCTCGATGCGATCACCCACCTTGACCAGCGGCCGCTGGTTGATGCAGGTGCTTTGGTTGGAGCGCTGGAATTTGCGCAGACGATAGATATCGACGCCCGACGCGCCGGCGTCCACCTCATCGGTGGCGCGAATGACGATACGGGTGGCGTCCACCTGATCGACCACGCCGGAACGGCGCGCCACGATGGCGGCGCCGGAATCCCGCGCCACCACTGACTCCATGCCGGTGCCGACGAACGGCGCTTCGGCCTGGATGATCGGCACTGCCTGACGTTGCATGTTGGAGCCCATCAGCGCGCGGTTGGCGTCGTCGTTTTCCAGGAACGGAATGAGCGAGGCGGCCACCGACACCACTTGCTTGGGCGATACGTCCATGAACTCGATGGTCTCGCGCGGCGCCAAGTGCTGCTCGCCAGCCTGACGGCAATTGACGAGATCCTCGACCAACTGGCCCTTGTCATCGAGCGGCGCATTGGCCTGGGCAATGAGATACTTGCCCTCCTCCATGGCGGAGAGATAGTGCACCTCATCCGTCACCTTGCCGTCGATGACCTTGCGATAAGGCGTTTCGATGAAGCCGTACTTGTTGATGCGGGCAAACGTCGCCAGCGAATTGATAAGACCGATGTTCGGCCCTTCCGGCGTCTCGATGGGGCAGATGCGGCCATAATGCGTGGTATGCACGTCGCGCACCTCGAAACCGGCGCGCTCGCGAGTCAGACCGCCGGGGCCCAAGGCGGACAAGCGCCGCTTGTGGGTGATTTCCGACAATGGATTGGTCTGGTCCATGAACTGCGACAGTTGCGACGAGCCGAAGAACTCGCGTACCGCCGCCACCGCCGGCTTGGCGTTGATCAAATCGTGCGGCATCACGGTGTCGATATCCACCGAGCTCATGCGCTCGCGGATGGCGCGCTCCATGCGCAAGAGACCGACGCGATACTGATTTTCCATCAGCTCGCCCACCGAACGGACGCGGCGGTTGCCCAGATGATCGATGTCGTCAATCTCGCCCTTGCCGTCCTTCAGTTCAGCAAGCGTCTTGACGATGGCGAGGATGTCTTCCTTGCGCAGCACCCGCACATTGTCATCGCAATCAAGACCGAGGCGCATGTTGATCTTGACCCGGCCGACCGCCGACAGGTCATAGCGCTCAGGGTCGAAGAACAGGCCATAGAACAACGCTTCCGCGGTTTCGCGGGTCGGCGGTTCGCCGGGGCGCATGACGCGATAAATTTCCGCCAGCGCATGCTCGTGTTCTTCCACCTTGTCGGCCATCAGCGTATTGCGGATATAGGCGCCGACGTTGACGTGATCGATGTCGAGCACGCGGACGTCGGAAAAGCCCGCCTTTTCCAGCTTGGCGATCTGATCGGCGGTCAATTCCTCGCCGGCTTCCACGAAGATGCGGCCGGTCTTTTCGTCGATCACATCCTCGGCGGCGTAGCGGCCGTAGATTTCCTCCACCGGCAGCAGAATTTCCTTCACGCCGTCGCTCGCCAACTTCTTGGCCATGCGCGGGCTGATCTTCTTGCCGGCTTCGACCACCACTTCGCCGGTCTTGGCGTCAACGATGTCGTAGGTCGGCTTCACGCCGCGCCAGCGTTCGGCGTCAAACGCCACCCGCCAGCCGCCTTTTTCGCGCACGAACAGGGTCTTGTTGTAGAAATAGTCGAGAATTTCCTCCGACGTCATGCCCAGGGCATAAAAGAACGTCGTCACCGGCAGCTTGCGCCGGCGGTCGATGCGGACATGCACGATGTCCTTGGCGTCGAATTCGAAATCAAGCCACGAGCCGCGATAGGGAATGACCCGCGCGGCAAACAGAAACTTGCCCGAGGAGTGGGTCTTGCCCTTGTCGTGGTCGAAAAATACGCCGGGCGAGCGGTGCATCTGGCTGACGATCACCCGCTCGGTGCCGTTGATGATGAAGGTGCCGTTGTCGGTCATCAGGGGCATGTCGCCCATGTAGACGTCCTGCTCCTTAATGTCGCGCACCGAGCGCGCGCCGGTATCCTCGTCCACATCGAACACGATGAGGCGCAGCGTGACGCGCAGCGGCGCGGCGTAAGTCATATCGCGCTGCTGGCACTCGTCGACGTCGTACTTCGGCGCTTCCAGCTCGTAGCGGACGAATTCGAGAGACGATGTATTGGCAAAATCGCCGATGGGAAACACCGACTTGAATACCACCTGCAAGCCCTCATGGGTGCGCTTTTCCGGTGGAATATCGGCTTGTAGAAACTGGTCATAGGAACTCTTTTGAACCTCGATGAGGTTCGGCATTTCGACCACTTCGGAGATGTGTCCGAAGGTCTTGCGAATACGCTTGCGACCAGTGAAGGAAGTTGCCATGCCACGTCCTCGTCTGCATTTCATTACAGCGTCATCGGGAGCATCCCGTTGCCGCCCATCACTGCCGTATCAGGCGCTGCCTTGATACGACGTTGACCGTCGCAGGATCACCTCCCGACGACGGTCCGAACATGGGAACGCCCCATGTCCTTTTTAAAATGGCGAAGGCTGACCGAAGGAGCGTCCCCGCGCCGCCGGTCAGCCACGCCCAATTCGACTACTTCAGCTCAACCGTAGCGCCGGCTTCTTCGAGCTGCTTCTTGATCTTCGCCGCTTCGTCCTTCGACACGCCTTCCTTCACGGGCTTCGGCGCGCCTTCGACCAGATCCTTGGCTTCCTTCAGGCCAAGACCGGTGATGGCCCGGACTTCCTTAATGACGTTGATCTTCTTGTCGCCGGCCACGGCGAGGATGACGTCGAAGGTGTCCTTGACTTCAGCCGCCGGAGCCGCCGCGCCGCCGCCCGCCGCCACGGCGGCAACCGCCACCGGAGCCGCCGCCGAGACGCCCCATTTTTCTTCCAGGAGCTTCGACAGCTCGGCCGCCTCAAGCACCGTCAAGGTCGACAGTTCTTCAACCAGTTTTTCAAGCTTAGACATTGTATTTAAGTCCTTCCGAATGGTGTTCCGTAAAAATTAAGCCGCTTCGCTTTTCGCGCCGTAGGCCCCGCAAACGCGCGCCAACTGCCCCGCCGGCGCCTGCAGGACGCCAGCAATGCGGGTGGCCGGGGTTTGCAGCATCCCCAAGAGCTTGGCCCGCAGCTGATCGAGCGAGGGCAGTTCGGCCAACGCCTTGACGCCCGAGGGGTCAAGCGCCGTACCGCCCATCACGCCGCCAAGAATAATGAGCTTCTCATTGGTCTTGGCGAACTCGACCAGCACCTTGGCCGCCGCCACCGGATCGTTCGAATAGCCGATCGCAGTGGGGCCGGTCATAAGGTCGCTGATTGGGCTGCATGGGGTGCCTTCGAGCGCGAGCTTGGCAAGCCGGTTCTTAGCCACTTTGAAGCTGCCGCCCGCCTGCCGCATGCGGCCGCGTAAGTCCGTGACTTGAGCCACTGTCAAACCGCTGTAGTGAGCCACTACAACTGACGTCGTGGTCGAGAACACGTCCTTAAGCGAGGCGACGAACTCCTGCTTTTGGGCCTTGTCCATACTCGTCTCCGACACATGGGACTGGACCGCCTAAGGCGGTCTCGTCCCGGTTGGTCCACAGCATGGGCCTCCTTTTCGGGAGAAATCCATGCCACCTTCAAGCTTCCTGCCCGGGCAGTGTCGCGACCTGCGGAATACCCCGCATTTGCTTTCACCGTCCACGAACGAGCGGCGAACCGATCGTCCGGAAACCGTCCCCTATCGGCATTGTCGCCGCAGGGACGCCCTCGTCTATTGCAGGCCGGAGGTCCGATTAAGCCGCTTGCCAGTTAAAGGACAAGACGGCGCCCGCAGTCTGGGACAGGTCGGGCCTCGCAAAAGCGGTCGCTACCGCTTCCTTGACGCCCAGTTTCCGCAGGTCTTTCGGGAGGCATCAATCCTCGTCCGGAAGTACCCGACGGAACCTTTCTTGGCGCGTTCCCGGCTTCTTAAGCCTGGAGCGTCGCCAAATCCACTCTGACCCCGGGCCCCATGGTGGAGCTCAAGGCCAATTTCTTCAAATAGGTGCCCTTGACGCCCGACGGCTTGGCCTTCTGCACGGCGTCGATCAGCGCCCGTACGTTGGCCAACAGGGCCGCCTCGTCAAAGCTCGCCTTGCCGACGCCGGCCTGCACGATGCCGGCCTTCTCGACGCGAAACTCCACCTGGCCGCCCTTGGCCGCCTTGACCGCCGCGGCCACGTCCGCCGTCACCGAGCCGAGCTTGGGGTTCGGCATCAGACCGCGCGGGCCTAAGACCTTGCCCAGCCGGCCGACCACCGCCATCATGTCCGGGGTGGCGATGACGCGATCAAAATTGATCTCGCCTTTGAGGATGGTATCGGCCAGATCCTCGGCGCCGACGATGTCCGCGCCCGCCTTCTTGGCGGCTTCCGCCTTATCGCCCTTGGCGAACACAGCGACGCGCACCGTCTTGCCGGTGCCATTGGGCAGCGTTACCACGCCGCGCACCATCTGGTCGGCATGGCGCGGATCGACGTTGAGGTTCAAGGCTATCTCGACGGTTTCGTCGAACTTCGCCTTGGCCCGGGATTTCACCATTTTCACCGCCTCGGCCAACGGATAGACGGCGCGGCTGTCAATGCCCTCGCGGGCGCTGCGGGTACGTTTTCCAAGCTTCGCCATGGTCCTACTCCACCACCTCAAGGCCCATGGACCGGGCCGAGCCTTCGACAATCCGCATCGCCGCCTCGATATCATTGGCATTAAGGTCGGGCAGCTTGACGGTGGCGATGTCGCGCACCTGCGCTTTGGTCACCTTGCCGACCTTCTCACGGCCGGTCTTCTGCGCTCCCTTGGCGACGCTGGCGGCCTTTTTCAAAAGGTGCGACACCGGCGGCGTCTTCATGATGAAGGTAAAGGTGCGGTCGGCGTAGGCGGTGATGATCACCGGCACCGGCATGCCCTTTTCCAGATGCTGGGTCTGGGCGTTGAACGCCTTGCAGAACTCCATGATGTTCAGGCCGCGCTGACCGAGCGCCGGCCCGATGGGCGGCGACGGATTGGCGGCGCCCGCCGGCACCTGCAGCTTAATATAGCCTACTATCTTTTTTGCCATCGTACTCCCTTTCCGGCCTCATAGGGCCATGCTTCCTAAGGGATCGTGGTGCGGCCATGGCGGGCCTCCCACGATGTTCGCCCGGCGTAACCCGAGCTGGCGCCTACGGGAAACATTCCCGAGCGCCTGGGGTCGATCAGGACCCCTTAAGCCTTCTGCACCTGACTGTATTCCAGCTCCACCGGCGTCGCGCGACCAAAGATGGACACCGCCACCTTAAGCCGGGACCGCCCTTCGTCCACTTCCTCAACCAGCCCGGTAAAGCTGGCGAACGGACCATCGCACACCTGCACCTGGTCGCCGATCTCGAAGGTGATGGCCGACTTCGGCCGTTCCACGCCTTCCTGCACCTGCTTTAAGATCCGCTCCGCCTCGGCGTCCGTGATCGGCAGCGGCTTGCCCGGCGCGCCACCCAGGAAGCCCGTGACCTTGGGGGTATTCTTGATCAGATGAAAGGTTTCGTCGGTTAAGTGCATCTTGACCAGTACATAGCCCGGGAACAGCTTGCGCTCCGAGGTCTTGCGCTGGCCACGGCGCACTTCAGTCACCTCCTCGGTGGGGACGATGACCTCGACGATATGATCCTCCAAGCCCTTCTGGTGCGCCTGATCGCGGATCGCCTGGGCGACCTTCTTCTCAAAGCCCGAATAGGCGTGAACGATATACCAGCGCGCCGCCACCGCCATTTCAGCCTCCTATCCCTAAGAGGGTGCGGACGCCGAACGACAGCGCCTCATCCACCAGGAAGAAGAAAATGGACATGATCCCCGCCAGAACGAACACC
Source organism: Sphingomonadales bacterium (assembly GCA_019455285.1). Taxonomy (GTDB): domain Bacteria; phylum Pseudomonadota; class Alphaproteobacteria; order Sphingomonadales; family Govanellaceae; genus PRO5. The sequence continues at coordinate 15,257 of JACFMS010000041.1, forward strand.
ATGGCGGTGGTAATCATCGCTTCCTTGCGGGTCGGCCAAGTGACTTTCGCCACTTCGCGCTTGACCTCGCGCACAAACTCAACTGGGGTGGTCTTTGCCATTACTTTATTCTGCGCCCAACACCTTGAAACGTCCGGATATTATTCCTCGAACGTCGCTATCCTCATATTCTAGTGGCAGGAGCGGCGGGACTCGAACCCACAACCCCCGGTTTTGGAGACCGGTGCTCTACCAATTGAGCTACACTCCTAATCCGTCTTTGTGCGAGGCCTTAAAGCCTTGCGGATGACCGGGATTTCTCGCGTTTCGCCGCCTTTGGAACCGCCTTCTCACGCTGGCGGACGAAACCGCCAACAGGCGCTTTATAGCGTCCCGCTTCAAGAAAGCAACAATTTTCGCGCCATTACGCGCCCGAGGGTGGGCAGGATGCCCGACTACCCTCGCAGCGTTATTAATCCCTTGCCGTTATTACTTAATAATCTTGGCGACGACGCCGGCGCCGACGGTGCGGCCGCCTTCGCGG
>JACFMS010000042.1:0-8216 GCA_019455285.1 Sphingomonadales bacterium
CGTCACCCAGGCCCAGCGTATTCAGGCCGGAACGCAAAGGCGCCAAGTGCACCGCTTGCTCGGCGCCGATCTCGATCAGGATGCCGCCCTCAAAATCGATGCCGTAATTCAAGCCACGGGTAAACAACAGCACGATCGATGCAATGGTCAAAACGGTGGACAACACGATCCCCACCATGCGAAATCGCATGAAGGGAATTTTGGTGTTATCAGGGACGAGCTTTAAATATTTCATGGCGAAGTCCCCTAAAGCGGCAAGGTTTTCGGCCGGCGATGACGCAGCCAAGTTGCCAGCATCAAGCGCGTTAGCATCACGGCGGAGAATACCGATGTAACAATGCCGATGGATAAGGTGACGGCAAACCCCTTCACTGGACCGGAGCCGAATTCAAACAGGACCGCCGCGGCGATCAGCGTCGTGATGTTGGCGTCAATGATCGTCGACATGGCGTTGGAATAGCCGGCGTCAACGGCGGCGAGCGGCGTCTTGCCGGTGCGTATCTCCTCACGTATGCGTTCATAGACCAGGACATTGGCGTCAACCGCCATGCCGATGGTGAGCACGATACCGGCGATGCCCGGCAATGTCAGCGTCGCCCCAAGGACCGACAGCGCGCCGCCGATCAGCGCCACGTTGACCACCAGCGCAATATCGGCGGCGATGCCGAACGGCCCATAGGCCAGCAGCATATAAATAACAACGGCAACAAAACCGATGATCGAGGCGATCTTGCCGGCTTCGATGGAATCGGCGCCAAGATCCGGACCCACCGTGCGCTGTTCCAGAATTTTCAGCGGCGCCGGCAGCGCGCCGGCGCGCAACAGCACGGCGAGCTCATTGGCGCTTGCCACCGTGAAGTTGCCGGAAATGATCCCCGATCCTCCCAGGATCGGCTCGTTGATGCGCGGCGCGCTGATCACCTTGTTGTCGAGCACGATGGCGAACGGCCGGCCGACGTTGTTGCTGGTGGCTTCGGCGAAGCGCTTGGCGCCGGTGGAATCGAAGCGGAAACTGACCACCGGCTGATTGTCCTGAAAGCTCGGTTGGGCGTCCACCAGCGAATCGCCGCTGACGAGAACGCGCTTTCGCACCACATACTTGGTTGCTTCGCCCGGCCCCGCGGCGACCGCCATCAGCACTTCCGATCCCGGCGGCACCCGGCCGCGCTCCGCTTCCTCCACCGAGGCCGTCAGATCGACCATGCGAAACGACATCTTGGCGGTGGTGTTGATGGTGCGAATAAGGTCGGAGGTATCGCGCACGCCCGGCACCTGAACGATGATGCGGTCATCGCCCTGGCGCTGGATCACCGGCTCGCGGGTGCCCAATTCATCGACGCGGCGGCGGACGATTTCGATGGACTGCTCCACCGCCGAGCGCTTGCGCGCGGCGATCGCCGCTTCGGTCATGCGCACGGTAATGGTGCGCTCGCCGACTTCAGCGATTTCAAGATCAGGGCTGCCGGGGCCAAAAGCGCCGACGGTCGGCGAGATAAGCCCGCGCACCGCCGCCAGCGCCCGTTCCTTGTCAGCCACCTCAACCACATCGAAGGTCACCGCGCCGCCTTCCGCCCGCAATCGGGTATAACCGATGCGCTCGCCGTCCTTGGGCCGCAGCGCGCCGCGCACGTCATCGATGAGCGCTTCCAGGCGCTCCTTGATCACGGCGTCGACATCAACCTCGAACAGAAGATGCGCGCCGCCCTGCAAATCAAGGCCGAGATTGATCTGTCGTGACGGCAGCCAACTGGGAAACTTCTCGACCACCTCGCGCGGGAAAAAATTCGGCATCAGGGTCAACAGCCCGATGAGGCATACGCCAAGGATGGTAATTACCTTCCAGCGCGGAAAGTTCAGCATGAACGGCTCCCCTAGGCGACCAGCAGGATCAACTTACTTTTTGCTTTCGTCCTTGCCCTTGTCGTTGGCGGCTTTTTCCGGCTTCACCGGCTGGGTCTTGCCGCGCACATCGGCGATCATCGAACGCACCACCCGCACCTTGACCTCGTTGCCCAGATCGAGCTCCACTTCGTCGGCGTCCTCGACCACGCGGGCCACTTTGCCGATCAGGCCGCCGGAGGTGACCACGGTATCGCCGCGCTTTAGGGACGCGATCATCGCCTTGTGCTCCTTCACCCGCTTCTGCTGCGGCCGGATGAGGAGGAAATAGAACACCACCGCGATCAGGGTGAAGGGCAGCAGCATCTCTAGCGCGCCGGGCTGGCCGGCGGCGGCGGTCTGGGCGAAGGCTGGGGTAAACATATTTGGCTAGTCCCTGGCAAGAAGAAAAACGGTGAGGCGGACTATAGCCGCCCGCGCCTTATTTGCAAACCGATCTCGGATAGGGCAAGAAAACTAAAGTACAGCCGCATGAGAAGGCCCGAGATGACCGACGACCCCAAGACCCTTGAGCGCATCGCCGCCGCCCTGGAGCGCCTGGCCCCCGCTCCCGCCCCCCTGCCCGATTTGACGGCCGCCAACGCCTATGTTTGGCAAGCCGGCCCGGATCGCCTGACGGCGGCGCCCCGGGTCAACCATGTGGACTTGGCCCTCCTGCAAGGCATCGACCATGTGCGGGACATCCTGTTGGCCAATACCGAGCGCTTCGCCGCTGGTCTGCCGGCCAACAACGCCCTCTTATGGGGGGCGCGGGGGATGGGCAAAAGCTCGCTGATTAAGGCGGTGCACGCCGCCGTCAACGCCCGCCGCCAGAAGGAGAACGCCCTCCTCTTGGTGGAAATCCACCGCGAGGACATCCAAAGCCTGCCCCGGCTATTGAAGATGCTCACCGGCGGTCGCCGCACCCTGATTTTCTGCGACGACCTGTCATTTGACGGCGACGACACCACCTATAAATCCTTAAAAGCCGTGCTCGACGGCGGTATCGAAGGGCGGCCGGATAATGTGCTGTTTTACGCCACCTCCAACCGTCGCCACCTGATGCCCCGCCAGATGATCGAAAATGAGCGATCAAGCGCCATCAACCCGGCCGAGGCGGTGGAAGAGAAAGTATCGCTATCCGACCGTTTCGGGTTGTGGCTGGGATTCCATGGCTGTTCCCAAGACCAGTATCTGGCCATGGTCGATGGCTATGTCGCCCATTTCGGTTTGAGCGGCGAGGCGGTGGAGCTGCATCATCAAGCGCTGGAGTGGGCCACCACTCGCGGCGCGCGCTCGGGCCGGGTGGCCTGGCAGTTCATCCTCGACCTTGCCGGCCGGCAGGGCAAACGGCTGGCTTAGAGCGTAATAATTTTACGTTGAATCGATAGCGCTTGACCACAAAGCCTTCCCCCTTCGATGGGGGAAGGTTTGGATGGGGGTGATGGTAATCACGAGAAAAGCCGATGCCGCAAGCATTTCTCACCCCCACCCGCCCGCCTTCGCTTAACGCTCCGGCGGACGACCTCCCCCATCAAGGGGGAGGTAATGTTGTCTCGATCTAAAATCATCCTCCTCTAAGACCGCCCTACCCGTCCCGGGCGACGCCGGGAACCAGGGGCACGAACTTGGTGTGAATGAGGTCTTCCTCCGCAACGCCTTCGGCCGTGCGTCGCAGGCGTAAAAGCCTTTGTTCGCCCGCCTCCTCGCCCACCGGGATCACCATGACGCCGCCCTCGGCCAATTGATCGACCAGGGCCGGCGGCACCTGGGGGGCGGCGGCGGTGACGATGATGCGGTCGAACGGCGCCTGCTCGACCCACCCCTTATGCCCGTCGCCATGGCGGGTGGTGATGTTGGAAATACCAAGGGCAGCGAACCGCGCCTCGGCTTCTTTGAGGAGCGCGCGGTAGCGCTCGACGCTGTAGACCCGGCGGCAGAGGCGGGAGAGCACCGCCGCCTGGTAGCCCGAGCCGGTGCCGATCTCCAACACCTTCAGGCGCGGCCCCACCTCTAGCGCTTGGGTCATGAAGGCGACCGTCTGCGGCTGGCTGATGGTCTGGCCGTCGGCGATGGGCAGCGCGGTGTTCTCATAGGCCCGGTCGCGGAAGCTTTCCGGCACGAAGGCTTCCCGAGGCAGGGTTTCGATAACCTCCAACACCCGCCGGTCGCTGACCCCGCCGCGGCGCAGGTCCATGATCAGTTTGATTTTTTGCGCGCGCAACGGCACCGGAGCGGCTCAAAAATGGCGGTTGAGGCGCGCGGCCAGGGACGAGCGGGTGCGCTCGTGGGTGAGGTCGAGGTGCAACGGCGTGACCGAGATATAGCCGTCGCGCACGGCCTTCAGATCGATGCCCTCGCCCGGCTCGCCATAGGCGCGGCGCAAGCCGAACCAGTAGTAGGGAAAACCGCGGGCATCGATGCGCTTGTCGATGATCAACTCGGATTCATCGCGAAAACCCTGCTGGGTGACGGTGACGCCCTTGACCAGTTCCGGCGCGACCCCGGGAAAATTGACGTTGATAAGAACGCCGCGGTCCCAGCCGGCGGCAAGGAGGTCGCGCACCAGCGCCGGCCCGTGGCGGCGCGCGGTATCCCAATGCTCCTCCTTGTCGGCGCGGCCCATCACTTGGCTCAAGGCGATGGAGGGGATGCCGCATAAGATCCCTTCCATAGCCCCGGCGATGGTGCCGGAATAGGTCACGTCCTCGGCGAGATTAGCCCCCCGGTTGATGCCGGACAGCACCAGGGTCGGCTTTTTGTCCTTGATGATCTCGTGCACCGCCAGCATGACGCAATCGGTGGGCGTGCCCCTGACCGCCCATTCCCGCTCAGCGATCTGGCGGATGCGCAAGGGTTCGGACAGCGTCAGGCCGTGACCGGCGCCGCTTTGCTCGAACTCCGGGGCGACGATCCACACGTCATCGGTGAGGGTTTGGGCAATGCCGGACAGCACCTGGAGACCCGGCGCGTGGATGCCGTCATCATTGGTAATCAGAATACGGTGGGCTGCCTCAGCCATGGGCGATGATCCGCTCCAGGCCGCCCATGTAGGGTCGCAACGCCTCAGGCACGATCACCGAGCCGTCGACCTGCTGGTAGTTCTCCAGCACGGCGATGAGGGTGCGGCCCACCGCCAGCCCGGAGCCGTTCAAGGTATGGACAAAGCGCGTCTCCTTGCCCGCCGCCGGCCGATAGCGGGTCTTCATGCGCCGGGCCTGGAAATCGCCGAAGTGCGAGCAACTGGAAATCTCGCGGAACTGGCCTTGACCCGGCAGCCAGACCTCGATGTCGTAGGTCTTGCGCGAGGAAAAGCCCATGTCGCCGGTGGACAGCATGACCACGCGGTAAGCGAGCCCTAAGCGGCGCAGCACCTCTTCGGCGCAGCCCGTCAGGCGCGCCAGCTCGGCCTCAGCCGTTTCCGGCGTGGTCAGGCTGACGATCTCCACCTTCATGAACTGATGCTGGCGGATCATGCCCCGGGTGTCCTTGCCCGCCGCCCCGGCCTCCGAACGGAAACAGGGGGTGAGCGCGGTATAGCGCAAGGGCAGCTTGTCCTCGTCCAGAATGTCGCCCAGGTGCAGGTTGGTGAGCGGCACCTCCGCCGTCGGGATTAGCGAGTGCTCGCTGGTGGTGCGGAAAAAGTCGGCGGCGAATTTGGGCAACTGGCCGGTGCCGAACATCGCCTCATCGCGCACCAGGAGCGGCGGCGAGACCTCGCGGTAGCCGTGTTCGCTCGTATGCAGATCGAGCATGAATGCGCCGAGCGCCCGCTCCAGCCGGGCGAGCGCGCCCTTCAAGACCACGAAGCGGGCGCCGGAAAGCTTGGCGGCGGCGGCAAAATCCATCATGCCCAGCGCTTCACCGATCTCGAAATGCTCACGCGGCTTGAAGTCAAAGTTCGGCGGCGTGCCCCAGCGGCGGACCTCGACGTTGGCCGTCTCGTCTGGGCCGTCGGGACAATCAGCGGCGGGAAGGTTGGGCAGCCCGGCCAGCAGGCTGTCAAGCTCGGCGGCCGATTGCCGCTCCTCCTCCTCCAGGCGGGGAATTTCTGTTTTCAGGGTGGCGACCTCGGCCATCAGGGCGTCGGCGTTCTCGCCCTTGCGCTTGGCCTCGCCGATCTGGCGCGAGGCGTCGTTGCGCCGCGCCAGCAATTCCTGCAACCGGGTCTGGCAGGCGCGCCGGCGGCCGTCGAGCTCAAGGATGGCCGGCGTTTGCGGCGCCAGGCCGCGCCGCCCCCATCCCTGATCGAAAATCTCAGGATTATCCCGAATCGATTTGATATCTAACATTATTTTCTATTTCATAAGAGGCAAGATTATAAAGCCAGCTCTAAGCCCCGTCGGCCCCCCGGCGGCGCTCGGACAAGCGAATGAGCCAGATAGATATTTCATAAAGCAGCATGATGGAAAGCCCCAATCCGATCTGGCTTAAGGGGTCGGGCGGGGTGATCACCGCCGCCACGGAAAAAATGATGACGATGGCGTAGCGCCGCTTATCCACCAGGGTTTGCGCTGATACCAACCCGGCGCGCCCCATCAGGGTGAGGAGCACCGGCAACTGGAAACTCAGGCCGAAAGCAAACACCAAGGTCATGACCAAGGAGAGATATTCGTTGACCTTGGCTTCCAACTGAATGGGCAGGCCATCGGCGCCGCTGGGCAGCGTCTCAAAGCTTAAGAAAAACTGCCAAGCCGCTGGAATGATGAAATAATAGACGAACGCCGCTCCCATGATAAACAACACCGGCGTGGCTACGAGAAAGGGCAAAAACGCCTTTCGCTCATGGCGATAGAGGCCCGGTGCGATGAATTTCCATATCTGAATGGCGATCAAGGGAAACGAGATCACCAGGGCGGCGAAGGCGGCGACCTTGACGTAGGTAAAGAACGCCTCGTAAAGGCCGGTATAGATCATCCGCCGCGTCGGATCATGGCCCAGCGCGTCGGCCAGCGGCCGGGTCAGGAAGTGGTAGATATCCTCGGCGAAGATGTAGCAGACGATAAAAACCGCCACGTAGGCCCACAGCGACCAGATGAGCCGCTTGCGCAGCTCGATCAAATGGTCAAGCAGCGGCGCTCGGCTGTCGTCGAGGTCTGCATCCTCTCCTGTCGTCACGACGTCGCCCCATCGTCTTTCTTATCGGGTTTGGCCTCGCTCAGCGGTGGAGGCGGCGTCTCGGCCGGCTTGATATAGGGCTCAGGCCGGGTTGCGGGGTCGAAGTTAGTGATGTGATGGATGGACTTCTTGACCTCGTCCAGCTCCGCCTCACGCGCCACCTCGTCCAAGCTCGACTTGAATTCGTTGGCAAGCCGTCGCGCCTGGCGCGCCCATTGGCCTGCGGTGCGCAGCATGCGCGGCAGGTCTTTAGGCCCCACCACGATGATCGCCACCACGGCGATCACCAGGAGTTCACTCCAGCCGACGTCAAACATCGAAAGATTGCCTATCAGGCTGACTTATTGCGATCCTGTTCGGTCCCAGCAGCCTTGTTGCCATCGTCACGCAGCGCTTTGGGCTCCGCTGCTGGCGATTTCTCCTCGTCCTCGCTCAAGCCCTTCTTGAAGGCCTTGACGCCCTTGGCAACGTCTCCCATCAGCTCGGAAATCTTGCCCCGGCCGAACAGCAGCACGACCAGGATAAGCACCAGGAGAATATGTGAGAAACTCAGACCCATGATTGGAAACTCCTCATAGCGGGCGAACAGCCATCCGCCCTGACTCGCCGCGCAGTGTCGCAGAAAGGGGGTACGGCCGCAATGGCCCTGCCCCGCGCCTATTCCGCCGCGGTTTCGTGCTCCTCGCCTTCCAGGTCTTCAAGGGGCAGCTCTTCCAGAGGCAGTTCTTCCTCCGCCTCCTCGCCTTCCTCCTTGGGCTCGTTGAAGGACAAAACGCCCAGATTGACGTGATCGAGGAGCCCAGCGGCCTTCAGTTCCTCGATGCCGGGCAGATCGTCGATACTGGAAAGCCCGAAATGCACCAGGAACGACTCCGAGGTGCCATAGGTTACCGGCCGGCCGGGCGTGCGCTTGCGGCCCCGGGGCTTCACCCAGCCCGCCTCCATCAGCACGTCCAAAGTGCCCTTGCTCAACCCCACGCCGCGGATTTCCTCGATCTCGGCCCTAGTCACCGGCTGGTGATAGGCGACAATGGCCAGGGTTTCTACCGCCGCCCGGGACAAGCGCCGGGGCTCTTCCAGCTCCTTCCGGAGGAGAAAGGCCAAGTCGGCGGCGGTGCGGAACATCCACTTGCCGGCCACCGACACCAGATTGACCCCGCGCGGCGCATAATGTTCGCTCAAGGCGGCGAGAATGGCCGGAACGTCGGCGCCTTCCGGCA
>JACFMS010000042.1:8253-15258 GCA_019455285.1 Sphingomonadales bacterium
CGCTCCGCCAGCGCCGCCTCGCTCAACGGCTCGGCCGAGGCAAAGAGCAGCGCCTCCACCATGCGCAAATGCTCGTCGTTGATCATTACCCCTTCGCTCCCTATGGCTCGCGCCGCGCCCGCATGTAGAGCGGCCCGTAGGCTTCCATTTGTTGTATATCAGCCCGGCCCTGCTTGGCGACCTCCAGCGCCGCCACGAACATGCTGGCCTTGGCCGAACGCCGCAGCTTGGGATCAGCGAGCCCCTCCGGCAGGAAGTGCTCCAGCGTCGTCCAGTCAATGGCCGTCCCCACCAGCCGTTCCAGCCGCTCCAGCGCCGCTTCCAGGGAATAGACCCTGACCCGGGGAATCTTCAGCTCGGTCACCCGGGTGCGGATGCTGTGCTCGCCATAGGCCTTCAAGAGCTCATAAAGCGTCACATCGTAAAGCGTCTTGCGGCTGACCTGGATACCCTCGGGCTGGCCGCGGCGAAACACGTCGCGGCCCAGGCGGTCGCGGGCCATCAGGGTCGCCGCCACCTCGCGCATCGCTTCCAGACGGGCCAACTGGGCGGCGAGCCTTGCCGCCATCTCCTCGGCCGAGGGTTCCTCTTCCTCGTCCACGGGCAACAGCAGGCGCGACTTGAGATAAGCGAGCCAAGCCGCCATCACCAGATAATCGGCCGCCAATTCTAGCCGCAGCCGCCGCGCCTCGGTGATGAACGCCAGATACTGCTCCACCAGGGCCAGGATGGAAATCTGGCGTAAATCCACCTTCTGCGTGCGCGCTAGCACCAGAAGCACGTCCAGCGGCCCTTCATAGCCGTCGACGTCCACCATCAGCCGGTCCACCGCCTCATCGCCGCTGGATGGCCCCAGGGGTAATACCCCCTCGAATTCGTTTGGCTCTTCGCTCATGCCTACTCCGAGACGCCAACCACGTATTTCATGATGAAACTATACAGGAAATCCATGGGCGGTAATACGAACCAGGCAAAGATATTCCAATTCTGCCCCAGCGCCGCGCCGAGGAGCGGCACCAGAAAGAGAAGCCCGATGAGGATGAACATGCCGTAGGGCTCCAGCCGGGCCAGCGGCAGCGCCAACGGCGGCGGCAACAGGCCGACCGCCACCCGGCCGCCGTCCAGGGGCGGGATCGGCAGCATGTTAAAGAGCGCCAGCAGGAGGTTGATCTGGATGCCGTTGACCATGTTGCGGGCGAACCACTCCTGGGCAAACCCCGGCAACAGCACCGTCAAATGGATGAGAAAGCCGGCGGCGAAGGCCATGGCGAAGTTGATGCCCGGCCCGGCGGCGGCCACCCATATCATGTCCCGCTTAGGGTTCCTCAGGCGGCGAAAGTCCACCGGCACAGGCTTGGCGTAGCCAAACAGAAACGGCGAGCGGCTGAGAAACAGAATGAGCGGCAGGAGCACCGTGCCAAAGGGATCGACATGGCGCACCGGATTGAAGCTCACCCGGCCCAGCCGCTTGGCGGTATCGTCGCCAAAAAGATTGGCAACATAGCCGTGCGCCGCCTCATGGAGCGTAATCGCCACGATCACCGGGATCGCCCAGGTGGACAACGTCACCATCAATTCGGCCATCAAGGGCGTCCTTCCGTCATCGGCAGCAGCCGCTCAAGCTCATCCATGACGGCCGTAACGTCAACCATATCAGCCGGCGACGGCGTCATCAGACGGTCAAGCCGGTCAAAGTCCATGGCTGACAAATCATCGACCCCTTCCAGCACCGCCCGGCGCTCCGCAAACGAAGCGTTGCACAGGAGGGCGATATCGCAGCCGGCGTCAAGCGAGCGCCGCGCCCGCTCCGCCATCGGCCCGGCCAGCGCCTTCATGGAGATGTCATCGCTGAGGAGAACGCCGGCAAAGCCGAGCTCGCCGCGGATGATGTCGCCCACGATCCGCCGCGACCAGGTGGCGGGCGTCGACGGATCAAAGGCTTCATAGGTGATATGGGCGGTCATGGCGATGGGCAGGTCAGCGAGCGCCGCAAAGGGCGGAAAGTCCAGCCGCCGCAGCGCTTCCGCCGGGGCCGCCACATGGGGCAATTCCAGGTGGCTGTCGGCGGCCGCCCGGCCATGCCCGGGAATATGCTTGATCACCGGCAGCACGCCGCCCGCCATGAGGCCTTCCGCCGCTGCCCGGCCAAGGGCGATCACCGGCTCCGGCCGCTCGCCATAGGCGCGGTCGCCGATGATGTGGTGCGCGCCGTGAAACTTAAGATCAAGCACCGGCAGGCAATCCACCGTGACGCCCAAGGGCTCTAAATCGGCGGCGATGAGCCGGCTGTTTAAGTAGGCGGCGCGCGCCGCCGCATCGGGATCGCGCTCCCATAAATCGGCAAAGGCGGCAGCCGGCGGCGGCCGCCGCCAATGCGGCGGGCAGAGCCGCGCCACCCGTCCGCCTTCCTGATCGATGAGCACCGGCGCGGCGCGGCCCACCGCCTGATGGAGCGCCGCCACCAAGTCGCGCACCTGGGAGGGCTCCAGGCAGTGACGGGCGAAGAGAATGAAGCCGAAGGGTTGTAATTCGCCATAAAGCGCCGCTTCCTCGGGCTCCAGGCGGTCGGCGGCGCAATCCAGGATGATGGGGCGAACCATGGCGTCGTCCTCTTAAGGCTTGACCAGGAAGCAGCCTTGGCCGCCCGAGCGCAAGGCCGCGCACAGCTTGTCGGCTGCGGCCTTGCCAGCGAGCGGCCCGGCCTGCAAGCGGTATAGCACGACGCCATCGTCCTTGCGCAGCGGCGAAACCACCCGCTTGGCCGCCTTCAGCTCGGGATAGATCTGGCTCAGACGATCCCAAGCCAGCTCCGCCGCCGCCTGGCTACCCAGCGCGCCCAATTGGACATAGACCGCTTCAGTCGGCGGGGTTGGCGGCGACGGCGGCGTCACTTTGGCGGGAACGACTTCCACCGCTGTTTTTTCTTGTTCGTCGGCGGCAACCGGCGGCGCTTCCGGCTCGTCTTCCACCGCCGGCTTCGTATCAAGCGCCGGCGCGGGCGTCGGCAGGGGGCGCTCGATAGGCAATTCCGGACCCGGCCGCAAGCGCACGGCGGCATCCTCGCCCTCGCCGCTGACCCGGTTGTAGACCAGCTTGTCGCGGTCGGGCACCGTCATGCCGCCGGGATCGTCGGGCTTGATCCGCACCGGACCGGTGGGCGCGCGCACCAGCGGCGGCTCGGCGCTAAGCGCCCGCTGACCTTCGCGATAAGCATAGACAATCGCCACTGCGAAGATTGCCGCCACCACGGCGGTGGCGATGATGGTTGGCCGACGATGGCGGCGCAGCCAATCTTGCAGGATGCTGTGTTGCGCTTCCTTCTCCGCTATGCCTTGCTGCCTTCTCTCGGCCATTGCTCAGTGCATCTCGTCCACCGGCGTAACGCCCAACACTTGAAGACCCGAGGCGATGACGCAGGCAAGGGCGCGGATCATCGCCAGGCGGGCGCGGGTCAGCGCCGCATTGCCATCGATGAGAAAACGCAGCGACGGATCATCGTTGCCGCGGTTCCAATGGCCATGAAATTCCGATGCCAGATCGTAGAGGTAAAACGCGATGCGGTGCGGCTCGTGCGCCACGGCCGCTGATTCCACGATCCGCGGCCAATTGAGCATCGCCTTAATGAGCGCCACTTCGCCGGCATCATTGAGCGCCGACAGATCAGCAGCCGCCAGCGCGTGCTCGGAGAAATCCTCGCCGGGAAAGGCCTCCGCCGCCTTACGCATCACCGACATCACGCGGGCATGCGCGTATTGCACATAGAACACGGGATTGTCCCGCGATTGCTCCATGACCTTGGCGAAGTCGAAATCAAGCGGCGCGTCATTCTTACGCGTCAGCATGATGAAGCGCACCACGTCCTTGCCCACTTCGTCGACCACATCGCGCAGGGTGACGAAACTGCCGGCGCGCTTCGACATCTTATAGGGCTCGCCACCGCGATAAAGCTTGACCAGTTGGCAAAGCTTGACATCAAGCTCCGCCTTGCCGTCGCTTAAAGCTTTCACCGCCGCTTGCATGCGCTTGACATAGCCGCCGTGATCAGCGCCCCAGACATCGATCATGTCAAGAAAGCCGCGCCGAATCTTGTCGTAGTGATAGGCGACGTCACCGGCAAAATAGGTCCAACTGCCGTCCGACTTCTGCATCGGCCGATCGACGTCATCGCCAAACGACGTCGCCTTGAACAAGAGCTGCGGGCGCGGTTCCCAATCTTCCGGCGTCTTGCCCTTGGGCGGCTCCAGCACGCCGGTATAAACCAGCGCTTTGTCGCGCAGCAAATCCACCGCGGCGTCAATCCGGCCCTCGTCGTGCAGGCTGCGCTCGGAAAAGAACACCGCGTGCTCGATCCCTAACACCCGCAGGTCTTCCTTGATCATCGCCATCATCGCCTCGGTGGCGACGCCGCGCACCATGGGCAGCCAGTCGGCTTCCGGTTTGGCAAGGAGCGCATCGCCATACTGCGCTTTAAGGCCCTGCCCCACCGCCTTCAAGTAGTCGCCAGGATAAAGGCCTTCTGGTATCTCGCCGATGTCCTCGCCCAACGCCTCGCGATAGCGCAAGTATGCCGAGCGCGCCAGGACCTCAATCTGCGCCCCGGCATCATTGATGTAATACTCACGCACCACGGCGTAGCCGGCTTTTTCCAAGAGATTTGACAAGGCGTCGCCGAATACCGCGCCGCGGCAATGGCCGACGTGCATGGGGCCGGTGGGATTGGCTGAGACGTACTCGACATTGACCATGCGGCCAGCCCCCAGAGGCGAATCGCCATAGGCCGGCCCGGCGGCGAGAATTTCCGGCACCCGCGCCCGCACGAAGCCGTCCACTAAGCGCAGATTAATGAAGCCCGGCCCGGCGATTTCCACCGCCGCCACGCCATCCTCGGCCCGCAGCCGTTCGGCCAAGAGGTTCGCCACCTCGCGCGGGTTCTTGCCGGCGGGCTTGGCCAGCACCAGGGCGGCATTGGTGGCGATATCGCCATGGGCCGCCTCGCGCGGCGCTTCGGCGCTGATCCCGGCCAAGGGCAACCCGGCGGGCAGCGCGCCGGCAGTGGTCAGGGCGTCGATATGGCTCGTCAGCCGCTCATGGAAGTGTTTGAAAATGTTCATAATTCGTATGTCGAAATGTCAAAAAGGCGCTTGTGTTCCAAAAGCGCATAGCTGTCGGTCATGCCGGCGATGAAATCGGCGATGACCCGCGCCCGGCTGACCGCGTCGCCGTTTGCTGTTTTCTCGAACCACTCGGTGGGCAGGCAATTGGGCTCCGCCATGTAGAGGTCGAACAGCTCACGCACCACGCGGCGGGCCTTGCTCGCCATGCGGTTGACCTTGTAATGGCGGTACATATGGTTGTTCAAGAAGGTTTTGAGCTGCCGGTCAGCGGTTTGCATGGCCTCGGAAAAGGCCACCACCGGCTTGCCGGCTACGCGGATGTCCTGGGCCGATGTGGGCTTTAAATCCTCAATTCGCCGCCCGGTTTCGGCAATGATGTCTTCCACCATGCGGCTGATCAGGCGGCGCACTGATTCGTGGATGCGCCGCGTCTTGTCGAGCGCCGGGTAAGCCGCGTCCACCTCCGCCACCACCTCGGCCACCAGCGGCACGGCGCAGAGGTCTTCAAGGGAAAAGAGCCCGGCCCGCACCCCGTCGTCGATGTCATGATTGTTATAGGCGACATCGTCGGCGATGGCCGCCACCTGGGCCTCGGCGCTGGCATAGGTGTGAAGCTCCAGATCATGGCGCTTCACATAATCGCCGATGCCGACGGGTAGCGGTTTCGCCTCGCCCTTTCGCATCAACGGCCCATTGTGCTTGGCCAGGCCCTCGAGCGCCTCCCAAGTCAAATTGAGACCGGGAAACGCCCCATAGCGCTCTTCCAGATAGGTCACCACCCGCAGGGACTGGGCGTTGTGGTCGAACCCGCCGTAAGGGGTCATGGCGGCGTTGAGCGCGTCTTCGCCGGCGTGGCCGAAGGGGGTATGGCCGAAATCGTGGGCCAAGGACAAGGCTTCGGTCAAATCCTCGTTCAAGCCGAATACCCGACCCACCGAGCGGGCGATCTGCGCCACCTCGATGGAATGGGTCAGCCGGGTGCGGTAATAATCGCCCTCGTGATGGACGAAGACCTGGGTCTTGTGCTTCAAGCGCCGAAACGCCCCGCAATGAATGATGCGGTCGCGGTCGCGCTGAAACGGCGAGCGGGTGGCGCTTTCCGCCTCGGGGTAGAGGCGGCCGCGGGTCTCCGCCGGGCGGCAGGCGAAGGGCGCATAGCGCTCGACCACATGATAGCGGTAAGGGGTTGGGCGTTCGGTCATGGCGGGGAAGAGTAGACGGATGGCCTGGCCGGCGCAACGGCGGGCTTGGGGATACCAGCCAGCGATTGACAAACCAGCCGCCAGCCCTAAATCTTGTAGATAATAATTATTCTTAAAATTGCACAGAAGAGAGCAAAGCCATGGCCTCGACGGCCCCCTTGACCATCACCGACAGCGCCGCGCGCCGCGTGCGGCAGCTGATGGATAAGCAGAATAACGACCATCTGAAGCTCAGGGTTTCGGTATCGGGCGGCGGCTGTTCAGGCTTTCAATACGGCTTCGCCCTGGCTGAGTCGCCCGCCGACGATGACACCGTGATCGAGGACAAGGGCGTCACCCTGCTCATTGACAGCATGTCGCTCCTCTATCTTGCCGGTTCGGAAATCGATTTCTTTGAGGACCTTGCCGGCTCCAGCTTCAAGGTTAATAACCCCAACGCCGCTTCGTCCTGCGGTTGCGGAACTTCGTTCTCGATCTGATAACTATTTTGCCTTAAGGTCACATTGCGTATATTGTACTTTGGGTATATGCAATGGGGTCAATTTGAGTAAAAATTTATTCACCGTCGATGCCATCGCCGACGAAGCCGATCTGGTCGCGCCGACGCTGCGCGATCTTTACGACTATTGGCAGCGCTTGCGCGTCAATGGCGCCTTGCCGCACCGCCGCGACATCAACCCCGCCGACTT
>JACFMS010000013.1:0-47707 GCA_019455285.1 Sphingomonadales bacterium
TTGATCTCGGGCTGGCCGAACTTGGCGTTGTCGGCGGCGATGATGAAGTCGCACATCATGGCCAGTTCGCAGCCGCCGCCCAGGGCGTACCCCGCCACCGCCGCGATCACCGGCTTGCGGCAGCGGCTGGCCGCCTCCCAGTTCGTGGTGATGAAATCCTCCATGAACACGTCCATGTAGGATTTAGCTTGCATTTCCTTGATGTCGGCGCCGGCGGCGAAGGCTTTTTCCGAGCCGGTGATCACCGTGGCGCCGATGGCGGCGTCGGCCTCGATGGCGCGCAAGGCGGCGGTCAGTTCGTCCATCAACTGGCCGTTGAGGGCGTTGAGCGCCTGCGGCCGGTTAAGGGTGATGACGGCGACCGCGTCCAGCCGCTCGACGATAATGTTTTCATAGTGTTGCATGTGACCCATCTCCAAAATTCTTCTCTGTTCTTAGAGTTCTTACACCACACCCCAAGGCTTTTTTCAACGCTGGCAGGCCGGACAATAGAAGGTCGAGCGGCCGCTTTGCACGATGCGGCGCACTGGCCGGCCGCAGCCGGGCGTCACGCACGGCTTGCCCTCCTGGTCATAAACCCGGAAAGCATGCTGGAAATAGCCAAGTTCGCCGTCGGCCTGGACATAGTCCTTCAAAGTGGAGCCGCCGGCGGCAATGGCGTCCTCGAGCACCGCCTTGATGGCGTCCGCCAGGCGCGCGGCGCGCGCCGCGCCGATGGTGTGGGAGGAGCGGCGCGGCGAAATGCCGGCGCGATAAAGCGCTTCCGAGACATAGATGTTGCCCAGCCCCGCCACCACCCGCTGGTCAAGGAGCGCCGCCTTGATCGGCGTGCGGCGACGCATGAGCGCCGCCGCCAGCACGTCAGCCGCGAACGCCTCGCTGAGCGGCTCGGGACCCAGGTCTTTCAGCTCCGCCGTCTGATCGAGCCTGGCGGTTTCGGCCAGGGTCATCAGCCCGAAGCGGCGGGGATCATTGAACACCAGCCGGTCGCCGGCTTCGGTATCGAATACCGCGTGGTCGTGCGGCGTCAAGATATTGCCGCCGGCGCCGCCGGGCTTGACCACGAAGCTGCCCGACATGCCAAGATGCACCAGGAGCGTCTCGCCGCTGTCCAAGGCCAGGGTCAGATACTTGGCCCGCCGGCCCACGGCCTCCACCCGGCGGCCCTCCAGCCGGGCGACAAAGCCCGCGGGAAACGGCACGCGCAGATCGGCCCGGCGTTGAAGCACACGGATCAGGCGGCGGCCTTCCAGCACCGGCGCGATGCCGCGGCGCACGGTTTCAACCTCGGGCAATTCGGGCATGGCTGATGCTTTGTCTCCGTCAGAACGGTTCCATATGTTGGCACGATGCTCTATGGTGCCGCTCATGTCCGAGCATAGCGACGCGCCAGTAACTGACAAGCCGCACGATGACGGGCGAAAGACCGCCTCCTTCGGCTTTCGCGACGTGCCGGCGGCGGAAAAGGCATCCCTGGTGCGCCAGGTGTTCGACAACGTGGCCGACCGCTACGACCTGATGAACGATCTGATGAGTCTGGGCGTGCATCGGCTGTGGAAGACGGCGCTGGTGGATGCGCTGGCGCCCCGGCCGGGGCTCGCCCTCCTCGACGTGGCGGGCGGCACCGGCGACATCGCCTTTCGCGTCATCGAGAGGGTGAAAAAGCGTTGGCCGGACGCGGCCTTGGACATCACGGTCTGCGACATCAACCCGGCGATGCTGGCGGTAGGGCGCGATCGCGCCATCGACCGCAACCTAATGAATGACATCCGCTGGCTGTGCGGCAATGCCGAGGCGCTGCCGCTGCCCGACGCCAGCGTCGACGCCTATACCATCGCCTTCGGCATCCGCAACGTCACCCATATCGACCGCGCCCTGGCCGAGGCGCGCCGCGTGCTAAAACCCGGCGGCCGCTTTCTGTGCCTGGAATTCTCCCACGTCGTGCTGCCCGGCCTGGATAAGCTCTACGACGCCTATTCTTTTAACGTCATTCCAGCCTTGGGCGAGATGGTCACCGAGGACCGCGAGTCTTACCAGTATCTGGTGGAAAGCATCCGCCGCTTCCCGACCCAGGCCCGCTTCGCCGAGATGATGATGGCGGCGGGACTGGCGCGCGCCGGTTACCGCAACCTGTCGGGCGGCATCGTGGCGCTGCACAGCGCCTGGCGGCTTTAAAAAGTTCAAGCCATGGCCGGCGCGCTTCGACATTCCTTCCGGCTTCTCGCCATCGCCCGCATCCTGGCGCGCCATGACGCGCTGTTCATTCTCGATCTCTTGGGTCCGAAGCCCCGCTCGGCGCAGCTCGCCCTGGCGCTGCTGAAGCTGTCGGTGCGGCGACAGACCAGCGACGCCCGACCGGGCCAGCGGCTGGCGGCGGCGCTGCAGGCCATGGGGCCGACCTTCATCAAGGCTGGGCAAGCGCTGTCCACCCGCCCTGACTTGGTGGGCGAGGAGCTGGCGCTTGATCTGGCCGCCTTGCAGGACCGCCTGCCGCCGTTTCCCGGCACTGCGGCGCGGCAAACCATCGAAGAGCAACTAGGCAAGCCGATCGGCCAGCTGTTCGCCCGTTTCGAGGACGAGGCGGTGGCCGCCGCCTCCATCGCCCAGGTGCACTTCGCTGAAACCATCGACGGCCAGCCGGTGGCGGTCAAGGTGTTGCGGCCGGGCATCGAGCAGTCCTTTCAGCGCGACCTTGCCTCCTTCCGCTGGGCGGCGGCCAAGCTGGAGCGCTTCGAGCCGGGCTTGCGCCGGCTGCGGCCCACCGCGGTGATCGACACCTTCGCCCAGACCGTGGCCATGGAGCTTGACCTGCGCTACGAGGGCGCGGCGGCCTCCGAGCTGCGGCAGAACTCCGCCCAAGACCCCTATTACAGCGTGCCGGCGGTGATCTGGCCGCTGACCGCCCGCCGGGTTTTGACCCTGGAGCGGGTCTACGGCATTCCGGTGGGCGACCGCCCGGCGCTCGTCGCCGCCGGCGTCGATCTGCCGGCGTTGGCCGCCCATCTGGTACAGACCTTCCTGTCCCAGGCGCTGGTCCATGGCTTCTTCCATGGCGACCTTCATCACGGCAATCTGTTCGCCAGTCCTGACGGCCGGCTGATCGCCGTCGATTTTGGCATCATGGGCCGGCTTGATACGGAAACCCGGCGCACCATGGCCGAAATCCTCTATGGTTTCCTGGAACGCGACTACGAGCGGGTGGCGGACGCCCATTTTCGCGCCGGCTACGTGCCGGCGAGCCAATCCCGGGCCAAGTTCGCCCAGGCCCTGCGCGCCATCGGCGAGCCCATCGCCGATCGGCCCTTGCGCGACATATCGCTCGGTAATCTTCTGGCCCAGCTGTTGAAGACCACCGAAACCTTCGCCATGCAGACCCAGCCGCAGCTGTTGCTCCTGCAAAAGACCATGGTCATGGTGGAAGGGGTCGCCTCCCAGCTCGATCCGGAAATCAATATGTGGGAAGCCTCGCGGCCGGTGATCGAGAAATGGATCAAGGATAACCTCTCGCCCGCCGCCCGCCTGAAGACCCTGGGCGAGGCGGCGCTTCATGCCGCCGAACGATTGCCCGCCGCGCTCGCCAACCTGGATGCGGTCTTAGAGGAAAGCCGCGCGGCCGGTTTCAAGCTGTCGCCCGAAACCCTGGCGCAACTCCGCACCGTATCGCCCAATCCCAGCCCATGGCGGCCGATGATCTACGGATTCTTGGGCGGGCTTATCGCTGTAATGGCGGCCGTGGCCCTTTTGCTGCGCTGAAATAATCTTAAGTACAGTTCTTTGCCGTGGAAAGGTTGCGATTCCACCTCAAAGCCAGTAGTTTTGTCGGAAGCGGACACATTGGATATCCCATGAACGACCAACAGCGCGTACTGCTGATCATCGGCGGCGGGATTGCCGCCTATAAGTGCCTGGACCTGATCCGCCGTCTGCGAGACGCCGGCATCGCGGTGCGGGTCATCCTGACCAAGGCCGGGGCGGAATTCGTCACCCCGCTGTCGGTGGCGAGCCTGGCCGGCGATAAGGTTTATGGCGATCTCTTCTCGCTCACCGACGAATCGGAAATGGGCCACATCCGGCTGTCCCGCGAGGCGTCCCTGGTGGTGATGGCGCCAGCCACCGCCGATCTTATCGCCAAGCTCGCCAACGGGCTGGCCAATGACCTTGCCTCCACCGCCCTCTTGGCCACCGACAAGCCGGTGATCGTCGCCCCGGCAATGAACGCCCGCATGTGGCTGCACCCGGCGACCCAGCGCAACGTCGCCACGTTGAAGGGCGATGGCGTGACGGTGATCGAGCCCGGCGCCGGCGCGCTCGCCTGCGGCGAGACCGGGCCGGGTCGCATGGCCGAGCCCGACGCCATCCTGAGCGTGATCCTCGACCGCTTGGCGGACGCGCCGCGCCCCTTGGCCGGCCGGCATGCCCTGGTCACCGCCGGACCGACCTGGGAAGCCATCGACCCGGTGCGCTATATCGCCAACCGCTCGTCGGGCAAGCAGGGCTACGCCATCGCCGAAGCGCTGGCCCGTTTGGGCGCCCGCACCACGCTGATTTCCGGCCCCACCGCGCTCGACGCCCCCGCCGGAGTCGAGCGGGTATGCGTCGAATCGGCGCGCGACATGCTGGCGGCGACGGAAGCGGCGCTTCCCGCCGACGTGGCGGTGTGCGTCGCCGCGGTGTCCGACTGGCGGGCGGCCGTCGGCGGCGGACAGAAGCTGAAAAAGAACGGCGCGCCGCCATCCCTGGAGCTGACCGAAAATCCCGACATCCTGACCACGCTGTCGCGCCACAATCGCCAGCGCCCGGCGCTGGTGGTGGGCTTTGCCGCTGAGACCGAGCGCGTCATCGCCTATGCCCAGGACAAGCTTGCCCGCAAGGGCTGCGACTGGATCGTCGCCAACGACGTCAGCCACGACACCGGCGTCATGGGCGGCGAGCGCAACACCGTGCACCTGGTGACGGCGGAGGGCGTGGAAGACTGGCCCACCGCCAGCAAGAGCGAGGTTGCCGCCCGCCTGGCGACGCGTATCGCCGGCGTTTTTGCAAGAAAGCCCTAAGCCATGGACATGATCGCCGTGGACAGTGTTACCGTCGCCGTCAGCCGCTTGCCCCACGGCGAGGGACTTGAGCTGCCGGCCTATGAGACGCCGCACGCCGCCGGCATGGATCTGCGGGCGGCGCTGCTTGACGGCGAGACGATCACGCTCGCCCCGGGCGCGCGGGCGCTCATTCCCACCGGGATCGCCATCGCCTTGCCGCCGGGCTATGAGGCGCAGGTGCGGCCGCGCTCGGGGCTTGCCGCCAAGCACGGCGTCACCGTGCTCAACAGCCCCGGCACGGTGGATGCCGATTACCGCGGCGAGATCAAGGTGATTCTGATCAATCATGGCGCTGAACCGTTCGCCGTCAGCCGCGGCATGCGCATCGCCCAGATGGTGGTGGCGCCGGTCACCCAAGCGCGCTGGCGCGCGGCAACGGCGCTGCCCGACAGCGTGCGCGGCGGCGGCGGCTTCGGCTCGACGGGGATATGACGCATCAAGCAGGGTTTGAGGGGACATGTTTCGGCTATCAAAGAAAATGATCTATGCGTTGGAAGCGGTGGTGGACATCGCCTACAATGGCCGCGCCGAGCCCGTGCAGTCGAAAGACATCACCCGCCGCCAGGGCATCCCCCAGCGCTATTTGGAGCAGGTGATGCAGCAACTGGTGCGCGCCGGGGTACTGAAAGGATTGCGCGGTCCGCGCGGCGGTTATTTCTTGGCCCGCGAACGGCGGCGCATCACGGTGGGCGAGATCATCGACGTGGTGAGCGCGCTGGAAGGCGGCTCGGAGCGCAATGAATATGATTCGCAATCCGAACTTGGCAAAAAAGTCATCTGGCCGTTCATCGATGAGATCAACCGCGACATCACCCTGCGCTTGCATTCGGTTACCATCGAAGAATTGTGCGACGCCGCCGATAATCGCGGTATTCAGATCGAGGCGGCCAATAGTCTCGATTTCAACATTTAGACCCCACGCAAAAAATTCATGAGGTGATCCATGACGGTTACAACGGAAGGCACCAAGGGCCGCGGCAAGATTTACGACAGCATCACGGAAACCATCGGCAATACGCCGCTGGTGCGCCTCAACCGCATGACCAAAGGGATGGGCGCGGAGGTGGTCGCCAAGCTGGAGTTCTTCAATCCCATCGCCTCGGTCAAGGACCGCATCGGCGTTTCCATGATCGAAGCCTTGGAAAAAGCCGGCAAGATCAAGCCAGACACGCTGATTGTCGAGCCGACCTCGGGCAACACCGGCATTGCGCTCGCCTTCGTCTGCGCTGCCAAGGGCTATAAGCTCATACTCGTCATGCCCGAGAGCATGTCCATCGAACGGCGCAAGATGCTGGCGCTTTTGGGCGCGCAATTGGAATTGACGCCGGCGGCGCAGGGCATGAAGGGGGCGATTGCGCGGGCCAATGAAATCCTGGCGCAAAATCCCAACGCGGTGATGCCGCAGCAGTTCGATAACCCGGCCAATCCCGCCATTCACCGGCTCACCACGGCGGAGGAGATTTGGAACGACACCGGCGGCCGCGTCGACGTGGTGATCTCCGGCGTCGGCACCGGCGGCACGCTGAGCGGCGTCGGCGAGGTGCTTAAAAAACGCAAGCCCTCGGTGCGCATGGTGGCGGTGGAGCCCGAGGACAGCCCGGTACTGTCCAAGGGCCAGGCGGGGCCGCACAAAATCCAGGGCATCGGCGCCGGCTTCGTGCCGTCCATCCTCGACACCAAGCTGATCGACGAAGTGATCACCATCGGCAATGAAACCGCTTTCGCGGTGGCGCGCCAGGTGGCGCGGGAGGAAGGCATTCCGGTGGGCATCTCCTCGGGCGCGGCGGTGGCCGCCGCCTTGGAAGTGGCGAAGCGGCCGGAGATGAAAGGCAAGCTCATCGTCACCATCATTCCCTCATTCGCGGAACGTTACCTGACGACTGCGCTGTTTGAGGGGTTGTGATCGACCATCCATGGATCTTTCCGACGACGAGCTGGAGCGCTACGCCCGTCACATCGTGCTCAAAGATGTTGGCGGCGCTGGCCAAAAGGCGTTTTTATCATCGCGCGTATTGGTGATTGGCGCCGGCGGCTTGGGCTCGCCGCTCTTGCTCTATCTTGCCGCCGCCGGCGTCGGCGTCATCGGCATCGTCGATGACGACCGGGTGGCGCTGTCCAACCTGCAGCGCCAAGTGGCGCACGCCACCGCCGCCATCGGCGAATTGAAAACAACGAGCGCGGCGCGCACGCTCGCCGCCATCAATCCCGGCGTTAAGGTCATCGGGCATCCGGTCAAGATCACCGCGGACAATGCCGGTGCGATCATTGCCGATTATGATGTGGTCGCCGAAGGCTCAGACAATTTCGCCACCCGCTTTGCCGTCAACGACGCCTGCGTGCGGCAGAAAAAAATTCTCGTCTCCGCCGCCTTGAGTCAATTCGAGGGGCAATTAGCGACCTTCAAGCCGTTCGCCGGCGACGATCTGCCCTGCTATCGCTGCTTCGTGCCGGAAGCGCCGCCGCAGGTGCAAAATTGCGCCGAGGCCGGCATCCTGGGCGCGGTGGCCGGCGTGATGGGAACTTGGCAGGCGGTGGAAGTGCTCAAGGAGATCATCGGCATCGGCGACAGTCTCGCCGGTCAGTTGATTCTTTATGATGCGCTATCGGCGCGCACCCGCAAGGTAAAGCTGAAGCGCGATCCCAAATGCCCGTCGTGCGGGCCTTACAGATAAAGATTATCCTGCCAGTCGCTGAGCACGCGATCGGGCGGGGTATGGCCATCGACGAACGTCTTGATGTTGATGATCACCTTCTCGCCCATGTCGAGGCGGCCTTCCAGGGTCGCTGATCCCATATGCGGCAGCAGCACCACATTGGGCAGCTCCAGAAGTTTGGGATTGATCGCCGGCTCGTGCTCGAACACATCAAGACCGGCGCCGCCGATCTTGCCGTCGCGCAACAGCCGCACCAAGGCGTTCTCGTCGATCACTTCGCCGCGCGAGGTATTGATGACGAAGGCGTGCGGCTTCAAAAGATCGAGCCGCCGGCTGGACAGCAAATGATAGGTGGCCGGCGTGTGCGGACAGTTGACCGACACGATATCGACCCGGGCCAACATCTGATCGAGGCTTTCCCAGAATGTCGCTTCCAGCTCCGCCTCGATATCCTCACCGACCCGGCTGCGGTTGTGATAGTGGATGGAAAGCCCAAAGGCGCGGGCGCGGCGCGCCACCGCCTGGCCGATGCGGCCCATGCCGATGATGCCCAGCCGCTTGCCCCAAATCCGGTTGCCCAGCATGCCGGTGGGCGACCAGCCCTGCCATTTGCCGGCGCGCAACAGGCGTTCGCCCTCGGTCAGGCGGCGCGGCACGGCCAGCATCAAGGCCAGCGTCATATCGGCGGTATCCTCGGTCAGGACGCCGGGGGTATTGGTGACGGTGATGCCGCGCTGGCGGGCTGAGGCCAAGTCGATATGGTCGACGCCGGTGCCAAAATTGGCGATCAACCGTAAGTTAGGGTTGGTGTGCGACAGGATGCCAGCGGTGATGCGGTCGGTGACCGTCGGCACCAGGATGTCCGCCGTTTTGACCGCCTCGATGAGATCGCGATCGCCGAACGGCTTATCTTCGACGTTGAGCCGAACGTCAAAGAGTTCCGCCATTCGTGTCTCGATCTGATCGGGAAGCTTTCGCGTCACGATGACGAGAGGCTTCTTCTGGCTCATACCTTCCTCTTTGACTGATACCCTGAACCCCGGACGGCCTTGCTAAAAAAGCGCCCGTTTCTACCATCCTTTTGCGGCTGGCGATACGATCTTAAATCTTGTGTAGCAGAACTGGTTTGGGCTTTCAAATAATGAGATGTCCGGACAAATTTTAATACCTTGTGGCGCGCCGTCGCAAGCGGCTTGACCGCCCGGCGTCTTGGCCCCTAAACAATTCCCTCATGAAACCCTCAAGAAACCCCCCGTACCGCCGCCGCGCCGCTGTGCTCGGCTTGCTGGCGGCCAGCCTGTTCTTGGCCCCGGCCGGGGCGGCGGAGAGCGATCCGACGCCCCTCAAGGTCGGGGCTTCGGGGCTGCCGGTGCCGCGCTTCGTCTCGCTGGGCGCCCGCGAGGTCAACATGCGCACCGGCCCCGGCACCCAGTATCCCATCAAATGGCTCTACGGCCGGCGCGGCCTGCCGGTACTGGTGGAGGCCGAATACGACATCTGGCGCAAGGTGCGCGACCGCGACGG
This sequence comes from Sphingomonadales bacterium, assembly GCA_019455285.1. GTDB lineage: Bacteria > Pseudomonadota > Alphaproteobacteria > Sphingomonadales > Govanellaceae > PRO5. The sequence continues at coordinate 9,272 of JACFMS010000013.1, forward strand.
CGAGGTGGGTTGGATACACGGCAGTCTGCTGTCCGGCCGGCGCACCGTGGTCATCGCCGGCGGCCGGGAGGGGGTGCGCACGCTTTATGAATCCCCCCACCCGGCGAGCGTGCCGGTCTTGCGGGCCGAGGACGGGGTGATCGGCGATCTGGACGGCTGCCGTCTGGGCTGGTGCAAGATCAAGATCGAGGGCAAGAGCGGCTGGCTGACCATGGACGCGCTATGGGGCGTCCTGCCGGCTGACGATAAGCCGGAATAACCGCCTATTTCGGTTGGCGGCGGACTCGGATCACCACGTCAACCCCCACCACCGTCGAGCCTTCGGGCGGGGCGGGCATTTCCGCAAAGCGGACGTTGCTGGCCGAGATGTCATCGAGCCGGCCTTCATCCTCGAAGAAGAAATGATGGTGGTCGCCAACATTGGTGTCGAAATAGGCGCGGCCGCAATCGACCACCACCTCCCGCAACAGACCCATGTCGGTGAACTGATGCAGGGTGTTGTAAATGGTGGCCAGCGACACCTTGGCCCCGGTGGCCTGCACCTCTTCATGCAGCGCCTCGGCGGTGATGTGCCGCTCCATGCCGCGATCAAAGAGGAGCCGCGCCAGCGCCAGCCGCTGGCGGGTCGGCCGCAAGCCCACCGAGCGCAGGCGTTCCAATGCCCGCGCATAAGGTTGAGGCTTGATTTGATCCATCTGAGGCTTCATGTCCGCCTGGCTTCCTTGAATTCGCGAATCGCCTACCCGCGACACAACTGCTTGATTCACCATCTAAGATGGCTTTCCGGTTATTAAAAATCAAGCGCAGCTATGAAAAGCCCCTAATCGCCGGTCAGGATGCGGTCCACCAGCTGGCGCACGGTGGGCACGAAGCCGTTGGAATAAAAGGGATCGGAGGCGAATTTATAGGCATTGTGCCCGGCAAACATCAGGTTGCGCTCGACGTCGCCGCCATGGGCGATCTCCTGCAGGGTCTTTTGGATGCAAAAGCTGCGGGGATCGGCCTTGCGGCCGGTGGAATTGGTCTCGTTATCGGCCCAGTTGGAAAACGAGCACTGGCTTAAGCAGCCCATGCAGGCGGCCTGGTCGGCGCGGATTTCCTCGCGCTTCTCGGGGGTGACGAAAATCAGCGTCTGATCCGGGGTCGACAAGGCTTCGCTAAAGCCGTCGCGCATCCAGGCCAAGGCATGCACGCGATCGGCATGAGCAACGAAAACCTCGCGCTTGGCCAGTTGCAACGCTTCCGTCAGCTCGCCCACCGGCAAGGGCGCGAACGGAATCTGCCGCTCGCTGCGCGCCACAAGTTCGTCCAGGAAAGCGTTCTTGACCGCCGAGGAGTAAAACCCGGTGGGGCTGAAACGGTGCAGCAGCACGTCGCCTTCCTTCAAGGTTAGAAGCTTTTGCTTCCAGGCTTCGGGAATGGGGCTTTCCTGGGTCAGCAGCGGCCGCGTGCCGTACTGGAAGGCGATCGGCCCCAACTCGGGGTTGTCGATCCAGTTGGCCCAGTCGCGCAAGTACCACACCCCGCCGGCCATGATGATCGGCGTCTCGCCGAGGCCGAATTCACGCATCTGCTGACGCAGCGCCAGCACCCGGGGATAGGGGTCTTCCGGCTTGGCCGGATCTTCGGAATTCGACAGGCCGTTATGGCCGCCGGCCAGCCACGGATCCTCGTAGACCACGCTCCCTAGCCATTCGGCGTATTTGCGGTAGGCGCGCTTCCACAGCGCATTAAAGGCACGCGCCGAGGACACGATGGGGTGGTAGTGGACCTTGAATTCGGCGGCGATTTCCGAGAGCCGGTACGGCATGCCGGCGCCGCAGGTGACGCCGTGCACCAGCCCCTTGGTCTTTTCCAGAACCGCGCGCAATACCCGCTCGGCGCCGCCCATCTCCCACAGCACGTTGATGTGCAGGCGGCCCTGGCCGCTGGCGATGTCATAGGCTTTCTTGATCTGGGCGATGCCGCCTTCGATGCCGTACTTGACCAGTTCCTCGTGCCGCTCGCGGCGGGTGGCGCCGCGATAAATCTGCGGAATGATGTTACCGAAGACATCGAAGGCGTCGGCGTTGACGCAGGATACCGTGCCGACCCCGCCGGCCGCCGCCCAGGCCCCCGAGGAAACGCCGGTGGTCACCGAGACGCCCTTGCCGCCTTCAATGAGCGGCAGCACCTCGCGTCCAGAAATCAACAACGGTTTCAATGCCTTCATCAACTCAATCCTTACCAAACCAGCAACAAAGGCGCCGGAGGATACCCCCAGCGCCATTAGATTAGTATACAGTTGAAAGCCGACTGCGCCAATGCGTTACCGCTTAGGCGTCGGCCTCTTCCTTGGCGCGGGACTTGTCGGCCGGTTCAATGGCCTCGCCGGTCTCCTGATTGACCACTTTCATGCTCAGCCGCACCTTGCCGCGCTCGTCGATGCCCAGCACCTTGACCTTGACCGCATCGCCTTCGTTGACCACATCGGTCACCTTGGCCACCCGGCGCGGCGCCAGTTCGGAGATGTGCACCAAGCCATCGCGGCTGCCGAGGAAATTGACGAAGGCGCCGAATTCGACGACCTTGACCACCTTGCCGTCATAGACCACCCCAACCTCGGGTTCGGCGACGATGCCTTGAATCCACTTCACCGCCTGCTTGATGGCCTCGAGGTTGGCCGAGGCCACCTTGATGGTGCCGTCGTCCTCGATGTCGACCTTGGCGCCGGTGACTTCGCAGATCTCGCGGATCACCTTGCCACCGGTGCCGATCACTTCGCGAATCTTGTCGCGGTTGATCTTGAAGGTCTCGATGCGCGGCGCGTGCACGCTCATTTCCTCACGCGCGCCGGACAGCGCCTTGTCCATTTCACCGAGGATATGCATGCGGCCGCCGTTGGCCTGGGCCAGCGCCTTTTTCATGATCTCCTCGGTGATGCCGGCGATCTTGATGTCCATCTGCAAGGCAGTGACGCCCTTGGCGGTGCCGGCAACCTTGAAGTCCATGTCGCCCAGATGATCCTCGTCGCCAAGAATGTCGGACAGCACCGCATAGCGATCGCCTTCCAGAATGAGCCCCATGGCGATGCCCGATACCGGTTGCGTAAGCGGTACGCCGGCATCCATCATCGACAAGGACGCGCCGCACACCGAAGCCATGGAGGACGAGCCGTTGGACTCGGTGATTTCCGACACCACGCGGATGGTGTAGGGAAAGGTTTCCTTGTCCGGCAGCACAGCCTGAACTGCCCGCCACGCCAGTTTGCCGTGGCCGACTTCGCGCCGCCCGGTGAAGCCGACGCGGCCCACCTCGTTCACCGAATAGGGCGGAAAGTTGTAGTGCAGAAGGAAGCGCTCGCGGTATTCACCTTCCAGCGCGTCGATAATCTGCTCATCGTCGCCGGTGCCCAGCGTGGTGACCACCAGCGCCTGGGTTTCGCCGCGGGTGAACAGCGCCGAGCCGTGCGAGCGCGGCAGCACCCCCACCTCAGCGACGATCGGCCGCACGGTGACGAGATCGCGGCCATCGATACGCCGGCCAGTGTCGAGAATATCGTTGCGAACGATATCCTTCTCCAGCTTCTTCAGCAGATCGCCGATAAGGATAGGATCATGGCCCGCCTCATCGATGAGGGCGGTTTTGACGCGAGATTTCGCTTCGTCGATCTTGGCGACGCGAATCTGCTTGCGGGTTTCCTTGTAGGCGGCGCGCAGATCGGCCTCCGCCAGATCGGCGATGGCCTTCTTGATGGCCGATACATCGGCCGCCGGCGGCAGATCCCAGGGATCCTTGGCGGCGACGCCGGCAAGCTCGATAATGGCGTCGATCACCGGCGCCATCGCTTGATGACCAAACATCACCGCGCCGAGCATGACTTCTTCGGAGAGCTCCTTGGCTTCCGATTCAACCATCAGTACGGCGTCGCGGGTGCCGGCGACCACCAACTCCAGATCGCTGGTCTCCAGCTGATCCTTGGTGGGATTGAGAATGTACGCGCCATCCTTGTAGCCGACCTTGGCGGCGCCGATGGGACCGAAGAAGGGAATGCCCGACAGGGTCAGCGCCGCGCTCGCCCCAACCATGGCGACGACATCGGCGTCATTTTCGATGTCGTGGCTCAACACCGTGCACGTGACCTGGGTTTCATTGCGGAAATCATCGGCGAACAGCGGCCGGATCGGCCGGTCGATGAGGCGGGAAACCAGGGTTTCCTTTTCGCTCGGGCGGCCTTCGCGCTTGAAGAAGCCGCCGGGGATCTTGCCGGCGGCATAGGCGCGCTCGATGTAGTTGACGGTGAGCGGGAAAAAATCGATCCCGGCTTTTGGTTGCTTGGCGGCGACGGCGACGCACAGCACCGTGGTGCCGCCATAAGTGGCGAGCACCGCGCCATCCGCCTGGCGGGCGATATGCCCGGTTTCCAGAACGAGCTTGCGGCCGCCCCAATCTAATTCCTTGCGATAGATTTCAAACATGCTTCTTTCCTATACGAACCTGCAGCGACCGTAGCGCCGATGAGCAGTTCAGGCGTGAGCAAATCAACGGCATCGGTGGCCTTGGCATTTACTTGCCCGCCTCGATGCCCTGCTCGCGCGCGTCACCGCTACTTGCGCAGCCCAAGCCGCTCGATGAGTTGAGCATAGCGCCTCTCGTCGCCGCTCTTTAAATAGTCAAGGAGACGACGGCGCTGATTGACGAGCTTCAAAAGCCCGCGGCGCGAATGGTTGTCCTTGACATGGGATTTGAAGTGATCGGTGAGATTGTTGATCCGTTCGGTCAGGATCGCCACCTGCACTTCGGGTGAGCCCGTATCGCCGGGCTTGGTTGCGAATTCATTGATCAGCGATTGCTTACGCTCAGCAGCTATCGACATCGGTTGCTCCTTCAAACCGTTTAGATGTTGAACACACGCAGGGGCCGCAACAGACCGTCGTCCACTTCGCCCAAAGCAATAAGAGCATCGCCCGAGCGAACCTGGACGATGCCCTGCTTTCGGCTAGGGACGCGGAGCGGCTGCCCCGCCTTGAGGCGTTCCGCCTCACCGCCGGTAATGGCCAGGGCCGGGATGTCGTCCAGCGCGGTCTTTACCGGAAGTAGTACGCTATTAAGCGGCGCACTATGGACCAAATCGGCGAGCCGATCCAGAGAAATCGCCTGATCCGCCTGAAACGGCCCGACCCGGGTGCGCCGAAGCGCCGCCACATGGCCCACCGTGCCGAGGGCCCGCGCCAGGTCGCGAGCCAGCGCGCGTACATAAGTGCCCTTGCCGCATACCACATGAAAAGTCATGTGGTCGGCGTCGTCCAAAGCCCCCCTAGCCGGGGTAAAGGCGCGCACGGTTACGGTACGGGGCTGGAGCGCCACCTCATCCCCCCGGCGGGAGATGTCATAGGCCCGCTCACCAGCCACCTTGAGGGCGGAGAAGGCCGGCGGCAGCTGGGTAATGTCGCCGATGAAGGCGGGAAGGGCAGCCTCGACATCGGCTCGGGCGGGGCGCTTTTCCGAGGTTGCGACCACCGCGCCTTCGGCGTCGTCGGTATCCCGTTCCTCGCCCCAGCGGATGGTGAATTCGTATTCCTTCTCGCCGTCCATGACATAGGCGACGGTCTTGGTCGCCTCGCCGAGCGCGATGGGCAGCACCCCGGTGGCCAAGGGGTCAAGCGTCCCGCCATGGCCCACTTTCTGGGCGTCAAGCAGGCGGCGCACCGCGCCCACTGCCTGGGTCGAAGTCATGCCGGCCGGCTTATCGAGGTTGAGCCAGCCGGAAATCGGCCGGCCGCGGTTGCGTTTTGCCAAGGTGATGGTCCCTATTCTTCGTCCGGCGGCGTTTGCTCGTGCTCAAGATCGCGGGCGACTCGGGGGTCGCGCAACAGCTTCTCGATGCGATCGGCGGTGTCAAACGACGGATCGAGGCGGAAGATGAGCTTGGGAAAAAACTTCATCCTCACCCGCTGCGCCGCGTGGCTGCTCAAATAGCCGGCAGAGCGGGCCAGCCCATCGAGCACCTCGTCAGTATCCTTGCCGCCCAACGGCATGATGTACACCGTGGCGTGGCGCAGGTCGGCGCTGGGCCGCACCTCGGTCACCGTTACCGACGCCCCCTCCAGCGCCGGATCGCGCAGATCGCCGCGCATCAAAATATCGGATAGGGCATGGCGCAACGCCTCGCCCACCCGCAACAACCTATGGCTTTGCCCGGCGCGCATCGCAAGCATCCTTTGGTTCGTGAAATCGCCGCCAATGTCTAAAGCGTGCGCGTGACTTCTTCGACGGTGTAGACCTCGACCACGTCGCCGGCCTTCATGTCGGTGTAGTTCTTAAACGCGATGCCGCACTCGGTGCCGGCCCTGACTTCCGCGACTTCGTCCTTGAAGCGGCGCAGCGACGACAATTCGCCGTCGAACACCACCACGTTGTCGCGCAACAGGCGCGCCTTGGCATTGGCGCGAATGACGCCGTCGGTAACCAGACAGCCGGCAGCGCGGCCGGCCTTGCCGGCGGAGAACACCTGCAACACCTCGGCGGTGCCGAGAATGGTTTCGCGGCGTTCCGGCGTGAGCAAGCCCGACAGGGCCTTCTTCACATCGTCGACGAGATCGTAAATTACCGAGTAGTAGCGGATCTCGACGCCGTCGTGCTCCGCCAGTTCTCGCGCCTGTTTGCTGGCGCGCACGTTGAACGCCATGATCGGCGCGTGCGAGGCTTGCGCCAACGTCACGTCGCTTTCGGTGATGGCGCCCACCGCGCCGTGGATGAGGCGCGCTTCCACTTCCTCGGTGCCGAGCTTGTCGAGGGCGGCGGCGATGGCTTCCACCGAGCCTTGGGCATCGCCCTTGATCACGATCGGCAGGAACTTCACTTCGCCCGCCTTCAAGCGGTCGAACATGGTCTCCAGCGTCGCCGGCCGACCGATGGCGTGACGGCGTTCGCTGCGCTGACGGCCGCGGAAATCGGCAATCTCCCGCGCCCGCGCCTCATTCTCGACAACGATGAAGTCATCGCCGGCGCCGGGCGTGCTGTTAAGGCCTAAGATTTCCACCGGTTGCGCCGGCGCGGCGGCGTCCACGCGCTGACCGCGATCGTCCATCAAGGCGCGCACCCGGCCCCATTCCGAACCGGCCACCAACACGTCGCCGACTTTCAAGGTGCCGCGACGGATCAGCACGGTGGCCACCGGACCACGGCCCTTGTCGAGTTTTGCTTCCACCACCACGCCTTCGGCGGCGCGATTGGGATTGGCTTTCAGTTCGAGGATTTCCGATTGCAGGAGGATTGCTTCCTCCAGCTTATCAAGGTTGGTCTTCTTGATCGCCGACACCTCGACATCGAGAATGTCGCCGCCCATGTCCTCCACCACCACGCCATGCTGGAGGAGCTCCTGGCGCACCCGATTGGGATTGGCTCCCGGCTTGTCGATCTTATTGATGGCAATAATCATCGGCACTTCGGCGGCGCGGGCGTGATTGATCGCCTCCACGGTCTGCGGCATGACGCCGTCATCGGCGGCCACCACCAAGACCACGATGTCGGTGACTTTTGCGCCGCGCGAGCGCATGGCGGTGAACGCTTCGTGGCCCGGGGTATCGAGGAAGGTGATCTTGGCGCCCGATTTCATCTGCACCTGATAGGCGCCGATGTGCTGGGTGATGCCGCCCGCTTCACCGGCCGCCACGTCGGTGGTGCGCAGCGCGTCGAGGAGCGACGTCTTGCCGTGATCGACGTGACCCATGACGGTGACGATGGGCGGCCGCGACCGTAAATCCGCTTCGCGGTCGGCTTCGCCTTCAAGACCAATCTCCACGTCCGCCTCGCTCACCCGCTTCATCTTGTGGCCGAATTCATTGACCAGGAGTTCGGCGGTATCGGCATCAAGCACGTCATTGATGGTGGCCATGACGCCCATTTTCATCAGCGCGCGGATGACGTCCACCGAACGTTCCGCCATGCGGTTGGCCAGTTCCTGCACCGTGATGGCTTCCGGAATGATGACGTCGCGCACCACTTTTTGCGGCAGCTGGGAGTCATTGCGCAGATGACGCTTTTCCTTCTCGCGGGCGCGGCGAAGCGCGGCCAGGCTGCGCGGCCGCGGACCTTCCTCGTCATCAGTCAAGGCCTTGGTGACCGTCAGCTTCGGCGCGCGGCGCTTTTCCTCGCCCTTGCGCGCCGGCGGCGGCCGATGCACCGCCACTTTGCCGGGCCGGCGAAAGGCCGTTTCCTCGACTTCTTCTTCCTCCACCTCGCCCGAGGCGGGGCGGCGGCTTTCCAACTTCTGCTTGGCCTGGACGCCGGCCTGCCGGGCCTCGTCCTCGCGCTTTTTCGATTCTTCTTCCTGTTTGCGGCGTTCTTCCTCGCCGCGCCGACGGTCTTCCTCCTCGGCCTTGCGCTTGGCGTCCTCCTCGCGACGGCGGCGCGCTTCCTGAGCGGCGCGGTCCTCGGAATCGCGGCGCGCCTGCTCCTCGGCGAAGCGGCGGGCGATCTCCTCTTCGTGGCGGCGCATCTCCTCTTCGGCATGCTTGGCGCCTTCCAGCGCCCGCAGGCGGGTCACCCGCTCTTCCTCGGTCAAGCTGCGGGCGGGTTCTTCGCTGACCGGCTCGGGCGCGGCCTTTTCCACCCGTTTCGGCTTCAACAGGGAAGGATCGAAGGTCTGGACGGGAGGCTCCTGCCGGCCAGCCGGCTGGGCCACGCCGGGACGGCCAACCACCGCCCGCTTGCGCTTGTGCTCGACGATGACCGTGGGCTTGCCGCGGCCGCCGGACGCAAACCCGCCCCGCGAGGGACCGCCTTCCAGCGGCCGCTTCAATTGCAGCGTCCGTCGGCCCTCGCTGGTCTTGGTATCGTCCTGGCTATCGGTATCACTCATTCCTACTTGCCTTTAGTGCTGATGGGCGACGCGGTTTATGGCCGCCTGCCGCCCGTTTCCTCCCGGTTGCCGTCGTCTGCTCGCTGGGCTTTGCCGCCTGGTAGGCGGCCAGCCGGCGCGATACGGCGACGAAACGCGCCCCGACCCCTTCCGGGACCAGGGCAGCATGTACCACATTTTCCCGCCCCAACGCCAAACTCAATTGCTCGCGGTCGAAAAGATCGACCACCTGGCGGTCGCGACGGACCAGCTTGCGCCGGCCGTCCAAGCTGCCGTCAGCGGCGAAAACCAACAGCGCATCGGGACGCTCCGCCAGCACCGCCTTGGCCTTTTCAAAGCCGGTGGACACCAGCCCTGCCCGCTTGGCCAGGCCCAGGAGGCCAAGGGCGTTCTTTGTTAGCAGATCACCGATCTGTTGGCCAAGACGCTCATCCGCCGTGACCGGGCCGCTGATGCCAGCGCGGGCGGCGGCGGCTTGAAACAGCTTTTTCTTGACGGCCGTATCGACGGCATCGTGCCGTAGGGTCACCCAAAAGCCGCGCCCCGGCAGCTTGCCGGCCAGATCAGGCGTCACCGCGCCATCGGGGGCAATGACGAATCGCAACAGCCCATCGGCGGGACCGCTTTCGCCGGTCACCAGGCAGCGTCGTTCGCGCTCTGCCTCCTGGGGTTTGGCCACGCCGGGTGCATCCTTCTTCGGCTCGTAAACGGTTAACCGGCCGCGCCGCCGGTCGCCGCTTCCTCATCGGCAAACCAGTGGGCGCGGGCAGCCATGATGATGGCGTTGGCCTCCTCCTCGCTTAGACCGAAGTCGCGCAGGATGCCGTCCTCCGCGCCAATGAGCTCGTCGCTGGCCAGATCGCCCAGGTCATCGATGGTCTTGACGCCCGCCTCGCCCAAGGCGACTAGCATCTGCGGCGTCAAGCCCTCGATGGCGGCCAATTCATCGGATACGCCAAGGGCGACGCGCTTTTCCTCGGCTTCCGCCGTCTGCGCCGCCAAGGCTTCGCGGGCGCGCGATTGCAGCACGTCGACCAGCTCGGCGTCAAAGCCCTCGATGCTGGTGAACTCGCCGGCGTCGACGTAGGCCACGTCCTCCAGATCGGTGAATCCTTCGGCGACCAGGAGCTGGGCCAAGGTCTCGTCAACGTCGAGCGCGGCGACGAACTGCGCCGTGCGCTGCCTGAATTCTTCCTGGCGGCGCTGCGATTCGTCGGCCTCGGTGAGAATGTCGATGATCCAACCGGTAAGCTGCGAGGCGAGCCGCACGTTCTGGCCGCGCCGGCCGATGGCGAGGCTCAATTGATCGTCGGGCACCACCACCTCGATGCGCCGGCTGTCCTCGTCCATCACCACCTTGACCACGTCCGCCGGCGCCAGCGCGCTGACGACGAAGGTGGCGGGATCGGGCGACCACGGAATGATGTCGATCTTCTCGCCTTGCAGTTCGCCGACTACCGCCTGCACGCGGCTGCCGCGCATGCCGACGCAGGCGCCCACCGGATCGATGCTGTGGTCGTTGGACATGACGGCGATCTTGGCGCGGCTGCCGGGATCGCGAGCCACCGCCTTGATTTCGATGATCCCGTCGTAAATTTCCGGCACTTCCTGCATGAAAAGCTTGGCCATGAATTCCGGCCGAGTGCGCGACAGCAGAATTTGCGGGCCACGCTGCTCGCGCCGCACTTCATAGATGAAGGCGCGCACGCGGTCGCCGTTGCGGAAATGCTCGCGCGGGATCAACTGATCGCGGCGGATGATGGCTTCGGCGCGGCCGATGTCGATGATGACGTTGCCGTATTCGACCCGTTTCACCACGCCCGAGATGATATCGCCGACGCGATCCTTGAACTCGTTGTACTGGCGTTCGCGCTCGGCGTCGCGCACCTTCTGCACGATCACCTGCTTGGCGGTCTGCGCCGCGACGCGGCCGAAATCAAGCGGCGGCAGACTGTCGGCGAGAAAATCGCCGATCTTGGCGTCGGCCTTGCGCGCCTGCGCTTCGGCGAGATCGATCTGGATCGCCGGATTTTCCACCGTCTCGACCACTTCGAGAATACGGAACAGGCGAATTTCGCCGGTCTTACGGTCGATCTGGGCCTGGATCTCGTTCTCGGCGCCGTAGCGCGAGCGCGCCGCCTTCTGGATCGCTTCCTCCATGGCGCCCAAGACCACGTCCTTATCGATGGTCTTCTCGCGCGCCACCGCATCGGCGATTTGCAAAAGCTCAAGCCGATTTGCGCTCACAGCCACTGCCATCTTCAAAACTCCATATCCTGCATATGAAATCTAAAATCCTGTCTTAATCACCCGCCGCGCTTGGCCGCCGCCAGCGCCTCGCTTGCGGCAAGCTTCGCCTTGGCGATGCTATCCAGGGCGAACGCCAAGCGCTCGCCCTCGACGTCGACGAGCACCGCCTCGCCGTCTAAGCCCAACAGCCGGCCCTTGAACCGGCGGCGGCCCGCCACCGGCTCGGTCGTTTCCAACCTGACTTGTTGTCCGGCAAAACGCTCAAAGTCGCCGCGCCGCGTCAGCGGCCGGTCGATCCCCGGCGAGCTGACCTCCAGCACGTAAGCGCCGTGGATCGGATCGGTCGCATCAAGCCGCTCCGAAAGCGCCCGATTGAGCTTGGCGCAGTCGTCCACCGACATGCCGCCGCCCGGCCGCTCCGCCAGCACCTGGACGGTCACGCCTCGGCTGCGGCCCGGCGCTTTTAACACCGAGACGCGCACAAGCTCGAACCCTTCGGCCTCCACCCAAGGCGCGATCAGGTCTGCCAGCGGCTCTTTGTCAATCGCCACGATGTCTCCCCGCCGCCGTGCGGCCCCGTCCGAGCCTCATCGGAACCGGCGCACCGCGATTTTGCGGGTCGACCCAATAAAAAAGTGGGCCAATGACCCACTTCCGATAAGGCTCGTGATCTACACGTCGGAGTCGACTGGCGGTAATATAGTGATGCCGCGCATCACTGCAAGCGTTTCCTACTATACCACCCCAGACGTCCTATTTACATAGCCCTCACGGCCGGCGCTGAAACGCCAGGTAGACCGCCCGGCCGCCGGCGGCCAGCGCCTTTTGCTCATAGCGGGTGGCGACCCAGCCGGCGGGCGGCCGCCGCCAGTCCTCAGGCTCCTCGGCGGTCCAGGAAAAAGCGCCGTGGCCCAAGACCTCGCGCAAGGTCCAGGCGCAATAGTCCATATGATCGGTGGCGAACAGGAACGCGCCGCCGGGACGTAAGGCGCGGGCGATCTCATTAAGATTGTCCCGGCTGACGAAGCGGCGCTTGTGATGACGGACCTTGGGCCAGGGATCGGGATAAAGGAGAAACAGCCGGTCCACTGAGGCGTCAGCCAGCCGGGGCAGCAGCCGACGCGCGTCCTCGTCGAAAATACGGATGTTTTTTAACCCCTTGGCGTCAATTTCCTGGAGCAAGCCGGCGACCCCATTCAAGAACGGCTCGCAGCCGATGAAATTGACTTGCGGGTGGGCCATGGCCTGGGCCGCCAGGTGCTCGCCGCGGCCAAAGCCGATCTCCAGCCACAACGGCCGCGACGGGTCGGGAAAGACCGCGCCCAGATCAAGGGGGCCAGCGGCGGGCAGGGTCAGACGGAGCTTGGGCAACAGGTTGTCCACCAGCATCTGCGACCAGGCGCGCAAGGGATGCCCCTTGCGCCGGCCATAGAAGCGATGGTCGGTAGCCTGCGCCGTCATGGCGGGATGTTTTATAGGGCCGCGCGCAGGGCGTCCACCAGATCGGTCTTTTCCCAGCTAAAGCCGCCGTCGCGGTCGGGCTCGCGGCCGAAATGGCCGTAAGCCGAGGTGCGGGCGTAAATCGGCCGGTTGAGCGCCAGACGCTCGCGAATGCCGCGCGGCCGAAGATCAAACAGCTCGGGCAGCACCTGTTCCAGCTTGTCCTCGCCCACCGTGCCGGTGCCATGGAGATCGACATAAAACGACAGCGGATGCGAGACGCCGATGGCGTAGGAGATTTGAATGGTGCAGCGCTCGGCCAAGCCGGCGGCGACCACGTTTTTCGCCAGATAGCGCGCGGCATAGGCCGCCGAGCGGTCGACCTTGGTCGGGTCCTTGCCGGAAAACGCGCCGCCGCCATGGGGGGCCGCGCCGCCGTAGGTATCGACGATGATCTTGCGTCCGGTGAGGCCGGCGTCGCCGTCGGGGCCGCCGATGACGAACTTGCCGGTGGGATTGATGTAGATGTCGTCCAGGCCCGGCATCCAGCCCTTGGGCAGCGCGGCTTCCACATAGGGCAGCACCAGCTTTTTGACCTGATCCTGGCTTAGCGCCTCATCATGCTGGGTGGAGACGACGATCTTGGTGGCCTTGACCGGCTTGCCGTTCTCATAGGCCAAGGTGACCTGGCTCTTGGCGTCCGGCCCCAGCTCCTTCACCCCGCCGTGGCGGGCGTCAGCTAGGGTCTTCAGGATGCGGTGGGCGTAGGTTAGGGGGGCCGGCATCAGGACGTCGGTTTCGCGGCAGGCGTAGCCGAACATGATGCCCTGGTCGCCCGCGCCTTCGTCCTTGTTGCCGGCGGCGTCGACGCCCTGGGCGATGTCTGACGACTGGCCGTGGACATAAACCTGGACCTCCAGATTCCGCCAATGGAAGCCCGACTGCTCATAGCCGATGTCGCGCACGGCGCGGCGCACGATCTCTTCCATGGTGGTCTGATCCACCGCCGCGACTGAGCGCACTTCGCCGGCTAGCACCACGCGGTTGGTGGTGGTCAAGGTCTCCAGCGCCACCCGGGAGACCGGGTCTTGCCGCAGGTAGGCATCGAGGATTTCATCGGAAATGCGGTCGGCGACCTTGTCGGGATGGCCTTCGGAAACCGATTCGCTGGTGAACAGATAATTTTGCCGTGCCACGCGCCACTTCTCCTTAGTTGGGCGGACAGGGGGCAGGCTGGCCGCCGGGTCGATCCCACTTACCGCCACGGGCGGCAAAACACAAGGATAAAGATGATCTTATATAAAGATTTCTTTATATTTAATAGCGGCTGGATGCAGTTTGGCGTCATTCTTCTTGGTGGCTGAACGGCGTCACCTCGGCGAGCGCGGCCATGAGCGCCGCATCGCCATGGTCCATGGCCGACAGCAACCGCGCGCCTTGCGCTTGCAGCAGCGCCTCGAAGGCATTGGCCGGATGCATCGCCGATGCCGCCGCCAGGAGCGCGCGCGCTCCCTCGGCGTATCGGTCAGCGTCCAGGCGCAGCAACACTTTAGCGTATTCGACGCGGATCGCGGGATTATCGGGGGCCAGCGTCATGGCGCGCCCAAAAGCCGCGGTCATGCGCTGGCGGCTCGCGCCATAGAAAAGTTTCGCCAGAAAGCCGCCGGCGGCGGTGACCAGTTCGCCGTTCCAGCCGCCGGCGATGCCATGAACCCAGGGATCATCGGGCGCCAAGATCAGTGCGCGGGCGATCAACTGTTTGGCTTCCCGGCCATAGCCGGCGCTGTGCGCGGCAAGCGGCGACAGCTGCCGCGCCCGGTAGCCCAGGGCGATCACCAGATGCAGCATCGCTTCCACATGATCGGGATTGCGCTCAAGCGCGCGGCGCGCCGCCGTCTCGGCTTCGCTTAAATGGCCATTCCTCTCCGCCGGCGGCGCCAGATAGGCGGCGAGCACCAATTCGGCGCGGGCAACCAGCGCGTCGCCATCGGCGGTGTGCAGCGCGCCAGCCAGGACCGCCGCTTGCGCGAACTGTCCAGCGTTGAAGGCGCTTTCCGCATCAGCGAAAGTAGCGGCGCGCGCCGGCGCGGCAAAGAGCAGCAATAATATCGCCAGCGCCTTCATGGTTGAGATTCCGAAACGCGAAACGTCGCTTCGATCAGATCGGGATCATCGAAATGACGGACGCCGACGAAGGCGGTGGCGTGTCGGCCCCATTGCCGCATCGCGCCGGCGCTCTTGATCCCCATGGGCCAGAACAAAAACCGTTCGCCCCGCGCCGTGCCGGCGACCAGACCATCGGGACGAAACAGGCTGCGCGTTCGCCCATCGCCCAGCGGCAACGCGCGCAGCCCGTCGTAATCGCGCAGCTCGTAGCGCCGCGCCGCAGCGCCGCCGGTCGTTACCTCGATATCCTTGATGTAGTGCGTGCCCGCTGCCAGGCGTACCGCGAGACGTTCGCCCTGCGCCAGCGCCGGCGCGCGCTGCGGCACGCTTGATCCTTCATGCCACAACGACCATCGGTCGCGGCGGTCCCAATCGGCGACGGGAAAGAACAGGTGATAACAACCGCAGGGATGAATGCTGTCGTATAGAAGCGGTTGGCCATTCTCGTCCAACGTCACGCGCCAGATGAGGCCATCCAGCGCGCCGCCCAAAAGATCGATTTGGCCGCGCTTCGGCCGCTCGGCAAACCAGAACACATAGACCAGTTGCACCGCCACGCGGCCCCGATAGCGGGTATGGCTGACCAGCGTATAGGCGACGGGCGTTGCGTCCTCGACCACGGGCTTACCCGCCGCCGACCAGACGAGCGCGCCGATGCGGTCGGCGGTCGTCGCCTCATCCACCACCAACGCCGGCGCGTGCGCCGCCAACAGCGCCGCCTTATCGTCCGCGCTCAACTGCGGCATGCCCAGCGCATCGCGCGGCAGGGCGGCAAAATCAGGAATGGCGGTCACGGCCGGCGGCGGCGCGTACCTTATCAAATTACCCGTGATCGGCAACGCCGCCACCGGTCCGGCGATATCGCGCGTCTCCCGTTGCCGCCATTGAAAAGCGCCCGCCGCGATGGGCATGGCGGTCAAGGGATAAAGGCCCAGAAGCCGCTGCCAGCGATCATAATCGTCGGTCACGCGGGCGGCTTTCCGCAGCGCCGCCCGGGCGGCGGGCGACGCCAGATCATGGGCCACCAGGTAGGCGCGGCAGCGGTTAAGATCGTCGATCTCGCCGGCCGCGCCAAGGTTTTGCATCTCCGCCGCGCGCGCCTCGGCGTCCAACGCCGCCAAGCGCTGCGCCCAGATGTCAAAAGCCGCACCCGTCACCTCCTGGCGGAACGAGGCGAGGAAACGCGAGACGCGCAAATAGGGAAACCCCACCACCCTGGCCGCCTGGGCATCGCCGACGCCAGCCGCCGCCACTCGGCGATCAGCGTCCTGGAAATGGTCCAGGCAACGCGCCGCCTCGGTGGTGGCGTCGAGCGTGCGCCAAGAGGTATCCACCGTAGCGCAACCGGCAAGGAGCAGCGACAGTGCGGCGATCGCAAAGCCCAAGCGGCCCATATCGACCTTCCTACTTTCCCTCGCCCTATTAAGATCATACCATTGTCCGGTCCCTATCGTCACAATGGTTTGCAAGAATGTTGATGGACCTTATCGTTAACCCTACCAACCCGAAAGACATCGCCGCCGTCGACCGCCTGTTTCGCGATTATGCCGAGTGGCTGAAGGCCGATATTTGCCTTTACGACTTCGAGGAGGAAATGCAGCGCTTTCCCGCCCCCTACGTGCCGCCGTTAGGCGCGCTCTTTCTCGCCACGGAGAATGGCCGGGCGCTGGGCGCGGTGGGCGTCCGCCCCATCGCCGACAAGATATGCGAGATGAAGCGCATGTACGTGCGCGATGAAGCGCGGGGCAGCGGCCTTGGCCGCCGCCTGGCGGAAGCGACGCTTGCCTGGGCGAAAGACGCCGGCTATCACGTCATGCGGCTGGATACCTTGCCGAAATTGACGGCGGCGCGGGCGCTTTATGAAAGCCTCGGCTTTATCCCGTGCGCGCCCTACAACGTCAATCCGGCGGACAAGGTGTTGTTTTATGAAAAAGACCTGCGGCCTTCTCCTTGAGGAGAAGGTGTCACGCGCCAGCGTGACGGATGAGGTGAATTGTAATGAATATTCACCTCACCCTGACCCTCTCCTCAAGGAGAGGGTATTTCCTCTTCTATGTGGTATTATTCCTTGCTGACGCTATCCCAATGCTTCGCCGGCGATGGCGCGCTTCAACAGCGCCTTGGAATTATCCAGACCATACAATGCGAAGAACGAACCCATGCGCGGGCCTTGCGGCTGGCCCAAGAGAATTTCGTAAAGCGCCTTGAACCAGTCGCGCAGATTTTCATAGCCCGCCGCCTTGCCGACTTCATAGACCTCGAACTGAATGGCTTCGCCATCGGCGTTCGCCGGCAAGGCGTCCAGCTTTTGCAACAGCGTCGTCAAGGCCGCGCGTTCAGCCTCGCTAGCCAGACGATAGGCGCGGGTCGGCTTGACGAAATCCTCATAGTAGGCGATGGCGTAATCCACCGAGCGGTCGAGGAGCGGATGATTGGCCGGCGACGCGCCCGGCGCGTAGCGACTGATGAAACCCCAAATCACGCTCTTGTCGTCGCTGTGCGCCGCGCCCACCAAATTCAATAACAAATTGAAGGTCACCGGCATGTCCTCCGCCGGCACCTTGCCGCCGTGAATATGCCATACCGGATTGTTGATCTGCGCCGCGCGGTCCTGGGTCGGATAGGCAGCGAGATGCGAGATATATTCGTCCACGGCTTTCGGGATGACATCGAAGTAAAGCCGCTTGGCCTTACGGGGACTTTGATACATGTAAAGCGCCAGGCTTTCCGGGCTGGCGTACCTGAGCCATTCATCGATGGTCAGTCCATTGCCCTTGGACTTCGATATCTTCTCGCCCTTCTCATCAAGAAAAAGCTCGTAGTTGAAGCCCTCGGGCGGCGTACCGCCGAGGATTTTGCAGATTTTGCTCGATAGCGTGACGGAATCGATCAGATCCTTGCCCGCCATTTCATAGTCGACGCCCAAGGCCACCCAGCGCATCGCCCAATCGGCCTTCCATTGCAGTTTGCAATGGCCGCCGGTGACTGGCACTTCCGTTTTCGATCCGTCCTCGTCTTCATAAACGATGCTGCCGACCGCTAGATTGCGCTCGACCACCGGCACTTGCAGCACGCGCCCGGTTTTCGGACAGACGGGAAGAAACGGACTGTAGGTCTTGCGTCGATCCGGCCCCAAGGTCGGCAGGATGACGTTGATCACCGCGTCGTAATGCTCAAGCACGCGCAGAAGCGTCGCATCGAAACGGCCCGATTTATAGCACTCGGTGGCGGAATAAAATTCGTATTCGAAACCGAAGCGGTCGAGAAAGGCCCGCAGCCGCGCGTTGTTGTGATGGGCGAAGCTTTCGTGGGTGCCGAAGGGATCGGGGACCATGGTCAACGGCTTGCCCAGATGCTGCGCCAACATCCCCTTGTTGGGCACGTTATCCGGCACCTTGCGCAGGCCGTCCATGTCGTCGGAAAAAGCGATGAGCCGGGTTTTCACGTCCGAGAGCAGCGAGAAGGCGTGACGCACCATGGTGGTGCGCGCCACCTCGCCGAAGGTGCCGATGTGCGGCAGGCCCGAGGGGCCATAGCCGGTTTCGAAAATCACTCGCTCTTTCGGCGCGCGGCTGAGGCGCTCCACCAACTTTTGCGCTTCCTCGAAAGGCCAGGCTTTGCTGGCGCGGGCGATGTCGGCGTCGCTCATGGGTTTTGACATAATCTCTCGTTGCGGGTAGCCCGCGGGACCATAGGAGGAAGCGCCTTTATCGTCAACCACGACACTGGCCGAGCCGCCGAAGCGTCCTTATAGTCGATGATCGCATGATGTCAGAACGCCCCCTGCCCGCCGACTTGGATGCCCGCCTGCGGGAGATGAGCGCTGTTGCCGTCGGTCCCGGCGGCGCGGTGATCGTCCATGGCCGGGGCGAAGTCGAAACCCTGCCCCGCCAAGGCTTGGGCGCCCGGCTCCTCCGCCTGCCGGCGATCGTCTGCAACCAGCAGGCCGTGGCGCGCCGCGCCGGCCTCGCCGAGCCGCGTTTCCTTGATGTGCTGGAGCTCTTTGCCTTTATTCGCCCGGCCGCGCCGTTTCTGCCGACGCCGCGCGGGCTGGCCGCCGCCCTCGGGCTGAGCGTACCGCCCCACGACCTGATCATCGAGGCCAGGTTGATTCTGGAGGTCACCCGGCGCCTGATCGCCGACCTTGTCGCTCCCGCCTATCCCTACCGACCGGGCCTGGCGCGGGAGGCGGCGGCCATGGCCGCCGCCGGCTGGCCGTGGGCGAGCCTTGTCGCCGAGGCGCTGGCGCATCTGCCCGAGGTGCGCCGCGAGCGCGAGGTGTGGGACGCGCTGCCTGAATGGGAGGACGAAGCGCTGCCGCCGCCGCCCGGCGACGCCCCGGTGAGCGCGCAAGAAACGACGGCGCGGCTCGCCGCCTTGGTGGGTCGAAAAGCCGAGGACCGCGCCGATCAGCGCGCCTACGCCGTGGCGGTGGCGGACGCCTTCGCCCCGCCCTTGAACGCCCAGGCCCCCATCGCCATCCTGGCCGAGGCCGGCACCGGCATCGGCAAGACTCTGGGCTACATCGCGCCGGCGAGCCTGTGGGCGGAGAAGAACAAGGGCGCGGTGTGGCTCGCCACCTACACCAAGAACCTGCAACGCCAGCTTGATCAGGAACTGGCCCGGCTGCACCCCGAACCGAAAGCGCGCGCCCGCAAGGTGGTGATCCGCAAGGGCCGCGAGAATTACCTCTGCCTCCTCAACCTGGAAGAGCGCAGCCGGTCGCCGCAGTTGGCGGGCACAATTCAGGTCATGCTGTCCCTGGTGCGGCGCTGGGCGCGCTATAGCCGCGACGGCGACATGATCGGCGGCGATTTTCCTGCCTGGATCGGCAGCGCGCTCGGCATGGGGCGGATGGCGGGGCTGACCGACCGGCGCGGAGAGTGCATCTATTCCGCTTGCGCGCACTATCGCAAATGCTTCATCGAGCGCGCGCAACGCAAAAGCCGGCACGCCGATCTGGTGGTGGCCAACCACGCCGTGGTGATGGTGCAGGCGGCGCGCGGACGCGGCGAGAACGAAACGCCGCGCCGCATCGTGTTCGACGAAGGCCATCATCTGTTCGATGCCGCCGACAGCGCGTTTGCCATCGAGCTCTCGGGCGCGGAAGCGGTGGAACTGAGGCGCTGGGTGCGCGGCAATGACGGGGCATCGGGCCGGGCGCGGGGCTTGCAAAACCGCGTCGGCGATCTGGTGGCCGATGACGAGGCGGCGAGCGCGCACCTACGCGATGCGCTCACCGCCGCTCAAGGCCTGCCCGCCGACGGTTGGCTGAAGCGCCTGCAGGAAGGCGACCCATGGGGACCGGCGGAGTGTTTCTTCGCCCACCTGCGCCTGCAAGCGCACGCCCGCGCCAGCCGTCC
Organism: Sphingomonadales bacterium; assembly: GCA_019455285.1. GTDB lineage: Bacteria > Pseudomonadota > Alphaproteobacteria > Sphingomonadales > Govanellaceae > PRO5. The sequence goes on from JACFMS010000013.1 coordinate 29,333, forward strand.
CGACGATCTGCATGGCCTGGAAGCGGCGGTCAACGATCCGGTGCCGGGACTGACGGTGGCGGCGGTCGATTTCGCCGACACGCTGCGCGCGCTCGCCCGGCCGTTGATGGGATTGAGCACGAGACTGTTGAAAAAACTCGACGACGACGCCGAGACGCTCGATACCGCCACGCGCAACCGCATCGAGTCCACGGCTCGCGCCATCGCCCGCCGGGTGGAACTGATCGAGCAGGGCTGGCGGCCGATGCTGGAGGCGCTGGGCGGTCCGCCGGCGGAGCTTTTTTGCGACTGGTTTGCGGTTGATCGCGCGCAGGGCCGCGAGATCGACATCGGCATGCATCGCCATTGGATCGACCCGACGCGGCCTTTCACCGAAGCGGTGCTGGAGAGCGCCCACGGCGTGGTCGTCACTTCCGCCACGTTGCGCGATCACGATGCGGAATCGACGGAAGACGATGATTGGCAAAGCGCCGAGCTGCGCACCGGGCTTAATCACTTGGTGATTCCGCCCAAGCGCGCCGCCTTTCCCTCGCCTTTCGATTACGCTGCGGCGACGCGGGTATTGGTGGTCACCGACGTTGGCCGCGCGCAGATGGATCAGGTGGCCGCCGCCTATCGTGAGTTGTTCCTCGCCGCCGGCGGCGGCGCGCTGGGGATTTTTACCGCCATTGCGCGCTTAAAAGCCGTGTACGAGCGCATCGAGGGGGCATTGGACGCCGCCGGGCTGGCGCTTTATGCCCAGCATGTGACGCCGATGGATACCGGCAGTCTGGTCGATATCTTCCGCGCCGAGGAGGACAGTTGCCTGCTTGGCACCGACGCGGTGCGCGACGGCGTCGACGTGCCGGGCCGCGCGCTCTGCTTGATCGTGTTTGATCGCGTGCCGTGGCCGCGGCCGACCATTTTGCATCGCGTGCGCCGCGACGCCTTCGGCGGCCGCGGGTACGACGACATGTTAACCAGGCTGCGTATAAAGCAGGCCTACGGCCGCCTGGTGCGCCGCGCCGGCGATCGCGGCGTCTTCGTCATGCTCGATGCGGCGACACCCTCGCGCCTCCTTACCGCGTTTCCGCCGGGGGTGGCGGTCAGGCGCCTGGGGCTTGCCGACGCCATCGCCGAGACGCGGGCGTTCTTAAGTCATGCAGTGGTCAGAGATATATCTTCCCCGCCAAATACGTAACTGCCGCGCCGTTGAGCGTGACTGTATCGCCGCCGTCATAGATCACTGTCACGTTGCCGCCGCGCTTTGATACCTGCCGCGCGCGAAGCGTCGATTTTTTCAATCGTCCCGCCCAATAGGGCGCCAGGGTCGAGAACGCCGAGCCGGTTACCGGGTCTTCCGGAATGCCTTGCGACGGCGCGAAAAAACGACACACGAAATCCAGACCATCATCGCCCGGCGCGGTGGCGATCACGGCAAAATGCGGCAGCTTCATTAGCGCCGTCATGTCTGGCGTCAAGGCGCGCACGGTCTGTGCGTCAGCAAATACCGCCATGAGATCCCGCGCCTTTAACAGTAGGCGAGGGGTCGCGCCCAGCGCACGTGACACCGCATCGTCATGCATGAACGGGTTGCCCGGCCGGGCGGGCAGCTCCATGGCCAGACTGTCGGTGGTTTTCGTGACCGTGAGCACGCCGCTCTTGGTCATAAATCGCACTGCCTTATTGGTAAATCCCCTGTGTTCGAACAACACATGAGCCGACGCCAACGTCGCATGGCCGCACAAATCGACCTCCACCGACGGCGTGAACCAGCGCAGTTGAAAATCGGCGTCCGGGCTGTTGGCTGGAATGAAATACGCCGTCTCCGCCAGATTGTTCTCCATGGCGATCGCTTGCAGCGTGGCGTCCGGCAGCCAGGCATCAAGCGGCACCACCGCCGCTGGATTGCCGGCAAACACCTTGTCGGCGAAGGCATCAACTTGATAAAGGGGTAAGCTCGTCATGGTGATCCTTTATATCTTATTCATAAACTCTGCAACGCGATCCATCGCAGCGCGCCAGCACTCGTCTTGCGTGCGGCCGCTGCGCTTTAAGGGTTTCAGATCATGATCGCCATCCTCGATCCAGGCAATCTCGATCGACGGCGACAGCGCATAGCCGGCAACGTCCGTCCGCCCGCCCAACGGATCGCGGGTTCCCTGCACGATGAGGGCGGGCGTTTTCAAGTCCGCCAGATGCGTGATGCGCGTTTGCGCCGGCTTGCCCGGCGGATGAAACGGGTAGCCCAAACACGCCAAGCCGCGCACGCCCAACGTATCGGCAACCATGCTCGCCAGACGGCCGCCCATGGATTTGCCGCCGATGACCAATGTTTCGCGATGCCCCAACGCCTGCACCGCGCGCGCCCACGCATCGAGGAGAACCGGTTGGCGGTCGGGCGGCAACTTGCGCCCCGTGTTGCGCCGCGCCGCCATGTAAGGAAACTCGAACCGCGCCACACGAATGCCGCGCGCGCCCAGCCCTTCGGCAAACGCGGTCATGAACGGGCTGTCCATGGGCGCGCCGGCGCCGTGCGCCAGCGCCAGACGCTGGGATGCGTCCGCTGGGCCATCAAATAGAAATTTTATCGCCTCGCTCATGCCGTCCGGCTCCTGCCGGGCGTCACTTTACACGCTCCGCGGCCGGGCGCGAAAGCATAACGGCAAGCCGCTGTCGGCGCGCAAGGTGATGCGCGCCACCGGGGAAATGACGGCACTGGCGACGCTCTCCACCCGGTAGCGCCGCAAGACCTCCCGCAACGCGATGCGGATGATCAGGTCCGCCAGCACTGCGCCCAGACAGACGTGCGGGCCGCCGCCGAAGGGAATATGGGCGAAGCGATGGGGACCGATCTCCTCTGGGTGCAGCGGATTGCGCCAAAAGCGGGCGGGTCGGAAGCGGTCGGGCTCTTGCCATACCGCAAGGTGACGGTGCGTCACCCACGGACTGATGAGGAGCGTATCGCCCTTGGCGATATGCGCATCGCCCAACGTATGATCCAGCCGGCTGTCGCGGGCCATGACCAAGGACGGCGGATAAAGCCGCAGGCTTTCGGTGATCACCCGCCCGGTCCAGGTGGCAAGCGCCGGCGCGCCGCTGGGAAACGCCGCCGGATCATAGGAATTCAGTTCCGCCCGCACCCGCGCTTGCGCCGCCTGGTCGAGGCTCAAGAGATAGAGCGTCCAGGCGATGGCGCTCGCCGTCGCCTCATGCCCGGCGAACAGCAGCGTCGCCATTTCATCGATCACCGAGGATGTTTCTTCACCGCGCAGCAGACTCAAGACCGAGCCGTCGGCCGCGCGCGGCGTTTCCACCACGTCCCGGATCAGGGCGCGCAGGCGGCCTACCGCCCGGCGCGCGCGCAGCATGCCGCGTTTCGGGACCCAGGGCGGCAGCATCAAGGCGTCGCCCAGATCGGGCTTGCCCATGATCTCAAGATAGGTCTCCAGCGCTTCGTAAAGTTCTGCGCTGCGCGTCGCCATCGCTTCACCGCCGGCGAGACGAGCGATCAGGCGAAACACCGCCGGACGAAAGACTTTGTCCGCATCGCGCACCGCGGCTTCTCGCCCCCAGCCGTCCAAGAGATCATGGAACACGGCGGTAATCTCCGCCGTTCGTTCGGCCACGGCGGCGGGGCGAAATAGCGGCGCCAGCAACAGCCGGCGCTTGCGCCATCCCTCGCCCTCGCTGGCCAGAAGCCCGTTGCCGATGAGCGGGCCGAGGAGCCGTTCCTGCAAGCGGCTTTTGCCGTAGTGGCCGGCGCGGTTGCGCAGCACCTGCTCGATGAGGTTGGGGGCCAGCACATAGTGGACGCGCCGGACAAGCACGCGAAAGGACACCGTGGCTTCCTGAAAAGCTGCTTCTGGCGCCGCCGCGAGGGGATTATCAAGCGCCCGGCTGAGGGCGGCGAGCGGAGACGCATCTGCCGGCAACGCTGCCGGCCGCGGCGGCATAATGGGAGCGTCGGGCAATCGACAGGGCGCGGTCATGGCGGACCTCCAATTTATTATAGGGATGCACGCTGAAGATGCGCGCATGAGGAGTATATGAAGATCCGGAACTTTCGTCTATTGGTTGTGTTTATTGTGATAATTACAATTATTTATAATCATCCCCAAGCCCTGACGGCGCCCAGCGGGAACAGAGCATCCCATTGATAAATAATATAAAAATTGCTCAGAACGGCGGCGTAGGCCGCCTGCCGCCGTCCACACTAGAGGCTGCACACGCGACGGTAGAGGAACCGTCAACGATTGAGCCGGTTATCCACCAAGTTGGTGACCACCGACGGGTCAGCCAGGGTCGAGGTGTCGCCGAGGTTGGAAAACTCGTTTTCGGCGATCTTGCGCAGGATGCGGCGCATGATCTTGCCCGAGCGCGTCTTGGGCAGGCCCGGCGCGAATTGCAACAAATCAGGCGCGGCGATGGCGCTGATTTCGTTGCGCACCCACTGCGTCAGTTCCTGGCGCAGGTCTTCCGAGCCCGTCTCTCCCTCCATCAAGGTGACATAGGCATAGATGCCCTGGCCCTTGATGTCGTGCGGGTAGCCCACCACCGCCGCCTCGGCGACCTTGGGATGAGCAACCAGCGCGCTTTCGATCTCCGCCGTGCCGAGGCGATGGCCGGAGACGTTGATCACGTCATCGACGCGCCCCGTGATCCAATAGTAGCCGTCCTCGTCCCGCCGGCAGCCGTCGCCGGTGAAGTACTTGCCCTTGAAGTGCGTGAAATAAGTCTGCACGAAACGGGCGTGATCGCCGTAAACGGTGCGCATCTGTCCCGGCCAGCTGTCGGCGATGCACAAGTTGCCGGACGTCGCCCCTTTCAGTTCCTTGCCGCGGCCGTCGACGATCATCGGCTTGACGCCGAAGAACGGCCGCGTCGCCGAGCCGGGTTTTAAGGGCGTCGCCCCCGGCAAGGGCGAGATCAGAATGCCGCCGGTCTCGGTCTGCCACCAGGTGTCGACGACCGGGCAGCGCCCCTCGCCGACGACGCGGTGGTACCACAGCCAGGCTTCGGGATTGATCGGCTCTCCCACCGAGCCGAGGAGACGAAGCGACGTGCGCGAGGTGCGCTTCACCGGCTCTTCGCCTTCACGCATCAGGGCGCGGATGGCGGTGGGCGCGGTATAAAAGATGGTGACCTGATGCTTATCGATCACCTCCCAGAAGCGCGAGGCGGTCGGATAATTGGGAATGCCTTCAAACATCAGCGTGGTGGCGCCGTTGGACAATGGCCCATAGACGATGTAGCTGTGGCCGGTGACCCAGCCGACGTCCGCCGTGCACCAGTAGACGTCGCCATCGTGATAATCGAACACGTATTGATGGGTGATGGAGGTGAACACCATATAACCGCCGGTGGTATGGAGCGCGCCCTTGGGGCTTCCCGTCGATCCTGAGGTGTAAAGGATGAACAAGGGATCCTCGGCGTTCATTTCTTCTGCCGGACAATCGGCGGATACCTTCGCCGCTTCTTCGTGGTACCACACATCACGTCCCGCCACCCACTTGATGTCGCCGCCGGTGCGGCGCACCACGATCACGCTATGGACGTGCATATCGGCGGCGTGGCGACTGAGCGCGGCGTCGGTGTTGGCTTTCAAGGGAATGCGCTTGCCGCCGCGCATGCCTTCATCGGCGGTAATGACGCAGGTGGATTTGCAATCGACGATGCGGCCGGCCAGCGAATCCGGCGAGAAACCGCCGAACACCACCGAATGAACGGCGCCGATGCGGGCGCAGGCCAGCATGGCGTAGGTGGCCTCGGGGATCATCGGCATGTAGATGGTTACCCGGTCGCCGCGCTTGACGCCGCGGGCTTTCAAGACATTGGCGAAACGGCAGACTTCGGCATGCAATTGGCGGTAGGTGATGCGCTTTGATTCCGCCGGATCATCGCCTTCCCAGATAATCGCCGTCTGATCGCCGCGCGCCGCCAGATGGCGGTCGATGCAGTTGACGGATGCATTGAGCGTGCCGTCCTCGAACCAGCGGATGGAAACATCGTCGATAAAACTGGTGTTCTTGACCTTGGTGTAGGGCTTGATCCAATCGATGCGCTTGCCCTCGTGGAGCCAGAATTCTTCCGGATCGCGGATCGAGCGCTCGTACATCTCGAAGTACTTGGCTTCGTCGACATAGGCGCGGCGTTGCCAGAAGTCGGGAACGGGCAGGATCGGCGATGACGTCATCTTATATATCTCCACTCTTTGGCAGCGCCGGATCATAAGGAAGAAAGCGGCGGTCGCCAACCCCGTCAGGCGGCGTATATCATGCCCTTTGCCACTTTTACGCCCACCGGCTGCAAAAAAGCCCCGGCGCACGGACCGGATAGGCAGAATCCGTCATGGCGGCGAAAACGCGCGCCATGAACCGCGCATAAAAACACGGTTCCCGTGGAATCAAGAAACCGGTTGGGCTGCCAATCCAACGGCGCGCCGGCATGGGGACAGCGGTTGTGAAAGGCAACGACGTCATCGCCGAGGCGATGCAGGAAAATTTCCAGGCGCTTATCGCCGTCGCGAAATTCCAAGGATCGCGAAGTGTTGTCCGCCATCTCGGCCAGCATGCCCAATGCCGTTCCCGGCGGCGGCGCGCCGGGGATATCGGTGAACGACAATAGGGACGCGCGTCCTTCGATCATGCGGAAGCGGCCCACGCCCCCACCGCGGCCCGCCAGGGCGATACCGTCACCTGATCGAACAGATCGCTTAAGGCATAGGGATCGGCCTGGGCGAAGGCTTCCGCCGCCGCCAGATTTTCCGCCTCGAAAATGATCAGCGAGCCGCAAGGATCGCCGGTGGCCTGATCCAGAATGGGTCCGGCGACTTTCAATCGCGCGCCCAACGACGCCAGGTGTTCCAGATGCTTCGGTCGCGCCGCCATGCGATCGGCAAGCTTGCCGGCCTTGTCGTGGGCATAAAGGACAAATAATGCCGCCATGGGATTTCCTTCCTTGCAAAAAATTATTCTTGAACCTCGGGCCGGAATGGCCGATGGAGCAGATCTTCGATCACCGCGTCAATGGCGCGCCCGCCGGACAGAATTTCCGCCACTGCCGTGGAGATCGGCATGTAAAGCGACTTGTCGCGGGCGATCTGGGCGACGATCTGGGCGGTGTAGACGCCTTCGGAGACCGAGGTGCGCCCGGCCAATACATCGTCAAGTCTTTTGCCCTCGCCGAGCGCGATGCCCAACGACATGTTGCGCGACTGCGCGCTGCCGCAGGTGAGGATCATGTCGCCCAGACCTGAGAGCCCCATGATGGTCTCGGCCTCGCCGCCGGCTGCTGCGGCAAAGCGCAGCATCTCCGCCATAGCGCGGGTGATCAGCGCGGCGCGGGCGTTCTCGCCGAGCTTGCGGCCGACCACCACGCCGGCGGCAATGGCGATGACGTTTTTCACCGCGCCGCCCACTTGCACGCCGATGATGTCGCCAGAGCCGTAGGGCCGGAAGGTCGGCAGGCCGATGGCGGCGGTCAACGCCGCTACCACGCGCTCATCGGGCGAGGCCAGCGTCACCGCCGCCGGCAGGCCCTTGGCCACCTCATGGGCGAAAGTGGGGCCGGAGAGCGCCGCCAACGGCCGGCGCGGCATGGTTTCCGCCACCACCTCGCTCAAAAGCTTGCCGCTGGACTGCTCGATGCCCTTGGCGCAGATCACCACCGGCACTTCGCTTTTCAGATGCGGGTTGAGCGCCGCCGATACCGGACGAACGAACTGCGCCGGCGAGACCATCAGGATGGCGTCCGCTGCCTGAAGATCGGCAAGCTCGCCGGTGGCGCGAATGCCCGACGGCAATGTCACGCCCGGCAGAAAGGCCGTATTTTCTTTTTGCCCGTTGATGGCGGACACGACGTCGGCTTCGCGCGCCCATAACACCACCTGGCGCCCGGCCCGCGCTGCCACCGCCGCCAGCGCCGTTCCCCACGCCCCGCCGCCCACGACTCCGATGGTTTGCATGCGCATCGTCCCTCACTAATGGTGATTCTGTTTAGCCGTCATCGCGACAGGCTGGCAAGCGCAACCGCCTCATGCCTTGACCCCGGCGCCGATGGCCGGCGGCGCGTGCGGGTCCAGCGGCCAGCGGGCGCGGGCCGGCAGATCGAGGCCATCAACAAGGCCAAGGCGCAAGCGCTCCAGCCCCGCCCAGGCGATCATGGCGGCGTTATCGGTGCACAACGACTGCGGCGGCGCCGCCAGACGAAATCCTTGGCTGGCAGCCAGTTCCTCTAGGGCGCGGCGGATGTAGCCGTTGGCCGCTACCCCGCCGGCCACCACCAGGGTGGGCGAGGCTCCAAGCTGCGGCCGCGCCATCGCCATGGCGTGCGCGGTGCGGTCCAACAGCGCCTCGGTCAGCGCCGCCTGAAAGCCGGCGGCCAGATCGGCCACATCCTGAGAGGACAGCTTGCCGCCGAGCCGCTCTATTTCTCGGCGCACGGCGGTTTTCAAGCCCGAGAACGAGAAATCGGCGCCGGGACGGCCCTTCATCGGCCGCGGCAAGTCAAACCGCGCCGCATCGCCGGCACGGGCGGCGCGCTCCACCGCCGGCCCGCCGGGATAGCCGAGCCTTAAGATTTTCGCCGTCTTGTCGAAAGCCTCGCCGGCGGCGTCATCGATGGTGGTGCCGAGCCGCGCATAGCTTCCCGGCCCCTTGACCAGCAACAGCTGGCAATGGCCACCGGAGATCAAGAGCAAGAGATAGGGAAACGCCGCCTCGTCAATAAGCCGCACCGACAGCGCGTGGCCTTCCAGATGGTTGACGCCAATGAACGGCAGCCGGCGCGCCGCGGCGATAGCCTTGCCGGTCATCAGGCCGACGAGCACGCCGCCGATCAGCCCCGGCCCGGCGGTGGCGGCCACAGCGCTTAAATCCTCATACCCCACCCCGGCCTTGGTCAGAGCCTCCCGGATGATGGCGTCCAAGTGTTCAATGTGGGAGCGGGCGGCGATTTCCGGCACGATGCCGCCGTAAGCCCGGTGTTCCTCGATCTGGCTTAAGGTGACGCTTGACAAGATCCGCTTGTCGCCGGCGACCACTGCCGCCGCCGTTTCATCGCAACTGGTCTCGATGCCGAGAACCAACGTATGTGAGCCCGTGTTGCCCACGCCATCGCCTTTCTGCTAGAGCTTTGCCGAAAGCCCATGAGCCCTAACCCAGGATAGACCGTGACGCAACCAGCGAAAAAAATGATCCGCATCGGCAGCCGCGGCAGCCGTCTGGCGCTGGCGCAATCCGAACTGGTCAAGCGGCTCCTGGTGGCGGCGCACCCCGACCTTGACGACCAGGAGGTGGAGATCGTCGTCATCTCCACCAAGGGCGACCGCATCCTCGACCGCCCGTTGGCCGAGATCGGCGGCAAGGGGCTGTTCACCGAGGAAATCGAAGCCCAGTTGATGGACGGCAGCATCGACCTGGCCGTCCATTCCCTCAAAGACATGCCAACGGCGCTGCCCGCCGGTCTGGAGCTCATCGCCATGCTGGAGCGCGAAGACCCGCGCGATGCGTTCTTAAGCGACAAGGCCTCACAGCTGACGGACCTGCCAACCGGCGCGGTGGTGGGCACGGCCTCGTTGCGCCGGCAGGCCCAGGTGCGCGCACTCAGGCCCGACCTGAAAGTGGTGACTTTTCGCGGCAACGTGCAGACTCGGCTGGATAAGTTAAAGCGCGGCGAGGTCGATGCGACGCTGCTGGCGCTGGCGGGATTGAAGCGGTTGGGGCTGGCGCACTTGGCGCAGGAAATTCTCGATCCCGCCGTCATGCTGCCGGCGGCGGCGCAGGGCATCATCACCATCGAGGCGCGATCCGACAATGCCGACATCCGCGCCCGCCTCGCCCCCCTCGATCATCGCGCGAGCCATCTCTGCGCGCTCGCCGAGCGGGCGTTGTTGGCGACGCTGGACGGCTCCTGCCGCACGCCCATTGCCGCCTTGGCCACGTTGGACGGTGAACGGCTGCATCTTACGGCAAAAGTCCTAAGCCCCGCCGGCGACGTCAGCCACGCCGTGACGTGTGACGGACCGACCTCAGACGCCGCCGCCATCGGCGCGGCGGCGGGCCGTAACTTGTTGCGCCTGGCCGGCGCTGATTTTTTCGCCGCCTTGAAAGCAATGTGACATGCGCGTGCTCATCACCCGACCGCAGGGCGACGCTGAAATCTTGGCCGAGCGGCTACGGGCGGCCGGACACGAGGTCATCCTCGCGCCGCTCCTCAACATCATGCCTCTCTCGGGTCCTGAGCTTGACTTGCGCGCCGTCGCCGCCGTGCTGTTGACTAGCGCCAATGGCGCGCGGGCGTTGGCCAAGCGCACGGCAGCGCGCGATGTGGCGGTGTTCGCCGTCGGTGACGTCACCGCGCGGACCGCGCGCGATCTGGGGTTCATGAATATCGCCTCCGCCGGCGGCGATGTCGCCGATCTCATTGCCCTGGTGCGGCGCGCGCTGCCGCCCTGCCGCCTTATCCATGTCGCCGCATCAGTCAGCGCCGGCGATCTGGCGGGCGAGCTTGGCAAAGCCGGTTTTAGCGTCGAGCGCGTGGTCGCCTACGAGGCGCGCCCGGTCGCTGTCCTGCCGGCGGCGGCGGCGCACGTGCTCGGCGCCGGCGAGGTAGACGTAGCGCTGTTTTACTCGCCGCGCACGGGACGCGTCTTTGTTGACCTGGTGCGCCAAGCCGGCCTGGAGCGCAAACTTGCCAAGGTGACGGCGGCAGCCCTGAGCGATGCCGTCGCCGCCACCTTACAATCGCTCTCCTGGCGGCGTATAGTGATCGCCAAAGAGCCGACCGAGGCGGCGTTGTTGTCCGCTATCGGCTTGAATGTTGGGGAAGCCACGTGACCACGGAACAGACACCGGGCGACGCTGCGCCGGCGCGCTCGCCATCGACGGACTCCACCGCTGCGGCAAAACGCCGCGGCGTCTCTTGGGTTGGGGTGATCGTTGTCCTTGCCGCCCTGGCCATTGCCGCCGTCCTCATCCTGCCGGCGGTGCGGTCGTGGATACCCGCTCTTGATGAATTCTTGGGCGGCGCGGGAACCACCGATACCGCCGTGGAGGAGGAGCTTTCCGCCGTCGATTCCGCCTTAACCTCGCTCGCCCAGCGTCTGGAGGCCCAGGATCAGCGGCTCTCCAATCTCGCGGAGGAAGTGCTGAGCCACGGCTCATCCTTGAACGATCTTGACCGTCGACTGGGCGCCATCGAAGAGCGCGCCGGCATCGTCCCGCCGGCGGGCGGCGTGCGCACCTCCACCGCCAACGTCATCACCCGCATCGAGATGCTGGCCGCCCGCGTCAGCCAACTGGAAAGCGCGTTCGTGCCGTTGCGCGACCGGGCGCAGGACGCCATCGACGCCGCCGACGCCTTGAAGGACCAGCTTGCCGCTCAAGATCGCCTGGGCGCGCTGGTTTCCAGCCTGGAGCAGCGTATCGCCAGTTTGGAGCAATCGGCGGCGGCGGACGGCCGCGGCGCCATCATCGCCATCGCTTTTTCCGCCCTGCGCGACGTCGCCAACCGCGGCCGGCCGTTTTCCGTGGAATATGAAACCCTGCACGGCTTGCTGTCCGAAGGCAGCCGCGAAGAACTGGCCGCCGCCTTGCGCGCGATCGCACCCTTTGCCGCCTCGGGCGCGCCCACCCTCGCCGTGCTGCGCGCTCAGTTCTCCGACGCCATACCCGGCCTTCTGGAGGCGGCGCGCACGCCGGCGGATGCCTCGTGGTGGCGGCGCTTTACCGCCCGGCTGGCCAGCCTGGTCACCATTCGTCCGGTGGGCGAGGTGGCGGGCGCCGAGCCCCGCGCCGTCATGGCGCGGATGGAGCGCCGGCTGATCGGCAACGATCTGGCCGGAGCGTTGCGTGAATTTGCCGTCCTGCCGCCTGGAGCGCGCGCGGCGGCCGAGCCGTGGGCGGCGGAAGCGCGCAAGCGGCAGGCTCTGGACGAAGCCCTGGCCGCCTTCGCCGCCATCCTGCTGCGTGAGGTGGCGAACGGGCCATCGCCGGCGGCGGCAGGGGACAAATAAGCCATGGCGCGGATGCTATTTATCATCCTTCTCGCCTTCCTGGCGGCGGTGGGCGCGGCATGGCTGGCCGACAACCCCGGCCGCGCCGTCATCGACTGGAACGGCTGGCGGCTGGAAACCACGGCGGCGATCCTGGCCCTGCTGTTGCTGCTGGCCGTGGCGGTGCTCCTCATCGTGTTCCGGCTGACCGTATGGCTGTTGCGCGATACGCCGTTTGCGCCGGAGCGGCGGCGTGAGCGGCGGCAGCGCAAAGGCGCCGTCGCCGTCAATCTGGCGCTGACCGCGCTGGCCGCCGGCCGCATTCGCGACGCCCATCGTCAGGCCGAGGAAGGCATGCGCCTTTTAGGCCCGACGCCGATCACCCTCCTGTTGCGCGCCCGCGCCGCCGAAATGAAGCGCGACAATCACGGCGTGCATGAAGCCCTGGTGGCGCTGGCGGGACGCGAGGACGGCGGCTTGATCGGCTATAAGGCATTGTTGGTCCGGGCGCTGGCGGCCAAGGACTTGAAGGAAGCCAAGCGCCTTCTCCTGGAAGCCGCGGCGCGCGACCCGGAAGCGCCGTGGGTTGATGAAGCCTCGTTTGAGATCGCCGCCCGGGAGGGCCATTGGGAGGAGGCGCGTCAGCACTTGAAGGCGCTGCGCGCCTCGCATCTGATCAGCGATGCCGACGCCAAGCGGCTGGATGGCACGCTCGCCTTCCTCATCGCCCGCGACGCCGACCTGTCGGGTAAGAGCAACGACACCCTGCGCCTGGCGCGGGAAGCCTTGCGCGGCGATCCGCGCCTCACCCCGGCCGCCGTGCTGGCGGCGCGCGCCGCCCGGCGCGATGGCCGCGCCACCGCCGCCGACGACCTGCTCACCGCCGCTTGGCGGGAACGGCCGCATCCCGATCTCGTTGCCGCCGCCTTGGAAGGCTATGAAAACGAGACCGCCGCCGCCCGCTATCGCCGCATCGTCGATTTCGTCAAGACCGCGCCCGAGGCCGAGGAAAGCCGCCTGGCGCGGGCCGCCGCCGCCATTGAATGCGGTCATTGGCAGGATGCCCGCCGCGATCTGGCCGCGGCGATCAAGGACACCCCTTCATCGCGCGCCTTCGAACTGATGGCCATGGTTGAGGAGGGCCAATCGTCGGATCGCGCCGCCGCCGCCGGCTGGCGCGACAAGGCGGCCGGCGCGCCGGCGGAACGACGCTGGATGTGCGGCAGTTGCGGCTCGGCCCGCGACCACTGGGTGGCCCGCTGCCCGAGTTGCGGCAGTTTCGCCACCCATGACTGGCGGCGGGGCGAGGAAGGGCCGCTATCCTTTGCCGGACAAGGCAACCGGGTGCTGCCTGATCTTCTTTAAAGAAGGGACTGCCCAAGGCTTGACGTCGGCTAGGGCGGCTAACTTGCAGCGCCGAGCTTAAGACATGGGTGATAGCAGCACCCTTACAAATTACTTCTTGGCCATCATGTTCTTCACGACGCCGGCGATGACGGTGAGGATAGCGCCGCCGGCGCCGCCGCCCACCACTTGGCCAATGAGGGAACCGACATCAAGGCCGCCTCCGGCCGCCCCGGCCAGCGCCGGGATCAGCGACTGCAAGATCTGCCCGCCGCCGACGCCGCCGATGGCGCCGGCAACGCTGTTGCCGACATTGCCCAGGCTGAAATTCTTGGCTGCGGACCCTGCTGCATTGCCGCCGATGGCGCCGGCAATGAGTTGAATGATCAGATTGACGATAGCGCCAGACATGATTGTTCTCCTGCCCGTTTGTCTGCACCAGCGGGTTGGCGGCAGCCAACCCCCTCTGTCGAAATGTTCAATTAAATGCCGACAGCTTGCCGAATTTTTCGGCCAGCAAGTAATAGGTCGTAACCCGATTTTTACTGCGATCGCCCTTCATCCGGTTGCTGACGTCCATGATGGCCTGATCGAGTTCAGGATCGGGAACGCTCAGCCCGAGCTTTTTTTTTCAGAAAATTTTCCCGCACCCGGGCAAGCTCCGCCTTATCGCTGAACGAGACCAGCGACGAGTCCCTTTTCTGCAGCGCGATGCCGCAGTAACGCACGATGCCGGCAATCGCCTTGGCATCCGCGTCAGGGGCGTACTTTCTCACATCGGCAGCCCAATCTTCCGCCATGACTTGCTCCTTTCATCAAAAGCGACCCGCCAGGGGGAGATTAAGCGCTTGATTTTATGTCATATCCCAATATTAAGGCCGCTATCAAACCTAGGCGATAGGCGACCCGCCGCCAATGACGCGGGTCAATGCCGTGGCGCCCGGCTGCCGCGGCTCTGGCCGCTGCCCCATGCCGGATCAGGCAACCGGGCGCTGACCGGCTTTCTCTAGAAAGGACTGGCCAAGCCAAGGCTTGGCAAGCGCCCGCGTTTTGGCGTATGGTGCCGCCGCTTTTCATCGGGGTGTCTAGGGCCGCAATAGCTCAGTTGGTAGAGCATCGCATTCGTAATGCGGGGGTCGGGGGTTCAAATCCCTCTTGCGGCACCAGATTTCTTTAGTCACGGCCATGCGTGGCTTAAGGGGCAATACCCCTTCAACCTACATCCTGATCTTATAGTCCTGGATCAAGGCGCTGGCGGGAATGCCCATTTTGGCGTGCAGGTTGCGAATCATCTCAATAGAAAGCTTGCGCCGGCGGTTGAGGATTTCCGACACCCGGCTGCGCGAGCCCAAGATCGGCTCCAGATCCTTGCGCGACATGCCAAGGGCCTCCATGCGATGCTTTATGGCGGCGACGGGATCGGGATCGGCGATGGGAAAATGCCTGTCCTCATAAGCCGCCGCCAAGGTTGCCAGGATATCCAGCTCATCGCCCGCCGCCGTGCCTGCTTTGGCGCCCATCAGCTCTTCAATGCGCTTTAAGGCGGCGGCATAAGCCTTTTTGGTTCGTACCGGCTTGATATTCATGCTCAGCGCTCTTTCTCAAATCTTCTCGACATCCGTTTCATCGTATTGCTTGTGGGTGCCGATAAAGCGGATATAGGCTATGCCATAAGCATAGTTGATCCACGCAACCAACCGATATTTGTTGCCGGCAATGTTAAAAACCACCCGGCCGCCTTTTAATATAGTGGCATTCCGGTACTGTTTCTTGACATCCTGCGGACCCTTCCAATCAGCCTCACCGGCAACTTTGAACCATGCCTTCAGCGGCTCCTCGGCGCCCGGATAGTCCGCCCAGAAATCTTTCAGCGTTTTGCGGGCGATAATTCTCATCTCCGGCCTTTGCCGCACTATACCTAATTCCCGTTTTGGGAACAAGAAGAAATTCCCAAAAAGGGAACCATAGATGAGGCTGCTTACGGCAGCTTGCCGTGCCGGCGCGCCCGCACCGCCTCGGCGAAATAGCCGCTTAAGAAATTGACCTCCCAGCGGGCCTCCAGCGCTTGCGCCTCGCGGCGCTTGAGCATGGCCGACAGCAGGCGGCCGAGTTCCTTGACGAAGCGCCGCGCCAGCCATACCGGCACGCCGCAAAAAAGCGGCAGCTCGCGGGGGTAGCCGGCGGCCATTTCGCGCCGGCAGACGGCGCGGCCAAAGCGCCGGGCGCAGCGGAAAATCCATGACGTCGCCAGCTCATGCGGCCAGATCAAGTGATGCACCGCGGCTCCGGGGACGAACCAGGCGCGCTCGCCGGCGGCGCTGGCCTGTTGCAGAAAATCGGTTTCCCAGCCGATGTCGTTGTCTTCCGCGTCGCCGTCCTGCGCCTGAAAGCGGCCGAACCGCTCCAGCGCCTGACGCCGGATCGCCATGTTGGCGCCGCGAATAAGGGTTGGCGACACCGGACCTTCGGTCAAGGCCGGCGGCGTGATGCCGTAGGTGACGCTCAAGGGGATGTGATCGAGAATGCGCAGCCGCGGCGCGGCCGGCCAGCTCGGCGCCACCGCACCGCCGAACAGCGCGTAATCCGGATTGCGGCTGGCGGCGCTGCGCAGGGCGCGCAGCCAGTCCGGGGCGGGCACCGCGTCATCGTCGATGAAGGCCACCAGGTCGCCATCCGCCGCCGCGATCCCGCGGTTGACGGCGGCCGCCTTGCCCGACCCCGTCCCGCAAAGGAGGGTGATCGGCAACCGATCGGCGAAGGCGCGGACGATGACCTCGCTGCCGTCGCTGCTGCCGCCGTCCACCACCACCAAGCGATAGCCGCCGACCGGCGGCTCCAGGCGGGCAAAGGCGTCGAGCACGATCGGCAGCGTGTGCCCGCCGTTCCTGGTTGTCATGACAACCGTCATCATGGCCTTGCTACCACCCCCATGACCCATTAGCCCGCTGCCTTATTTGTTCCGGCAGCTTGGTTCCCCTCACTTAATACCTTACATCTAATCTTTCAGAGAAGCAAAAAACACATAACCGCTTGTAAGACATTGAAAAGTTGCGCGGTTTAGAATTATGCAAGTGATGGTTGCGATTGGCTGAAATAGCTAGGCTTCACGGCGGAAACGGATGAGCGCCGCGAGGTGGCTTAAGACGCTCCAGAAGCCGCTAAGCTGCGCTTCGATATCAAGCTCGCTTAAGCTTTCGTGATCCAGGATGCGCTTTAAGGCCAGCGGCTCGGCATCGCGGCCATTGAGGCCGAACACGGTGGTGGTGGCGCTGCTGACGCCAAGCGCCCGCAACACCGGGAACACCTCCGGCCGATAGCGCCCGCTGGGATAACAGAAATGGCGAAAATCGCCGGGATCGCGGTCGAGCATGCGCGCTAGCTGGCGGCGGTTTTCCTGCACCTCGTCGATCACCAAGGCGCGGTCAAATTCACGCAACCCATGCTTGTGGGTGTGAAGCTCGATGGCAAAGCCGTCCGCGGCAGCGGCTTTCAGTTCCGCCGCAGTCATCAGATCGAACCAGCGGCCGTCGCTGGCCTGGCCGAGATCGAAGCGCAATAGATCGGCCACCCGCACCACTTCCGCCCAGCGGGCGTCGATGCCGTCAATCGCCATCAGCCGCCGATTGAGCTCATCGGCCACCGCCGCGCGCGCCGAGGCATCGGCCAGGTCCACTTGCCGATCCGCCGGGGCATCCGGAAACAGCGCCGTCCAGGATATCTGGCCGTTCAAGGTGCGGCTCATCATGAACCGCACCAGGAGGTTGAGCACCGGGCGCTCCTTGGCGATGTAATAGGTGGTGGCGTAAATGGTCGCCGGCAGCCGCGCCCGCCGCAGCGCCGGCAGCATGTGAAGATAGGTGCCATACCAGCCGTCGTCGATGGTGATCGCCACGGCGCCTGGCGGCAGCGTGCCGTCATAAAGCCGCGTCACCGCTTCCGCCAGCGGCAGCACCGGATAACCGAGCCGCTTTATGAGCGCAAGCCGGCGTTCGAAGGTGGCGGCGCGCATGAACAGCGCCGGCGCAAACAGGGGATCATCGCCAAGCCAGATGCCGTGATAGCACAGGATGCGCAGCTTCTTCGCCGTCAGCCGGCGACTTAAGGCAAACAGACCGCAGACCCGGGAAATTTTCAACAACAGTCGCCGCACCACCGCCTCGTCACGCCAGCTCGTTCCAGTCAAACCCGATGCCGTTTGTGGCGCATACATGGTTCAGCATATCAATAAACATCAGACGGGTCATGGTGTAGATGTGCTTTGGGGAAAAGATGCCAAGCCCGAGGTGGGCGAGCACGTATGCCGTATCCAGATAGCTCCGCCCCTCGCCCGTGGCGTAGCGCGCGATGGCGCGTAATATCCGCGCTCGCTCCTGGCGCGACACCTTGTCTTTCGGCTCCTCGGCCTTCATGTCCTTGTTATGGGGCAGGTCGACAAGATCGGGCGCCAGCAGCCGAAAAATCTCGCGATACGTCTCAAGGCCAAAATCCGCGTAAGGATAGGTTCGCTTCAGCGCGATCAGCTCGGGATCAAAATAAGGCAGGCACGGTTCCGCCTCATCCAGGTTCTGAAGGAAGTTGCGGGTGATGAGCGACCGCTGCCGGATATAAAGATCGAACGCCGTGATGCTGTGACAGCCCGAATTATACCGTGCCACGGTTTTTGCCGCCGAACCGAAGGCGCGCGCCAACGCCGCGCGGCGAATGGCCGGCTTGAGATAAGGCAGATCGGTGATGGCGTTTTTTTGCAGGATGACGGTTACCGCTTCGCTCGTATCGGCGGCTTTCAGCGCCTTGGGCAGGATATGGTCCAGATGGCCGCGCACCACCGCGCCGGCCAGATAACCATCCACCATGCGGGCCGGCCGAGCCTGGCGGAACACCAGCCGGGCCAGGCCTTTGGTGGTGGGAAATCCGTCCGGCCGGCAATGGAAGGAATTTTCTGGCGCATAATGGCTGAGGCGATCGCCCGCCATGTCGACGACTTCCAAGGCAACGCCCAAGCGATCGGCAACGGTCTGCGCCATGAGCGTTTCGCTGCGCATGTTGCCGACATTGAT
>JACFMS010000013.1:47717-92543 GCA_019455285.1 Sphingomonadales bacterium
ACGCCACCAGGCCCGCGGGATCGGCGACGAAGCGATCCGTGAGGCCGCCATCCGGCCAGCCGAAGGCCTGCAGGGTACCGGCCGGATCCAGGCCCAGCCGCTGCAGCGCTGCCCGTGACTCCGCGCGCCGCCGGCCACCCCAGCGCTGGCGCGCCGCGCCGTGGCTTCGCGACAGCGCGCACAAGAGCCGCGAGTCGTAGCCGCCGGAGAGACCGAAAACCAGATTGTCGGCATGCTGCGTCCAGTGGCGGTAGCTCTTGCCGATGATGTCGGCCAGCCGCGCCGCCATGGCGCGCTGCCCGAGCGGATGGGGCTGAGCCGCCGCCACATCATAGGCGATGGATTGATCGACATTGCCGGCCGGATCACAGATGGTCAGTGATGCGGCCTCAAGATTATCGATGCCGCTGATCAGCGAATGATTGGTGGCGTTAAAACCGAAGGTAAGATACTCGCTGATGGCGTCCGGATTGGCCCGCCGCGGTCCCGGCAGGATGTCGGCCAGCGCCAGGGCGTGGCTCGATCCGTAAAGCAGGCCAGAGCGCGCAGCGACAAAAAAGGGTCTTGCGCCCAGACAATCATTGATGAGCACCAGCTTATGGTCGCGGCGATCGAAGAGAACGGCGACATAAAGCCCGCCGTTCTTTTTCAGTAAAGCGCCGTCTTTAGCTGCCGCCGCCAGACAACGATCGATGGCGAGGCTTTCCGAGCCGGTTTCAGTATCAAATATCACCCCCCAGACCAGCCCCGCAAAGCGCCCGTCCCGATCTTCAATTTTCTTGATGGTGGCGGTCGGCGTATGGGCCACGGCAAGGACGGCGGCGGCGCTTTCAAAACCAAGCTGAACGTAAGATGGAGAAAGCGCGTGCGAAAATTTTGCAACCTCTGACTCCCGGCGGCCGAAGGCGAGCATCAGGAAATTGCTCGGCGCCTCGGGCGGCCGCGCGAGGATGTTGTTGTAGCGCGCCGCGCCATCTAAGAAAAACGTCATTTCAGCGTTGTCCTTCGATATTGAAGCGCCGCCGCCCCTTTACGCAGCCACAGCACGATTTCCGGGCCGATGACATGGCCCGTCAGCCATATCCCGAAAATCCAACTGGCGAGGCCGACGATGGCGGAGACGATCAGTGTCGTTAAATGCGCATGGGGGATCTGCGCCAGCACGCCGTAGGCCGCCGCTGTGGCCGCCAGGGTAATCGCCGCCACCACGGCGCTGCGCCACAGGGCGCGCAGGAACTCCCGCAGGCGAACGGCAAACAACGGGCGGATCATGTGATACAACAGGATGCCGTTCAGCACGCTGGACGCCACCTGCGCCCACGCCACCGCCGCCAGCCCGTAAGGGGCGCAGAAGATCACCAAGAGAATGCGGATGGTCTGGACGATGCTCTCGTTGGCCAACTGGCGGCGCACCGCGCCATGGGCGTTATAAACGCTGACCAGCATGGCGTAACATCCCACCACCATGCCATTGAGGCACAAGATGCGGGCAACGGGCGCGGAATCCGCCCATACCTCGCCGAACAAGAAAACGATCAGCGCTTCGGCGGCAAATCCCAGCACCACATAGATCGGCCACAAAAAGCCGGTGATGTAAGAGAGTGCGCGCAGATATTTCCCCTCGATCTTTTCGCCTTCCCGAATGAGCTTGGCGAAGCCGGAAAACGCCACCCGGCTTAAGGTTTGGATCAACTGCACCTGAAACACCGTGATCAGCCCGTTGGCACGGCTGTAGAGCCCCACCGCGGTAAACGTCAGCACCTTGCCCATGACGATCTCCGCCGAGCTGCCGCCCGCCGTGCCGACAATGGACGACAAGGTGGCGAAGATCCCATAAGAGAGGATGCGCCGCCATTCCTTCAGGCTGGGCCGCAGCTTGACATGGGCGGGATACATGGCCAGCGACAGCACCGACGTGACCAAGGTGCCGGCCACCGAGGCGTAGGCCAGGCTCATGCTGGAAAAGCCGTAAAAAGCGCAGCCGACCCCCACCACGGAATGCACGGTCACCGAGGCCATGCCGATATAGAGGGTCTTGCGGAACTCCATGTCGCGGCTGAGCAGCGCATAGGCCGGCTGGCCGAACGGCAGGATGAAGAAATTGATCAGCAGCACCAGGATGATGTCGCTCAGCTCAGGCCGATTATAGAACTCGGCGATGACGTCACGCGCCGCGAACACGCCCAGCGCGAAGGACAGGGAAATGACGATCATCAAGCCGAAGGCGGTGCGGATGATGTCGTCGCTTAAATGCTTTTCCTGAATGAGGTAGCGGCTGATGCCGAACTCGCGCATCACCTGGATGATGCTCAAGGCGGCAAGACTTAAGGAGAAGACGCCGATCTCCTCCGGCAGCAGCAACCGGGAAATGATGATGTTCGAAATGAATTGCAGAATAAACGTGAAATAGCGCTGCAGCAGCGCATAAAACAGGGACTGGCGAACATTCATGATCTAGGCCTCGCCATAGCCGTCAGGATTCTGCCGCTGCCAGTTCCAGGCGTCGGCGCACATGACGTCCAGATCGCGCGCGGCGCGCCAGCCCAAAAGACGATAGGCGCGCGTCGGATCGGCGTAACATTCGGCAACGTCGCCGGGCCGGCGAGCGACGATCTGGTACGGAATGCGGCGGCCGCTGGCCCGCTCAAACGCGGTCACCACCTCGCGCACGCTGTAGCCCCGTCCGGTGCCGAGGTTAAGGGTGACCAGTCCGTCGTTTTGCAGCAGATAATCGAGCGCCGCCACATGGCCCTGGACGAGGTCCATGACATGGATATAGTCGCGCACCCCGGTGCCGTCCCGGGTCGGGTAATCGCCGCCGAAGATCTTCAGCTCCGCCCGCTTGCCGACCGCGACCTGGCAGACATAGGGCAGGAGGTTGTTGGGAACGCCGTTCGGATCTTCGCCGATGCGGCCGCTCTCATGGGCGCCCACCGGATTGAAATAGCGCAGGATGGCGATCCGCCAGGCGGGGTCGGCGGCGCGGATGTCGCGCAGCATGTCCTCGATCATCAGCTTGCTGCGGCCATAAGGGTTGACCGCCGCGGTCGGGAAGTCCTCGGTGATGGGCACGGCAGCCGGATCGCCATAGACGGTGGCGGAGGAGGAAAAAACCATGGTCTTGACCCCCGCCTTGGCCATGGCCTCAAAGAGGGTGGCCGAGCCGGCGACGTTGTTCTGATAATAAAGGAGCGGCTTCTCGGTCGATTCGCCGACCGCTTTTAAGCCGGCGAAATGAATGACGGCAGCAAATTTTCCCTCGGCGAACAGCCGGTCAAGAAGCTCGGCGTCGCGGATATCCCCCTCAATAAACTTAAGGTCGCGGTTGGTGATGAGCCGCACCCGGTCGAGGGACGCCGCCTTGGCGTTCGACAGGTTATCGAGCACCACCACCTCATGCCCGGCGGCGAGAAACTGGACGCAGGCATGGGAGCCGATATAGCCCGCCCCGCCGGTCACCAGGATCTTCACTTTATTCCCTCCACGCTCGCCGTTTATGCCGCGTCGCGGCCTTCTATATAGCCGAGCCTGCCAATAAATCTTTAAGGTTTTAATATGATACAAAAAACAGTTTCGTTTTTATTTTTTTGTGGCATAATGGGGGCTGCACAAAGAATTCAAGAGGAGTGACCCGGTGTATACCCAAGGTCTTGATATTCCGAAGGGCGATAAAAGTATCCCCGTCGAACAGGGTGATTCGCCCGAAGCCGTCCGCTTCCAGGCCCGCATCGACGCCGATGAGAAGATTGAGCCCAAGGACTGGATGCCGGAGGGCTACCGAAAGACCCTCATTCGGCAAATCTCCCAGCACGCCCATTCCGAGGTCATCGGCATGCAGCCGGAAGGCAATTGGATCACCCGCGCCCCGACCTTGCGGCGCAAGGCGATTTTGATGGCCAAGGTGCAGGATGAAGGTGGCCATGGCCTTTATCTTTATAGCGCCGCCGAGACGCTGGGCGTGTCACGCGACGAGCTGGTCGACCAACTGCTGGACGGCTCGGCCAAATATTCCAGCATTTTCAATTATCCGACGCTGACCTGGGCCGACATCGGCGCCATCGGCTGGCTGGTGGACGGCGCGGCGATCATGAACCAGATCCCGTTGTGCCGCTGTTCGTACGGTCCCTACGCCCGGGCGATGATTCGCATCTGCAAGGAAGAAAGCTTCCATCAGCGCCAGGGCTATGAGCTGATGCTGTCGCTGTCGCGCGGCACCGCTGAACAAAAGGCGATGATGCAGGACGCCTTTGATCGCTGGTGGTGGCCGGCGTTGATGATGTTCGGTCCGCACGACACCAAGGGCGGCGCCGAGGGCATGAAGTCGCAGCATTCTGAGCAGTCGATGAAATGGCGCATCAAGCGCGTCTCCAACGACGAGCTGCGGCAGAAATTCGTCGACGTGACGGTGCCGCAGGCGGAATACTTAGGCCTCAAGGTGCCGGACCCGTACTTGAAGTGGAACGCCGCAACCAGCCATTATGACTTCGGCCCCATCGACTGGGATGAATTCAAGAACGTGCTGGCCGGCAACGGCCCGTGCAACAAGAAGCGCCTTAAGGTGCGGCGCGAAGCGCATGAGCGCGGCGCCTGGGTGCGCGAGGCGGCCATGGCCTACGCCGCCAAGAAGGCCAAGCGTCAAGCCGCCTGATTTATTTGTTTCAAGCATAAGGAAACGCAAGAGATGTCACGCAAGGAGTGGCCTCTGTACGAGGTCTTTATCAGAAGCCGCAATGGCCTCAATCATATGCACGTCGGCAGCGTGCACGCGCCTGATCCCAAGATGGCGCTGGAGAATGCCCGCGATGCCTACACCCGGCGCGGCGAGGGCGTGAGCATCTGGGTCGTTGAATCGAACGCGATTGCCGCCTCCGATCCCGGCGAGAAAGCCTCGCTGTTTGAACCGCTGGCGGAGAAGGTCTATCGCCACCCCACCTTCTATGACATTCCTGACGAAGTGAAGAACATCTAATGAGCGCCGTCATCGATAAAGCCGATATCGCATCTTACGCCATCCGCTGGGGCGATGATGCGCTGATCTTGAGCCATCGTCTGGCCGAGTGGTGCGCCGACGCGCCGGAATTGGAAGAAGACATGGCGCTGATGAATCTGGCGCTTGACCTGGTGGGCCAGGCGCGCACGCTTTACACCTACGCCGGCGAATTGGAAGGACGGGGACGCGACGAAGACGCCATCGCCTTTACCCGCGAGGAACGCGAGTACAAGAACGCCCTTCTCGTCGAGCAGCCCAACGAGGATTTCGCCTACGCCGTCACCCGCCAATTTCTTTACGACGCCTTCAGTCTGCCGTTCTATCAGGCGCTGGCGTCGTCAAAGGATGCGACGCTCGCCGCCTTGGGCGAAAAGGCGGCCAAGGAAGTGCGCTATCACGTAAAGCACAGCGCTGATTGGGTCGTGCGTCTCGGCGACGGCACCGATGAAAGCCATCGCCGCATGCAGACGGCCATCGATGAGCTGTGGACTTATACCGGCGAGCTTTTTGTCAATGATGACCTGGATCGGCGAATGATTGCCGCCGGCATCGGCGTCGATCTAACCGCACTTAAAGATTCCTGGAACGAGACAGTGAACGCCGTTCTCAAGGAAGCCACCTTGGTGCGGCCCGCCGACGGCTGGATGGCGACCGGCGGCCGTGAAGGACGGCACAGCGAATACATGGGTTATCTGTTGGCGGATCTGCAATACATGCAGCGCGCCTACCCCAACATGAAGTGGTAGCATGACCACCGTCGACGCCAGGAGCAAATCACGGGAAGAACAGGCCGTCTGGGCGGCGCTGGCGCACGTCATGGACCCGGAGATTCCCGTCGTCTCGGTGGTCGATCTCGGCATCGTGCGCGGCGTATCCATCAACGGCGATGACGTCGAGGTGGCGGTCAGTCCCACCTACACCGGCTGCCCGGCGACCCAGCTCATCGAAATGGAAATCTTAGAAGCGCTGCAGCGCAACGGCTACCCCAAGGCGCGGGTCAAGCGCGTGTTGTCGCCGGCCTGGACCACCGAATGGATCAGCGAGCAAGGCCGCGATAAATTGCGCGCCTACGGCATCGCGCCGCCGGCCGCCGTCAAGGGCCGCGTCTCGGCGCTTTTGGGGGAAGAAGCGGAAGTCGCCTGCCCGCGCTGCGGCTCCCGGAACACCCGCAAGGTGAGCGAATTCGGCTCGACGCCCTGCAAGGCGCATTACGCCTGCGCCAATTGCCTGGAACCCTTCGATTATTTCAAATGCCTGTGAAGATATAAGGACGGCTATTCCGATGTCGCAGTTTCACGCTCTCAAAATCGCCTCCATCACCCCGGAAACCGATGATGCGGTGAGCATCGTTTTTGACGTGCCGACAGCGCTGCAAGACACTTTTCGCTTCACTCAAGGCCAGCACTTGGTGTTGCGCATGACGTTGAATGACGCGGAAGTGCGCCGCACCTATTCGATTTGCGCCAGCCCCGACGATGGCGTGCTGAAAATCGCCGTCAAGCGCTTTCCCGGCGGCGTGTTTTCCAATTTCGCCACCGATCAATTAAAGCCCGGCGACGCCATCGACGTGATGCCGCCGGTGGGCCACTTCTTCACCCCGCTCGATCCATCGCAGGCCAAAACCTACGTCGCCTTCGCCATTGACGAAGGCATCACCCCCATTCTCTCGCTGGTCAAGACCACACTGGCGCGTGAGCCGAAAAGCCGCTTCGTGCTGTTCTACGGCAACGAAACAGTGAACAACATCCTGTTTCGCGAAGAGATCGAGGACTTGAAGAATTTGTACATGGCCCGCCTCAGCCTGTTTCATATTTTAAGCCGCGAGGAACAGGAGGTTGACATTCTCAATGGCCATCTCGATGGCGAGAAGGCGCGGGCGCTGGTGCAAGCGTTCTGCCCCGCCGAGGTCATCGACGAGGTCTTCATCTGCTGCCCGCAGGACGTCACCAACGATATCGTAAGCGCGCTTGGCGACCTGGGCGTCGCCAAAAACCACCTCCACTTCGAGCTGTTCCACACCGCCGCCCTGGCTGAAAAAGCGCCACTGCCGGCAAAAAAGGAAACCCGGGAGAACGCCGCCCACGTCACCTTGACCTTGAACGGCCGCAAGACCGAATTCGACATGCCGCTTGATGGCACGAGCGTGCTGGCGGCGGCGCGCGATCGCGACATCGACGCGCCATTCTCGTGCCGCGACGGCGTGTGCGGCACCTGCCGCGCCAAGCTCATCGAAGGCAAGGTCGATATGGCGGTCAACTATGCGCTGGAAGAAGAAGACTTGGCGGCGGGCTTCGTGCTCACCTGCCAGGCGCGGCCGCTCACCGACAAGATCGTCATCGACTACGATCAGGCGTAAGATTCATTCCGCTTCACCTCCCGCACCCAAAACCGCGCCGGATGGAAGGCGTCGAGCGCGGCGCGCTCCACCGGCGACGGCAGCCCGGTTACTTGCGCCGCCAACGCTTCCGCCAGCAACGGCGCGGTCAAGAACCCGCGCGCGCCCAGTCCGGTCAGCACATAAAGCCCCGGCCGATAACGCGCCGCAGGGTATGGCCCGCGTTTGCCCTGCCGCAAGCCCGCGTAAGAGGCCGCATAATGATCCATGTCGGGCGCGCCGCCTAAGATCGCCAGGTGGTCGGCGGTGGTGGCGCGCACCTGAGCGCGGCCTTTGAGCGTCGCCGGATCAGGGAGCGGCAGGTGCGGGAGCGCTTTTCCCAAGGCCCGCAGGTTGCGCGCGGCGGCATCGCCTTTGGAGGATACCGGATTATCGGGCGACACCACATCGAAAGTGGCGCCTAGCACGTGCGCTTTTCCTCCCTCGACATCGGCCGCCGGCGTCAGATAGCCGTTGAACATCAAGACCGTGCGTAGATCGGCAATGCCGGCGAATGGCGGCAGAAAGGTGATCTCGCCGGCCCGGGCCTGAAACGCGAAGGGCAACGGGGCCAGGCGCGCCGTGGCCAGCGCCGCCGCCAGCACCACGACCTCCGCCCGATCCACCTCAGCGCCTGACGGATCAAGAAGCGTCCAGCCGCCATCATCTTCGCGCAGCGCCGCAATCTCTGAGCGGCGGCGCACCTCCACCTTCGTCGTCGCCTGCACGGCCAAGGCCTTGGGCCGCGCCAGCCCGGCGTGGGGCAGATGGAGCGCCGGCTGGCCCAACGCTATCCCCGCCGCCGCCGCGGCGTCCGCCGCTTCCAGATAGCGCAGATGGTCGACCGGCAACAGCCGGTCCGCCGCCAGCAGCGCGCCCTGCTGACGCGCCGCCTTATCGCCCAACAGTCGCACAATGCCGCAGGGTTGCCACACCTGCGGCCCCCACCCGCCATAACGCCGCAGCAGGTGAAGGTAGGCGGCTACATGGCTGCGCGCCACGGCGTTGCCGCCGCGGTCGAGCCACGGCTCCACCACCGCCGCCGGATTGCCCGACGCTCCCGCCGCCACAGCGTCCGCCGCCTCGTGAAGCGTCACCTGCCGCCCCAGATCGGCCAGCGCCGAAGCCGCCATCAGGCCGGCGATGCCGCCGCCGACCACCGCCACCTTACCGCTTGATCTGGGCGGCGGCGCGAACCATGGCCGGGGATCGGGGACAGCGGCAACACCCTCGAAACGGGCCCGCAGACATTCGCGCTTCGGCCCGAAGCCCGGCGCTTTTTCCACCGCAAAACCGTGGGCAATGAGCCGCCGCCGGACTTCGCCCGCCACCGTGAACGAAGCGAGCCGCGCATTGGGCGCCGACAAGCGGGCGATCTCGGCCATCACCTCGTCGCGCCACATCTCGGGGTTGCGGTCGGGAGCGAAGCCATCAAGATACCAGGCGTCAACCCGGGCGCTGAGCTCCGCCAAGGCGGCCGCCGCCTCGCCGAACAGCAACGTCAGCCGCACCCGGCCGTTATCGAAGGACAAGGGATGAAAGCCCGCCACCGGCGGCGGGTAAGCGTCAATCAGCGCCGCCGCCAAGGGCGCAAGCTCCTCCCACGGCGCCAAGGCGCGGGCGAGATCGGCGCGGGATAGGGGATAGCCCTCGACGCTGACCATATGCAGAAAACTTCCCGGCGCGGCGGTGCGCCGCCACAGATCCCAGGTGGTAAGGAAATTAAGCCCACAGCCGAAGCCGGTCTCGGCGATCACCGTATGCTGCCGCTTGGCCCACAGATCGGGCGCGCCGATGCCGCCTAAGAAGACATGCCGGGCTTCCCATAAGCCGTTTTCGGAATGAAAATAGACGTCGCCGAAGGCCACGGCGCGCGGAGTCGCGCCATCGAACGCCACGGCGGCAGGCGATAACTTATATGGCTCGGTCACCGGCGCACTATACGTTCTTGATACATGTCGGCGACGACCATAGCCAAAAAAAGGGCCGGGGGATATCCCGGCCCTTAAGATATATGCAGAGGAAAAAAGGCTAGAATCGGAAGGTGATGTCGGCGCCCCAGGTCCGCGGCGTTGCCTTGGTGACGAAATTGAATACGGTCACGTTGGGCACCACCAGCACCACGCCGTCGGCATTGTAATTTTCATCAAACAGGTTGCGCGCCCACAGCGTGAAGCTCCAGTTTTCAGCATCCAGGCCAATACGCGCATCCACCAGATCGATCGGCTTGCGCTTGGTGCCCGGCGTATTAAGAGTATCGAAATAGATCGGGCCGGTGCGGAAATAGTCCACCCGCGTCACCATGTCCATGCCATTGCCCAGGGGATAGACGTATTGCATGCCAACATTGGCGGTGTATTCCGGCGTGAATGGCATGGTATTGCCAACGGTTTGCGGCGCTTCATTGTTGCGCTTGATCTCCGAGTCGATGTACCCAAAGCCGCCATAGAACGTCCAACCCTCGTCCAATCGCGCCGTGAAGTCGAATTCAAAGCCCCAGATTTCGTTCTTGTCGACGATGGATATCACCCGCGACAGGGAGAAGGGAAAGAATTGGAAGTAGTGGGCATTGTTTACTTCCGTGTAGAACGCCGCGCCGTTCACAGACAGTTTGCGGTCCATCAGGCTGGACTTGAAGCCGATTTCGGCGGATTTCGACGTTTCCTTATCAAATGCATCCTGTACCGTGGTATCGGTGATGCCGTCGATATTGATGATGTTATCTCGACTGCCCAGCGGATTGAAGCCGCCGGAGCGAAAGCCTTCACCATAGGTTGCATAGAGCGAGACATCATCATTCGGTAAATATCTCAGCGAGACGCGCGGTTGAAAATCCGAGAAATCACTTTTGCGCACCAGCCCTGAATCGCTGGGATTATTGGTGAACTCGGGCGGCGTCAAGTTGGTGGTTTCGCGCTTCTCCTTGTCCCAACGCACGGCAACGGACGCTTCCAGTTGTTCCGTCACGTCGTAGGCCAACTGACCAAATAGCGAATAGGCTTTGTTGTCATTGTCCGTCCAGGTCACCGCCACGGCGGGATTCTCGCTGTCGGGGCCGGGAGCCGGCTCCGGCACCACGACGCCATTGCCGGTATCAACGGCGCGGTTCAATACGACCTCCCGGCTAAAGTCGATGTAATAAGCGCCGACGATGTAGCGCAGCGCACGATCGTCGGGCGACGTGAAGCGAATTTCGAAGCTGGTGTCCTTTTGATTTCGTTCCTGATATTGCGTGCCGTCGCGCGGCGTTGGACCATAGCCTTCAAACAAGCTGGGATCAGTGAAGAAATCGCCGGGCGTGGGGTCGGGATAAAGACCGAACAGCGCCAAATCCACGGCGCCCTCGCCGCCCATGTTTTCATCCAGTTTGTGATAGGCGCCGGTCATGGTCAACGTGCCGTAATCGCTGGTCCAATCCATCTTGATGGTGGCGTCATAGCGCTTCTGATTGTTGAAGGAGCGCACATTGCCTGAAAATGGAATGGACGTATCATTGATGTCGACGCCGGTCTCGAAGCCCGGCGTGCCGCCGGTCTGATTGTTGAAATTGAAGGCGTGGCCATCCACGTCGGCATACCCGGCCGTGATATCGAATTCTACTGATTCGGATGCAGCGATCACCACCCGGCCGCGGACGATGGCTTCCTGGAAGGGATCTTCCTCGTCATTGAGCGTGATGTTTTTGTAATAGCCCTGACGATCGGTATAGGACCCGGTGATACGGGCGAACACCTTGTCTTCCACAACGGGGCCGCTGACATAGCCGGAAAGCTTATATTCCTCGCCCTCCACTTCGTAGCCGCCCTTGAGCATGCCTTCAAAAGTATTGGAGGGCTTCTTGGTGGTCACGAGAATGGCGCCGCCGATGGCGTTGCGGCCATAAATTGAGCCGATCGGCCCTTTGATGATTTCGATCTGCTGGATGTCGACGAATTCCTGGTTAAAGGCATTGGGGTTTGGCACCAGCACGCCATCCAACACATAAGCGAAGGGCGGTTCCGTGTCGCGCGGCTGAATGACGCCGCGGATATGGACCTGGCTTTCGCCGATATTGGTGGTCTGTATGAAATGCACGTTGGGGGTAAGGGCGATGAAATTTTCCGCCCGATCGATACCGGCGCGTTCGATGGTGGCGGCGTTGAAGGCGTTCACGGCCATCGGCACGTCCTGCAAGGTTTCCGACCGCCGGCGGGACGTGACGAGGATTTCTTCAATCGGTGCGGCTGTGGTTTCTGCCGCCACCGCCGCCGATGGCAATCCCTGCAGGGCCGATACCGCCGCCGCGCTGACGGTGGCCAATAGCACAAAGGACTGGCTACGCTTCTGGTTACGCATGGCTGATTTCCTCCATAAGGCGAGCGGGACGCGCTCCCGCGTCATGTTTCACTTCAGGGCCTTTTAGGGCTCTGATCCCCTCCCCCTCCTTGACAAGGCTTGCCGGGGGATTGTTAGTTATTTTGGACGCTCATTGTGGCCTGGATGGTATTTATTGTATACATTTAGGGCATCGTCAAGCATCTGTTTGATAGAACTTGTATTTTAAATTGAAAAAATTGGTGTTGTCGTACAAGGAACTGCCGCCATGTCCAAAGCGTCTCAGAAGGCTTACGATGAAATTCGACGCCGCATTCTCTCGGGTGAATTCCCTGAGGGATCCCACCTGAAGGAAGAAGAATTGGCGGATATCTGCGGCGTCAGCCGCACCCCCATCCGGGATGCGCTGCGCAAGTTGGCGGCTGATTATTATGTACGGAGCGTCCCCAACCATGGCACCTTCGTCTCCCATTGGTCGGGCGAGGAAATCAGCGACATTTTCGTCCTGCGCGCCATGCTGGAAGGCTATGCGGCGCGGCTGGCAGCGCGCCGCGCCAAGAACCAGGAGCTGGCGGAAATGCAGTCCGCCTGCGAGCAGATAGATGCCCTGCTGGGTAAGCCCAATACCTTTGATAAGGAAAGCTTTTTTGCCGCAAATAAGCGCTACCACACAGCCTTGCGGGCGGCTGCCGGCAGCGATCGCCTGGCCTCCACTTTAACCCGGCTCGTCGAACAGCCGGTGGTCATGCGCACCGTGATTTCATACACCATGGAAGATTTCATCCGCTCCAACGCCCACCATTGGGAAATACTTGAGGCGCTACGGGAAGGCGACGGCGCCTGGGCGGAGGCTGCCATGCGCGGCCATATCCACGCCGCCTATCACGTCTATCGCCGCGCTTATGGGCTAAGTGACCACAGCGAGCAGGCCGCCAAGGACATCCTAACCCTTTAGGGAGCGTAAGTACGCCAAGGCCGCCGCCTCGCTGACCACATCAGCATACTTTGCCGCCAGATCAAACAGATTGGCCTCGTGCGCCGCGCCATTGCGGTCGCCGCAAGCCTCGCGCACCACGATGGGGATAAAGCCATGCTGCAGGGCGTCCAGCGCGCTGGCGCGCACACAGCCCGATGTGGAATAGCCGCCGACGAGAACGCTGTCCCGGCCCATGGCGGTCAAGGTAGCCGCCAATGAGGTGCCAAAGAAAGCGCTGGCATACTGCTTGGTCACCACCAGGTCATCGCTGGTCGGGCGTAGCGAGGCTGGGAATTCAGCCCATGGCCCACCCCGGTCAAATACCCTTAATGATTTGATTTTGCGGTAGAAATGGCCGCCATCAACGCCGCCCGGCGTATAGACCACATTGGTGAAAATCACCGGCGCGGCGGCCGCCTTGGCGGCAACGTAGAGACGTTCCATGGCCGCCAAGGCGCTCTCCGCGCCGGCATAGAGCGGCGAGGCGGGATCGAGATAAGCCAACACCGCATCCACCAGCAGCAAGGCTGGACGGCGGCCAAATCCTAATTCTTCGCCGAACCCGGCCTGGCGATAATCCTCATCCCTCTCCGTTGGACGCTGGGCCACCGCTAAATGACCCCTTGTGCCCGCAGGTTAGCCATCTCAGCCGCGCTCAAGCCCAAAAGACCGCCATAGACTTCCTCGTTATGAGCGCCCAGCGCCGGTCCTGCCCAAGTAATCTCTCCGGGGGTTGCCGATAGCTTAGGAAAGGCGTTTTGCATCATCAAGTTATGAAACTCGGGATGAGCCACGCGCACCACCGACTGCCGGGCGATATACTGGGGATCCTCCAACATGTCGGGCGCCCGGAAGATCTTGCCCGCGGGCACCCCATGCTGGTCCATGCTCGCCATCAGCTCCGTGGTGCTCAAGGTCCGGGTCCACTGCGAGATCAGCGCGTCCAGCTCAGCCTGATGCTCGCCGCGGGCGGTATGGGTGGAAAAGCGCGGATCATCCGCCAGTTCGGGCCGTCCCATGGCTTCGCACAGCCGGCGAAAGACGCTGTCCTGATTGGCGCCGATGATCAGGTCGCCGTCGGTAGTGGGATAGACGTTGGATGGCGCCACCTTGGGCAGGATGGCGCCGGTGCGCTCGCGGATGTAGCCGCCTTCGGTGTACTCCGGAATGGTGGATTCCATCATCGCCAGCACGGCCTCGTAGATGGCCGAATCCACCACCTGCCCGCGGCCGGTTTTATGCCGCCATTCCAACGCCATCAATGCCCCCAGACAGGCGAACGTGGCGGCCAGGGAATCGCCGATGGACAATCCGATGCGGCTCGGCGGCGTCGAGGGGTCGCCCGCCAGATACCGCATCCCGCCCATGGCCTCGCCGATGGAGCCATAGCCGGCGCGGCCGGCATAGGGTCCGGTTTGCCCGAAACCGGAGACGCGGATCATGATCAGGCGCGGGTTGATCTTGGCCAACTCCTCATAACCCAGGCCCCATTTCTCCATGGTGCCGGGCCGAAAATTCTCCAGCAGGAAATCGGCCTTGGTGGCCAGCGCCTTTACCATGTCCTGGCCGGCCTTGACCCGTAAATTGAGCGTGATGGACTTCTTGTTACGGGCCACGACGGGCCACCACACCTTTTTGCCGCGGCCCCATTCCCGCATGGGGTCGCCTTCGCCCGGCTGTTCGATCTTGATCACTTCCGCGCCATGGTCGGCCATCAATTGCCCGCAAAATGGCCCGGCGATCAGCTGCCCCAACTCGATGACCCGCAAGCCCTGCAATGCGCCAAAGGCGGGCGCAGCGCAGCCGGCGGTGTGATGGGAATTTGAGGTCACGGCGATTTTCCCGTTGAAAGGTAAAAACGTGTATACAATGATGATTTCTAATTGTATACAAATATCTTGTCAATCAGCGAGCCTCTCGGAGCCCGGCAAGAAGCGGCGTCATGATGCAGCGATCCATTTCCATCGTCGAGGTGGGAGCCCGTGACGGGCTGCAAAACGAACCCGGCGTCTTTACCACCGATAATAAGGTGGCGCTCATCAGCCGCGTCCTGGCGTCGGGCGTTCGCCGCCTGGAGGTGGCGAGCTTCGTCAACCCCAAACGGGTGCCGCAAATGGCCGACGCCGAGGCGGTGGTGGCGGCGCTGCCGGAGCTTGCCGGCATTTCCTACATCGGCCTGGTGTTGAACATGAAAGGCGCCGAGCGGGCCTTGGCAACCCGCGTCCATGAACTGGGCGCGGTGGTGGTGGCCTCCGACACCTTCGGCCGCAAGAATCAGGGCCAGACGATTGCGGAGGGCATTGCCGAGGCGGCGCGCATTCTGGCCGCCGCGCGCGCCGCAAAGCGCACCGCCCAAGTTACCATTTCCGCCGCCTTCGGTTGTCCGTTCGAAGGCGAAGTGCCGGCGGCGCGGGTGATCTCCATCGCCCAGGCCATGGCCGATGCGGGCGCGGCGGAGATTGCGCTGGCCGATACCATCGGCGCGGCGGTTCCAAGCCAGGTGGAAGACCTGGTCGGCGACATCAGGGCCGCCTTGCCCGGCTTGCCCTTGCGGGCGCACTTTCACAACACCCGCAACACCGGCATCGCCAATGCCTATGCGGCGGCCAGGACGGGCGTTTCCACCCTCGACGCCAGCCTTGGCGGCATCGGCGGTTGCCCCTTCGCGCCCAAGGCCACCGGCAATATTCCCACCGAGGATCTTATCTATATGTTGGAGCGGTCGGGCTTTGCCACCTCCGTCAATCTGGAGGCGCTGATCAGCGCCAGTCGCTGGTTGGAGGAAACCCTCGGCCGCGCCGTGCCAGGCTTGGTCAGCAAGGCCGGGATTTTTCCCAAACCGCAATCACAGGCAGCTTGATATTATAGCACCGTAGGAATAGCGCATGAGTTACCGACTGGGCGTAGATGTGGGAGGAACGTTCACCGACCTCCTGCTAATAGAGGACAAATCGGGGCGCACGTTCCGCGCCAAGGTGCCGTCCACGCCGCAAGACCCCTCGCAAGCCGTCCTGACTGGCGCGCGCATGGTGTGCGATTTGGCGAAAGTATCGCCGGACAGCATCTCCTACTTCATGCATGGCACCACGGTAGCCACCAACGCCGTGCTGGAGGGAAAGGGCGCGCGCGTCGGGCTGGTGGTGACCGAAGGCTATCGCCAAGTCCTGCAAATTGCCCGCTCTCTGGTGCCGGGAGGGTTGGCGGGATGGATCATCTGGCCAAAGCCCGAACCCCTGGCGCCCTTGGAATGCACGGTTGAAGCGCCCGAGCGCATCGGCGCCGACGGCGCCATCGTGCGACCGCTTGACGAGGCGGCATTGCGCCACAACCTGCAATCGTTGAAGTCAGATAATATCGAGGCGCTTACGGTGTGCCTCGTCAACTCCTACATCAACGACCTTCATGAACGGCGCGTCGCCGCCATTTGCGCCGAGGAGTTTCCCGACATCCCAATTTCCGTCAGCGCCGATATACTGCCGGAAATGCAAGAGTATGAGCGTACGTTGACCACGGTCGCCAACTCAGCGGTGCGGCCAGTGGTGGCGCGCTATGTGCGCAACCTTGCCCGCGAGCTGCGCGTCTGGGGCATGAACGGCCATATGCATCTGCTGCGCTCCGACGGCGGCTTAATGTCGGCGGAAAAATCCCAGGCTGCGCCGGTGAATTTGCTGATGTCGGGACCCGCAGGCGGCGTCGCCGGCGCGTTGTGGATCGCCCGTCACGCAGGGTTTGAGAATTTGCTGACCTTGGACATGGGCGGCACCTCTACCGATGTGGCGCTCATTGAAAAAGGCGTACCACGGTTGCGCCGGGAAACTTCCGTGGGTGGTTTGATGGTGCGCGCCTCCTCCTTGGATATTAGAACCGTGGGCGCTGGCGGCGGCTCCATCGCACACGTTCCGGCCCTGACCAAGGCCTTGCGCGTGGGCCCGGAATCGGCGGGTGCCGCGCCGGGACCGGCGGCCTATGGCCGCGGCGGCGTCAAGCCCACCGTTACCGACGCCAACGTGGTGCTGGGTTACTTGCCGGAAGCGCTGCTGGGCGGCGCCTTCAAGCTTGATCGTGACGGCGCGCGCCGCGCCGTGCAGTCAATCGCCGACGCCTTGGGCGTCGGACTTTACGAAGCCGCCGCCGGCATTATCGATATCGTCAACGAAAATATGTTCGGCGCGCTTAGGCTGGTGTCGGTGCAGCAAGGGTACGATCCCCGCGAATTTGCGCTCATCGCCTTTGGCGGCGCCGGTCCGCTGCACGCCAACGCCTTGGGCAAATTGACGCAGAGCTGGCCGGTGATCATTCCGCCCAGCCCGGGCGTGCTGTGCGCCTATGGCGACGCCACCACCCGTCTGCGGGTAGAAACCCAGCGCAGCTTCAATAAGCGGCGCGACGCCACCACCGACGGCGAAATCGCCGCCATCTTGGCGGAGATGGCCGCCCAGGTCGGCAGTGAACTGGCGGCAGAGGGCGTATCGCGGGAAGAACAGTGCTTTGAGTTTGAAATCGATGTACGATATGCCGGCCAAGCATTTGAGGTGCCGCTGAAAGTCGCTGCCTCAGATTTTGAATCTGGACATGGCATCGCATTACTCAGTCGCGCTTTCGATGCGGAACACGAGCGCTTGTTCACCTTCAATCTTGAAGCGCCGCACGAATTCGTCAACCTGCGCGCCACGGGATTAGGCCAGGCCGCCACCGTCGGCGCCCAAGAGATTGACCGGGGCAATGGCGATCCGGCGCGCGCCAAACTCAGGGATCATCAACTTTATATCAACGGCACGTTCCATGACGGCGTGATCTTCGACCGAGCGAAATTGCGCGCCGGCGATATCATCAAAGGACCGGCCATCGTGATCGAAATGGATTCCACCACGCTTATTTTAAGCAGCCACATCGGGACAGTTGACAATTTCGGCAACATTCTGATTACGCCGGCGTGAAGGTAGAAGGCAGTCATGGCAGCAACCATCATTCAAAACAATTCCGCGCCGTTCAGAACGGTCGAGGTGGACCCCATTACTATCGATATCATCGAGAACGCCTTGCGCAACACGCGCGAGGAAATGGACGCCACCTTGTTTCGCACCGCCATGTCGCCGGGCATCCGCGAGCAAGGAGACGCTTTTCCGCTGGTCGCCGACCACAACGGCAAAATGATCGTCGGTCAGTTCGGCAGCTTCATCGATGGCTTTTTACGCGCCTACAAGGGTGATATTGAAGAAGGCGATATCATCTGGCTGTCCGATCCTTATTCCTGCGAAGGCGCTATCAGCCACAACAACGACTGGTTGATCCTGCTGCCCATCTTCCTGGAAGGGCGTCTGATAGGCTGGGCCGCCATGTTCGGCCACCAAACCGATGTTGGCGGCAAGGTTCCCGGCTCCTTGCCGACCGATGCATCCGCCATTTTTCAGGAAGGCATTCGCATTCCGCCGGTGAAGATTTATAAAAAAGGCAAGTTCCAAAAGGATATCGTGGATATCGTCCTGCACCAGGTTCGCATGCCGGAATGGTGTCGGTCCGATTTGAACGCACTGATTGCTTCCTGCCGCGTGGCGCAGCGCCGGGTATTGGAGTTATGCGCGCGCTTCGGCGTTGATGTCTATGTCTCGGCCACGCAAGAGCTGCTGGCCCGCAATCACCGCGCCATGAAGCATTTGATCGCCACTACCGTGGGAGAGGAAAAAGTCACCTTCCAGGATTACGTGTGCGACGATGGACGCGGCTTCGGTCCTTACAAGATCAAGTGCACCATGTGGCGCGAAGGCGAGCGGGTGATCCTTGATTTCGACGGCACCGATCCGCAATCTGAATCATCCATCAATTTTTACTTAAATGAAAACATGCTGAAGATGTTCTTTGGCATCTATATGATCATGGTCTTCGATCCACAGATACTGTTCAACGACGGTTTTTACGATCTGGTGGACGTGCGTATTCCCGAAGGCTCGCTGCTAAAGCCAATCTTTCCCGCCGCCTTATCCTGCCGCACGCACGCCCTGGGCCGCATCTTTGACGTGCTCGGCGGTCTTTTAGGCCAACGCACGCCGCAGTTCTTAAACGCCGCGGGATTTTCCTCCAGCCCGCATTTAATGTTTTCCGGCTTTGGCAAGGATGGCCAATGGTTCCAATTATTCCAGATCGGTTTTGGCGGCATACCCGGCCGCCCCTTCGGCGACGGCCCGGACGGTCATTCCCTGTGGCCCGGCTTTACCAATGTGCCCAACGAATTTCTCGAGCGCTATTTCCCGTTACGCATCGAACGCTATGAAACGGTGCCCGATTCCGGCGGCGCCGGTTTGCATCGCGGCGGCAACGGCATCTTGATGGCATACCGCTTCTTAGAAGAGGGCACAATCGCCATCCATGACGATCGTTGGTTTACCTATCCCTGGGGCGTCAATGGCGGCAAGCCTGGCATGCGGTCGCGAAAATATATCGAGCGCGCCAATGGCCGCAGCGAAATATTGGGCGCCAAAGTGGATGACGTGCGGGTTCAAGAGGGCGACGTTCTTTACTACATCACCTGGGGCGGCGGCGGTTGGGGCAACCCGTTGGACCGTGACCCCCAGTTGGTGGCGCTGGAGGTGCGGCGGGGCTTGGTGACCAGGCTCGGCGCACGGAACAATTACGGCGTGGTGCTGCGCGATGATATGAGCGTCGATGCCGAAGCCACCGCCGCCCAACGCGCTGAGATGGCAACCGCGATAGCGGCCAACGAAATCTTCAACTTCGGCCCAACCATCGATGAGCTTCGCCGGCGCTGTCTGGCGGAAACCGGCCTGCCAGCGCCAGAGCAGCCGGTGTGGAAGCGCCGTTAAATACGACTTCGGTAGCGTCTGGGAAATAAAAAATTATTGTATTTCAATAAGTTGAAATGGTGGAGCTAGGCGGAGTCGAACCGCCGACCTCTGCAGTGCGATTGCAGCGCTCTCCCAACTGAGCTATAGCCCCGCCGGTCAATCCTGGACCCGGCGCTTTTTCCAGCGCAGGCGTTTTCTATATTGGTCTTGGGCGATTTGCAAGCCAATCGTGTCCACCCGGCCCGCCGCCCCGGTCACGCCGCCGCGATCTTGTCGGCCGGGAAGCGGATGATCACCGTAGTGCCCTGGCCGGGCGTGCTGTCGATGGCGAGCGCCCCCCCTTGGCGTTCGACGAAGGCGAGCACCAAGGGCAGGCCAAGCCCGGTGCCTTCGTGCTTGCGGTTGAGGGAGGAATCCACCTGACCGAACGGCATCTTGGCCTTGGCGATGCCGCCCTTATCCATGCCGATGCCGGTATCGGCGACGCGGATTTCAAAGCCGCCGTCCTCATCGATCCGCGCCGCTACCAGAATCTCGCCGCCGCGCGGCGTGAACTTGACGGCGTTGGACAGGAGATTGAGAAAAATCTGCTTCATCAGCCGTTCGTCGGCGATCAACAGCGGCAGATCGCCGGGCAGATCGGATTTCAAATCGAGACCAGCCTCCCGCGCCCGCGGCCCCACCAGCCGCAAACAGTTGGCCAGCACGTCATTCAAAGCCAGCGACGCCTCGTGCACTTCGAGCCGTCCCGCCTCCACCTTGGAAAGGTCGAGAATGTCGTTGATGATATCCAGCAGATGGGTGCCGCTGGCGTGAATATCATTGGCGTATTCGACGTATTTTTGATCCTCGATGCGGCCGTGGATCTGACTGCGGATGATTTCGGAGAAGCCCAGGATGGCGTTCAAGGGCGTGCGCAATTCATGGCTCATGTTGGCCAGAAATTCCGATTTGGCGCGGTTGGCGATATCAGCCGATTCCTTGCTGGCGATAAGCTCGGCGTCTTGCCGCTTGCGATCGGCGATATCGCGACCGATGACCAATAACAAGGGATCGTCGTCAAAAGCGATGATATCGGCGGAAATCTGGATATCGCGAATCTCGCCGCATTTGGCGCGCCCTTTCAGTTCGATGCCCTGCACGCTGCGCTTATTGCGCAGCGCCTCGACAATGCGGTCGCGATCGGCGGGATCGACGCCCACGCCGAGGTCAGCGGCGCTGTGGCCGATCACTTCTTCGCGCTTAAAGCCGAATAGATTGAGAAAGCTTTTGTTGACGTTGACATAAACGCCGTCGCTCAAGCGCATCAAGGCGATAAAGTCGGGGCTGGTTTCAAACACCCGGGAAAACAGTTCCTCCGATTGGCGCTGCGCGGTCTGCGCCGCCTTGCGGTCGGTGATGTCGAAACAGCAAGCCAGCACCGCCGGCTCACCCTCCCAGTCGACCACCGACGAGCGGCAATCGACCCATACCTCGTTGCCGTCCACGCTGATCAGGCGAAACTGGTAATCGGTGGGCGCCGGTCGGCCTATCAGCCGCGCCTGGATATTCTCCATCACCTGCGGCAGATCATCGGGGTGAACAAAGGGAACGATCGAGGGCTGCGCCATGGCCGCATCGCGGTTCTGCAACCCGATCAAGTTCGCCAGCGCGGAATTGCAATAGAGCGGCCGCGCGCCGCGATGAATGATGATGCCCTGCGACAGCCCTTCCAGCACCTGCCGATATTGTTCGGTCGCCATCTGGCAGGGAGTGACATCGATTGCGGTCCAGATCGCCACGCCCTTGCCCAGCGCGTCATCCGCCCGGGCAAGGGGGCCTTCCAGGAGACGCACGATGCCGTCGTTGCGCCTGATCGAGAGCCGCAGGGTGGTGCGCATGGCGCGATCGCCGTGCAGGCGATTTAAGGCCGCGGTGAAAAGTTGCTGATCCTCGGCGAAAATATGCTCGTCGAGCCGTGCCGGAGCCGCCGTCAGATCAATGCCGAGAAACCGTTGCGCGTCGGCGGTGGCGGCCAGCACGCGGCTGTCGTCGCCAAGCGCCATCACCATGCCCGGCAAAAACCCCAAAACCGAGGTCAAGAGGGCGGCGGCCGGCGCCGCTTGCGGTGCCGCGTCAACCATGCCAGGCCTCGGCAGGAGGCGCGCCTCGGTGGGTATGTTCATCACGATATTGCAGCCGTCTAATTAAGTCAGCCCGTTGCAGCGTCGAAGGTCAGTATGAGGCTTAAGCCTTACCCAACTGTAAAAAACAAATCGCACTTGGTAAGCAAAGCGTTAACCATCTTTGGCGGATAACAGGGAGCGGCCATTGCCGTCGTTTGGAGTTCCGCTTTTCATGCGCTCAGCCCTACTTTCCACGTCGTGGCGTTTATCGGCCGTCCTGATGGCCGCCGCATTGTCTGCTTGCAGCGGCGGCGGCAGCGGCGCTGTCGGCGGCCTCAGCCCATCGCCGACCCCAGCGACGGCGCCGCCGCCCACCTACGATACCGCCGAATACCGCGCCAATTATGGCTTGGGCGCTATCAACGCCATCGCCGCCTATGAGGACGGCCTATCCGGCGAGGGCGTCACCGTGGCGGTCATCGACACCGGTATCGATCTCGATCATCCCGATCTGAATACCAACATCAGCGCGCAGAGCATCGGCATTTCAGCCGGCACTTATGCCGCCGCCAATGACGCCGACGCTGAGGGCCATGGCACCGCGGTGGCCGGCGTCATCGCCGCCGAAAGGAACGGCAGCGGCATGCACGGCGTCGCCTTCGACGCCACCCTGTTGGCGATCAACGCCAGTGATCCCGCCACCTGCCCCGGGGAATGCGAGTTCGCCCAAAGCGCGTTGGCCGACGCCATTGATTATGCCAAAAACCGCGGCGCCAAGATCATCAACTTAAGTCTCGGCGGCGCGGCCGCCGGGCAAAGCCTGCAAAACGCCATGCAAAGCGCGGTGGAGGCCGGGGTGATCATCGTCATCTCGGCCGGCAACGATGGCGCCGCCATCCCTTCCGAGCTCGCGCAAATCGCCGGCGCCGGCTGGGCCGATGGCCGCATCCTCATCGCCGGCGCGGTGGACGCCAACAACCTCATCGCCGATTTCAGCGACCGCGCCGGCGACGCCTTCAAATCGCTTTATGTGGTCGCTCCCGGCGTCTCGGTGCGCACCACCGGGGTGGGCGGCGGCCAAGTGATCGCCACCGGCACCTCGTTCTCGACCCCCCATGTGGTGGGAGCGCTGGCGCTCCTGGCCGAACTGTTTCCCAATTTAAGCGCCCACGATCTGGCCGAGATCATCCTCACCACCGCCCATGACCTCGGCGAGCCCGGCATCGACGCCATCTACGGCCGGGGCATCATCGATCTTGACGCCGCCATCCAGCCCCTGGGCGTGACCGGCATCCCGACCGCGGGCGGCATCGTGCCGGCCGCCGCCGACACGCCGGCGCTGGCGGCCACCGCCTTGTCGCTGTCGCCCGCCTTTGGCGATGCCCTTGCCGGCCATGCCGCCTTCGCCAACGCCATGGCGCTTGACGGCTACCGCCGCTCCTACCGTTTTGATCTGAACCGCCTAACCGCCCGGTCTGACGGCAGCCGTGATTTGTTAAGCCTGATCGACAGTCGGCGCTACGGCATGGCGCGGCGCGAAACCGTGGCCCCGGGCGTCACCTTGAGTTATGCCGCCGCCCGCGATGGCGAGCTTGACCGGCTGATCGATGCCGCCGCTGCCGAAAAGCCACGGCTCAGCGCCCGCCTTGGGTTGGAGCGCGCCTATGCCGACGGCAGCCGGCTGGCGCTCTTCGTCAACGATCCCGCCGCCGCTGTGGGCGGCGATTCCACTGCCGGAGTATTTCTTCAACGGCAATCCTTGGCCTTCGGCCTTCTGGAGGACGACAGCGTCACCGCTCACGCCGAACGGCCGTGGGGCTTGGTGCGGCTGGGATTGACCTCCAGCTTCAGCAGGATCGAGGATGGCGCCGGGCCGCTTGCCGGCGGTTCAAGCCGACTGGCCATGGCCTCGGCCGCGATGGCGCTGGGCAGCCAGACGACGGTCAGCCTGGGTCTTGGTCTGCTGGAAGAAGACGGTCTGGTGCTGGGCAGCCGTTCCGCCGGCGCGTTGCGCCTGGGCGAAGGCGCGACCACGCAGCTCCTGGACGGACGCCTGACATGGGCGGCGCGCCCGGATGTTACCGTCTTCGCCCATGGCGTCATCGGCCGCACCAGCATTACGGGTGGCGGCGGCAGCCTGCTGCGGCCGGCCGGCGATCTTGTCGTTGCCGCCGCCGAATTGGGCGCGCTGTGGCGCGGCGCGCTTCATGCCGGTGATGTCTTCGGCCTGCAACTATCGCTGCCGCCGCGTATCGAGGCGGGCAGCGTCGTCATCGGTCAAATCATCGGCCGCGACTATGCCGCCGATCGTTTGCAGTTTGCGGAAACCGCCGCGCCGCTGTCGCCCAGTGGGCGGGAAATGGATATCGAGGCGGCTTATGCCTTATCGCTGATCGGCGACGCCACGCTGCAAATCAACGCCAGCTACGTCATCGATCCCGGCCATCGCGCCGACGCCGGCGACGCGGTGTCGTTCCTGATCTCGCTGTCGCGGGCGTTTTAAAGCGAAAACACAACGTCGAGGTCGCCGGCGCGGGCCAGCTCCTGCAAGCGCCGACGATCGGTCTTGCCGGTAGTCAAGAGCGGCCAATCGGCAATGCCGTAAACCACCGCCGGCCAGGCGTTGCGCGGCAGATGGGCGCGTAAGGCGGCGGTGAGATTTTTACGTTCCAGCGGCGCTGCCGCAGCGACGGCGGCGATCACCTGACCCGCGCTCTGCCAGGCGGCGGCTTCCCGCGCCCCGGCGGCAAGGAGCGCTCGTTCGATCTCCATCAAGCTCAACCGTTCGCCGCCGACCTTGATCACCTGGTCGTGGCGACCAAGCACGTGCAACTGATCACCGCGCCACTCGCCGACATCGCCCGCCGCGATCCACGCGCCATGATCGATGATGCGGCCGTTGACATCCAACGTGCCCAGCGATGCCGAAGCGCCTTGAAACAGAATGGGGCCGATATCCTCACCGTCGAGGCTCACCTTCAGCGTCGGCAGCGGCCGCCCCACCAGCGTCACCGGGTCTTGCGCGGTGATGACTTCGCGCACCGCAAGGCGCGGCATGGCTTCGGCGCAGCCGTAATTGTTATATAGCCGCGCGTGGGGAAACAGTCGGCGCAATGCCGCCACGTCGCTGATGGGAAACGGCGCGCCGGCGAAATTTACGACTTTTACCGCCGGCAGCGGCGGCACCTGATCTAACCCTAAGCCGATGGCGAAGCGCAGCCACGGCGCGACCAGACACAGCATCTCGACGCCGGCGTCGCGAAACCGCTCCAGCGCGGCAAGCGCATTAAGGGCGCCGCCGCTTAAATAGATTTCCCGCTCATAGAGCACTGCCCACAGCAATTGATTGACCAGGGCATAGGAGTAGGCGAGCGGCAGCACCACGCCGGTACTGCGCGCGCCGGCAAGCCCTTGCGCGTCATGAATCGCCGCGATGCCGGCGGCGAGATTGGTTTCGTTGATGGCGACCAACTTCGGCTCGCCGGTGGAGCCGCTGGTCATCAGCGCGAGAAACAAGCGTTCATCCGCCGCCGCGCCGTCGCCACCCACAAGGCGGCCC
The DNA here is from genome assembly GCA_019455285.1 of Sphingomonadales bacterium. Lineage (GTDB taxonomy): Bacteria > Pseudomonadota > Alphaproteobacteria > Sphingomonadales > Govanellaceae > PRO5. The sequence goes on from JACFMS010000013.1 coordinate 72,836, forward strand.
TCTACATAATAGGCAAACCGCCCATAAGCCGCGCGCAAGCCAGCAAGCTTGGCCGGCGGCAGCGCCGGCGATATCACCACCGGCCGCACGCCGGCGGCAACCGCCGCCAGAAAATCCGCAACGCCATCTTTTGTGTTGGCCAACGGCCACAGCGCCGCTTGCCCGGCATACGGCGCGAACGCGCGCACTTGTGCGGCGACGTCAAGGGTCGCGCCGTCGAGGCGAAAGCCGCCTTGACCCAGCGCAGCTTTGGCGATGGCGTCGCGCAGCGTCACCCTAAAACCCCTGATAGACGAAGCCGACCTCGCCGACGCCGGCGATGACGAGCAGGATAAGGCCGATCACGTAAAACGCGATGCGCCAGCCGCGGCGATCGAGCGGCAGAACGATTTTCATGACAGCACCCCGAACGTCAGAATTTTGGCGTAAAGCCGCAGGCTCGTTTCCAGATCGAAGGCGACGAAGGTCAGCGCATAACCGATGGAGACATACCACCAAGTGGCCAGCGTCGCCGCCACGCGCCAGGCGATGGTCAAGCGAATGTCGGTTGCCCACTGCTTGTCGTTCGCCCAGCGGTGATAGGCCGCCAACAGCGACAGGCCTAGCCCATGATGCAGTCCCCACAGCGCCCAGCCCGGCGCCGGCGAGTGCCAGACGCCGATCATCAGGAAGGTGGCGAGGAGCGCCAGAGTCGGCGAGCGGTAGTTGCCCAAGATCGGAAAGTAGATGTAGTCGCGGGCCCAGGACGACAAACTGATATGCCAGCCGCGCCAAAACTCCGCCAGATTGGGCCGCAACAGCGGGGCCTGGAAATTTTCCATCAGCTTGATGCCGAACAACAGCCCGGTGCCGATCACCATGTGGGTATAGCCGGCGAAATCGAAGTAGGTATATAAAAACCGCGCGAACGCCGCGAGGAATGCCTGCCACCACAGCATGCCGCCGGCGATTTCCGCCGTCATCGGCACCGGATAGATCGCGATCTTGATCAGCATTTCCGCGATGACGAATTTGAAGATCAAGCCGATGAGCAGCCGCTCCGCCGCCGTCGACGCTTGGTTCCAGGAAAAGGATACGGCGGCGAGCTCCTCCTTAAAGGCGGCGAAGCGTTCGATGGGTCCGGCGGCGAACATGGGAAAGAACAGGATATAGGCGAAGTAGTCGATCAGCGTGGCGTCGGCAAATTTGCCGCGGCTGGATTCGATCAGGAAACTGACATGCTTGAAGGTATAATAGCTGATCCCCAAAGGTACGGCGATCTCGCCCAGCGCGCCGAAGTGGTGGGCCAGCGGCAACACGTATTTGAAAGAAATCAACAGTGATAAGGGTACGACGATGGCCAGCGTCAGGCGCAGACCGCTGGGGTTGCGGCGCAGCCACGAGCCTAAATGAAAGACCGCCAGTGTCAGCAGCAAAAGCCCCGTCGTGGCCGCCGACGCATATTCGAAACTGACGCTCGTCAGTTGAGCAATGCCTAAAAATCCGGCGCTGGCGAGGCTGAGCAACAGCGCGCGGGCGCGGGGTGTGCGACAAAACGCCCAGTAGCCGGCAAGGGAGAGCGCCAGAAACGGCAGGTAAGCCTGGGTTTGATAGAGCATGGCCTAGGAACCCCCTGCCGGCGGCCGCAGCAACGGTCCCACCACGCTCAAGAAGGCCGTGCTCCATTTTCGCCGGCCGCTGTCGCCGACATGCGTGGAGTCATAATAATCCTCGACGCCAAGCGCCGCCGCGCCGTTGATGTCTGGCGTCAGCGCCGCCGTTTCCTCGCGCAGCCGCGTGATCAGCGCGCGATAGGCTTGCCAGCGCTCAGCGCCATAAAACGCTGCGTCCCGTCCGGCGATCATCGGCGCGTCGATCACCACGATACGCCCGCCGGCGGCGCGAATGCGCCGCGCCGCGGCCATCATCAATTCCTCATTCAGCCGGACATCCGCCGGCCGCGCCGCCGCCATGGTATCAACCACCAGGCGATGGTGCGCCGCCTGCGTCGCGGCGTCGCCATAGGGCAGTTCGCGATAGAGGTGAGGGCTGCGCGGCGGCGCGGTGACGCCGTAGACATTTTCCCGCAGCCAATTCTCCGGCGCCAGACGCAGCCAGCGGTACAAAACCAGCCGCAGCGCATTGCCCGTGGCGGCCAAACGAGTAACGAACGATACCTGCCGCAGCGCCGGAACATCTTGTTCAAGATCGTCAGCCAGCGACATGAAATCCAGCGGAATCAGACTGGACGCCACGGCGGTGGCGGCCGGCGCGCGCTTGAAAAGCCGGCTCGGGCTTAAAATGAAAATGACCGTGGCATCAGGCTTGAGCTTCAGGGCGTCAAGATAAACCAGCATCTCTCCCGGCGTTTGATCACGGCTGGTCAAGACGGCGACGCGCAGCGGCCGGCCGGCGGCGGCGTTCAGCTGCTGTTGAAGTTCAAGCTCGATGGGCAAGGCCTCGCGGGCGGCGGAAGAGCCAAGCACCACGACATCAGCCGTTTTATCGCGCCAGCTCAGGGCGCGCCCGTACGTCCACAGCACGTCATCGGTTTCGCGGTAGCGCCCCAATTCCAGCCGCCGCGCCAGATAGTCCCGATCGGTGGGGTCGAAGGCGGCGAAGATCGCCCCGCGGACGGCAAAGACCGCGACAATGAACAGCGCCGTCAGCGCCGCGATCCAGGCCCAGTCGCGGCCCTGTAGCGGCGCATGGCGGATGTCGATGATGGTCTGGGTGACGCGGCGCGGCCGGCGAGCCATGATGGCGTCTCCCCAGTAAGGTCAGAGAACGCCGCGGGCGGTCAGGAAACGGCCGATACGCGACAGGCTGTCCCAGTTGTCCAAGGTAATGTCGGCCGGATTGATGGCGACGCCGAATTTTTCCTCGACGAAACTGATAACCTGAAGGAGCGACATGGAGTCGATGAGCCCGGCGGTAAACAGCGGCTCGTTGGGGTCAATCTCGTCCGCGCCGAGACCGCCGAGATCCGCCACCATTTGCCGCAGCCCCGCCAACCGATCGTCCGTCATGATTACCCCCCCTTCCTGCCGGCGGATAGTGCGCCCGGGTTGGTAAAATTTTGCCTAATTCAAGGGGCGGCCAACGCCGGGGACAGCGCCTTCAAGGCGTCGTACTGGCTGAGAAACACCTGACCTGTCAAGTGATCGAGAAAGGCGGATTTTTTTAGACGGTCCATCACCGGCCCCTTGATTTCCGAGAGGTGAAAAGTAACGCCGGCCGTCTTGAGCCGTTCGTTGATCGTTTCCAGACTTTCCAGGGCGCTGGCATCGACGAAATTAACGGCGCTGCACATCAGCACCAGGTGCTTGATCTCGGGATGATCGGCAATCAGCTGCGCGATCTGGGTTTCCAAATAGCGGGCATTGGCGAAATAAAGGCTTTCGTCGACCCGCAGGTTCAAGACCTCGGGCGCGGTCAGCACATGATGGCGCAGCACGTTGCGGAAATGCTCGCTGCCCGGCACCCGCCCCACCACCGCCATGTGCGGCCGGCTGGTGCGCCATAAATGCAGCGCCAGCGATACCGCAACCCCGGCCGCCACGCCCCATTCCACGCCCTTCGCTAAGACCACGGCGATGGTGACCATCATCGCCGCCGCATCGGTGCGGGCATAGCGCCAGACCCGGCCGACGGCATTAAAATCCACCAGTTGGGAGACCGTGACGATGATGGTGGCGGCCAGCACCGCCTTGGGCAGGGCGGCCAGATACGGGGTCAGATACATCATGGCAAAGAGGATGCCAAGGGCCGATAGCGCCCCGGCGAGCCGGGTCGCCGCGCCGGCGTCGAAATTGACGATGGAGCGGGCAAAGCCGCCGCTGACCGGCATGCCGCCACTGAAGGCGGCGGCGAGGTTGGCCGCGCCCAGCCCCAACAGCTCACGGTCGGGGTCCACCGAATCGCGCCGCCGCGCCGCCAGGGTCTGCGCCACCGACACCGATTCGACGAAGCCGATGAGGGCGATGGCCGCCGCCGCCAGCAACAGATCAAGAAGCAACGCCGGCGAAAGGGGCGGCAAGGTCAAGGGTGGTAGCCCCTGCGGCACCGCGCCCACCACCGCAATGCCCATCGCCTTAAAATCAAAGGTGATGCTGGCGGCGATGGCGACGATCACCGCAAACACCGGCGCAATACGGCTGGCCAGCGCTGCGCGCGATGCGCTCAGCCCGAGGCGGCGAGCCAGACCCGGCAGCAGATGCCGCGCCCACAACAGAAACATGATCGTCGCCAAGCCCACCGCCGCCGTGGGCAGGTGAAGATGAAAGCCCACGGCGGCCAGCGAACGGCCGACGTCGAGGAGCGTATAGCCATCCAGCGGTAGACCGCTTAAGGGTTTGACTTGGCTGACGATGATGATCAGGGCGGACGCAGTCATGAAGCCCGAAATCACCGGGTGGCTTAAGAAATTCGCCAACGCCCCCAGCTTCAGCGCGCCAAAGACCATGAGCACGACGCCGCTCAAGGCCGCCAACGCCAGCGCCGCCGCTATCGGGGTCACGCCGGCGGCGGGATCGATGCCCGAGATGGCGGTGGCCGTCATCAGCGATATCACCGCCACCGGTCCCACCGCCAGCACGCGGCTGGAGCCCAAGGCGGCGTAGGCAACGAGCGGCAGCACGCTGGCGTAAAGCCCGGTTTCCACCGGCAAGCCGGCCAACAAGGCATAAGCCAGGCTTTGCGGCACCAGCATGATGCTGACCACCATCGCCGCCACGAGATCGGCGGGCAGAGTAGCAGGGGGGCGCAGCTTGCGATCTTGCGGCATGGCGTCTCATCCTTGCCTGACGCGCGTCAAGAATGCCCGCATGTTCGCCCTTTATGCAAGCCGTCGGAATAGGTAAAGTCGTCCGCCGTTCATTTTACAGATAAGGACCTCAAGCAACCCCATGCCGCAACCGATCACCCTCGCCGCCGTCATTCCGACCTACAATACCGGCGATTATCTGCGCCAGGCGGTGGTTTCCTTGCTGCGGCAGCGGGAGGAGGGGTTTCGTCTGACCAGGATCGTGGTCGTCGATGATCGCTCCAACGATCCCGCCGCGCTCGCCATGCTCAAGGAGGTAGCAGCGCTTGACCCGCGCGTCATGGTGCTGACCAACGAGCGGCGCAAGGGCTCGGCCGGCGGCCGCAACCATGGCGTTCTGGCAGCCGACGCCGAATGGATCGTGTTTCTCGATGCCGACGACGTGCTCCTGGAGGATGGCGTCGCCTGCCGGGTGGCGGCCCTGAAAGCGCATCCCGACGCCACCTGGATCGGCGGAGATTTCATCCGCTGCGATCTCAACATGACGCCCTTTGAAGCGCCGTTCTTGAGCGTCAAGACGAAGCCGCGCCAAGTGCTTTACGCCACGCCCGGCGACATGATCCGGCTGGAGCGGCCGCTGGCGGCCTTTATCGCGCAAAATCTCGCCACGCCGAGCGCCGTCATGGTGCGCCGCGACCGCTTGCTCGCCGCCGGCCTGTTCGATGAGGATTTGCTGCGGGCGCAGGATTACAATCTGTGGCTGCGCTTGGCGCGCGACAATGATTTTCTGTTCGTGCGCCGGCCCGTCGCCTACTACCGCATTCATCCGCAGGCGATCACCGAAAGCGGCGCGCCACGCCAGTGGGGCGTGCGCGCCTTTGAAAAGCTCCGAGACGAGCCGTGGATGTCGCCCCATCGCGGGCTTCTCATCCAACGCATCGCTCATTTCCTGGTGGAGGAAGCGCGCTATTACCGGCGGCGCGGCGAGCGGATCAAAACATGGCGCGTGGTGCGCCATGCTTGGCGCTATGCCCTGCGTCAACCCATGGCGGCGCTGATGGCCGGGCGCGAAGGGGTGCTGGCGCTGCTGCCGTTTGGCCTTGCCCAACGATAGGCGGGGCAACACCACGCTTTATTATGATTGGCTATACTCGCGCCATCCCCGCGATCGCCTGACCGATGACCTGGAGCGCGCGGGTTTCGATCATCGCCAGCCACTCCGCGGTTGCCGGATAGAAGAAGTGACGCAGTTCCTCGCGAATGCGGCGGCCCAGATCCGAGTTGACGTCACCATGATTGATGAGCCAGCAATCGTCGATTTGCAGGCCCAGCAACCGCTCAACCTCGAAGGTGCCGTATTCGAGCGCCGTCGGCACCACCACGGCGTTGCCGAGCATGCGCTCCAGCGCGCCGCACAAGTCGCCCTTGATCTCATAGGGAATGTCTTCCGGCCGTTCGCCAACCGCCGCCATGTCATGGCCATACCAGCTTTTCGCCAGCGCCAGCCCCGGACTGCCGGTGGCATTGGTGTTGATCAGCATGCCATGCCCGAACGGCCCAAGGCCGGTGTGAAAATCAATCAACGCCACCGCTTTGACCGTGCGGGCGTTGTGCGCAACAATCTGGCGAAAAGTACGGTTGGACCAGGTGGGCTTTTGTCCGCCAAAGCCGATGCCGGTGGGGTCCGCGTATTGACCTTGAAATAGCGCGCAGACAAAAGCGCGCTCGCCGCGCTCGACACGAAAGGCGGCAATGTCGGCGCGCGCCTGATCGCGCAAAGGGCCATCGTAAGCCGGGCAGCGCAGCGCCGACCGCAAGGCTTCATAATGGTCGTTGTTTGGCAACGGCGCGGAGAAATCGAGGAAATTGCGATTGAGATCGACGTTGTCCTCGGTCTGGCGGCGCGACCAGGCGCAACCCCAGGGATTGAGCATGTGCACCACCACTGCCGCGACGCCCTCCGGCAGCCGCGCCGGACCGCCGCTCTTGATCCACGCCGCCTGACAGCCCGAGCCGGCAAGCCCTTCCAGCCCATGGGTGCCGGAGACGATGAAAACCACCCGCTCGGCATCAGCGGGGCCAAACCGCGCCACGTCGGTCGCCAGTGCGCCGCCGTCCGGTCCCTTTTCAGGATGAACATGGGCTGTCATCGTTGCGCCGGCTTGTTCGGCGGCGGCGCGAAACTTCGCCCGTGCGGAAGCATAGGTTGCTGCAAAATGATCCGACACCAGACTCCTCCAGACTGATTATTAGTGCCCGCTTTTTTACGCGATCTTTGACAAAAGCGCGCGGGAATTTTTAAGCCTTGTGTCAATATGAGCGGTAATCGGCAACCAGAGATCGGTTTTTTTATGTGCTTTTCGGCTACGGCGAGTTTTTCGGCGGCGGGCGTCACGGCAATCCTCGGTGTCGCTTGCCTGAGCCGGGCGCGGCGCTGGCGCGAGACGCCCTTGGCGAGCTTTCCTTTGCTGTTTGCGGCGCAACAGGCGATTGAAGGCGTCCTCTGGCTGCGCCTCGGCTACGGTGACGGCGGCAATGGCGCCATCACCGCACTCAGCGTCGCCTTTCTCTTGTTTGCACAAGTGTTATGGCCGATGTTGACGCCGGTCGGCGTTCTGCTTGTGGAGCCTGACCAACGACGGCGTCTCGCCATGAAGGGGCTTGCCGTGCTATCGGTTTTCGTAGCCGCCTATCTTCTCTATGTGATGGCGAAAAGCCCATATGAAGTGTCGGTCGTCGGCGGCAGCTTGCGCTACGCCACCGAGATGCGCACCCCCTTGCCCGGCGGCAAGGCGCTTTATGCCGCCTGTACGGTGCTGCCGTTTCTTCTCTCCTCCCATCGTCCGCTCGCCATCATGGGCGGCATCTTGGCGGTGGGATTGGCGGTATCGCTTTACGCCTTTCAGATGACATTCCTTTCAGTGTGGTGCTTCTTCGCCGCTATCGCCAGCGCCGTGCTTTATTGTCATTTTGCAAATACGGAGCGGCCATCGTCATGAGACGTTTGCCGCTCCGCAATACGATCGTTCGCTTCACGCCGCCTTGACGGTGATCTTCTTTTCCGGCTTCACCGCTTCCGGTTTTTTCGGCAATGTCACGGTCAACACGCCTTTCTTGAAGCTGGCCTCGATTTTGTCGGCATCGACTTCGTCCGGCACTTTAAAGCAGCGTTCGAAACTGCCGAAATGGCGTTCATGGAGATAGTAGTCTTTTTGCTTCTCCTCCTTTTCCTCTTTTTTCTCGCCTTTGATCACCAGATTGCCGTTGGCAAGCTTCACTTCGATGTTTTTTTCATCCAATCCCGGCAACTCGGCCATGATTTCATAGGCCTTATCTTTTTCCACCACGTCCACCGCGGGCGTGGCGCTGACGGTAAAATCGCGCCGCCACAGCGGCTCGACATCGAATATGGGACGGCGGAAAGGAGAACGCCATAAGCCGCGGTCGAAATCCTCAAACAACCGATCGACCTCGCGGCGCAGGTTTTCAAACGGCCACCACCCCGCCGATGGTGCGGGCGCGAGGGCTTTTTCCTCAGATTTTACAGGCAATTTAGTGACAGCTTCAGCCATGGTCGGTACTCCTCAAGAAGTCAGGGGGAAAATATTGTAATGACTTCCGTCGCCGCCCGCGCTGACTGCGGTCATTGCCCCGCCGTTTTGTGGTTACGGCCACGCCAGATCGAGCGCGCCATCACTTCCCACCGTGACCCGGGTGCCAAACGGCGCGCTGGCGTTGCTCAGCGTCCGCGCCAGCCATGCCGCATCCTCAGCCGAGGCGCGGTGGAGGCGAAACTTGCGAATCCGGAAGGGCGTCATGGACAATGACAGCAGCCGTCCCGTGGGCGGCTCCAGGCTCAGGCCATAAAGCAGCGCCAGATCACCGCGATAGGCCTCATAGCCGCTAATGCCCTCATAATCATTGATGAAATCGCCGCAGCCGTACAGAATCAGTTTGCCGCGGTAGACCTCGATGCCTCGCGGATGGTGGGAGGAATGGCCGTGGATGACGTCAATGCCCGCCCCATCGATCAGCGCGTGAGCGAAGCGCCGCTCCTCATCGCTGACCTCATAGCCCCAATTGCCGCCCCAATGGAGGGAGAGGACCGCCACGTCGCCCGGTTTTTTGACCGCGCCAACGGCCTTGCCGATGTCGGCCACGGCGGCTGGCGTCAACTGCCGCAGCAGATTGACGCCCGGCCGCGCGGGTGTTGCGGCCCAGGCGGCGGGAATGCCGCTGTCGGCGACGCCGAAGGCGAAGACAAGGATACGGCTCCGCCCGTGCCCGGCGAGAATGGCCGGCGCGGCGGCCTCGGCGCTGCTGCGGCCGGCTCCCGCATGGCGAATAGGCAACGCATCAAGCGTCTCCAGCGTATCGAGAAGGCCGTCCCGACCCCAATCCAACACGTGATTGTTGGCCAGCGCGCAGCAGGAAATGCCGACAGCAGCTAGACAGCGGGCGTTTTCCGGACTCATGCGGTAATTGATGCCCTTGTCCTCGGCCCGCTCGGCGCGGGTGATGCTGGTCTCCAGATTGACGATCCACACCGCCGGTTTCAACCGCGCCAGCGCCGCCGGCGCGTCGCCCCAGATGTAGTTGAAGTCCGCCGGAGATGGGATCACGCCGTTGACTGCTTCCGCCAAGGCCACGTAATCTCGCGCCGAGGTCACGCACGATTCATAAAGCGTCGACGAACAGGGATGGGGCAAAATCTGATCAATGCCGCGCCCGGTCATCACGTCGCCGCAAAGCGCCATGACCAAAGGTTCGCTCATCGTCCGTTCTCGATCAAGCGGATCAATTGCGCCGCATTCTGCGTCGCATAGCCCGCTTCGTCGTTGTCGAAGTAACAGTAGACGTCAAGACCGTCCTTGCGCCAAGCCCGGATGCGCTGCGCCCATTGGTTGAGGTTTTTTTCGCCGTAGCAGCCGCGATAGGCGCCGTCGGGTCCATGCAGCCGCACATAGGTAAAGTTGACGGTCAACAGGATCGGCGATTGCCGATAATCCAGATCATAAAGGCACAGCGCCGCATTGTGCTGGCGCAACACTTGAAAAATTTCGTCACACAACCAGCTCTGGTCACGAAATTCGAAGGCGTAGCGATGGGCTTTTGGCAATACTTCAAGAAAGCGGCGCAACCGATCGACATTGACGCGCCAGCGCGGCGGCAGTTGAAACAAAACGGGCCCCAGCTTGGAGCCCAGCGCCTGTACCGCCCTAAAAAAATGTTCTGTACTCTGCGGCGCATCTTTCAACTTTTTCATATGAGTGATGTAGCGACTGGCCTTGCAGGCAAAAATAAAATTTGCCGGCGTGGCGGCGTTCCAGGCGGAAAGAACATCCAACGACGGCAGGCGATAAAAGGTGTTGTTGATTTCCACCGTGCGAAAATGCCGCGCGTAGAACGCCAGAAAATCCTCGGTCGCTGCATCATCAGGGTAAAACCGCCCCGCCCAGTGGCGGTAATGCCAGCCGGAAGTACCGATGTACGCCGTGCCGACCATGACTTTTCGTCCTTGGCGCCCTGCCGCGAGTCCGCGTCACCGCATGATATCAGAAGGCAGCGGCGGACCAAAGGGATCGGAGCGTTCAGAAAAATCAAATTTTTTCTGCCACGGCTGATCGCGCAAGCCCAAGGCCTCCCGCACGATCGCTAGGTGTTGACGACTGCCGGACATCATGATTTCTCCAGCGACTTGCGCCGCGGCCAGACCGCGATGACCAAGCCAAACCTCGGTTAAGGCCTGCAAATCCGCCGCGATGGTGACGTCGACATCATAACCGGGATTTTTCTGACAGACGTCTATTTCCGTTTGGCGCAATACCATCCACCAATAACGTGCATGACGAAACGCCTTAGGCACGCCGGAAAATTCAAACTGAACGACCAGTCTTTGCTCCGGCAGTGACCGCATATTCAAATGTCGGCGCAAGCCCCACATCAATTGCGCCGGATCGGTGTCCTGAAGGGCGATGCGGCCGCGGCCATGCGCCTGCCCCCACGCCGCCATCATATCGATGATCGGCCGAAAGGCCTCACCGGCGGCGGTCAGGCGGTATTCGCGGCTTGGGGTTTTTTCGATGATCCCAGCCTCCTCCATCTCGCGCAGCCGTTGCGCCAATAACGCCCGCGAAATTTGCGGCAGACCCTGCTGCAACTCGCTGAAGCGCCGCACCCCCATGCACATCTCGCGCAGCAGGAGCGGTGTCCATCGCTCGGCGAAAATTTCCGCCGTTTTTGCCACCGGACAAAAAGAAGCATAGGATTTCATGGCAGAACAGTATCAGTCTGCCGAGCTTCCTCGGCAAGTCTGTTTTTTGAACTTTTATCCTCCGCCCAGGCTGGCACCATAGGGGCATGACGCGCCGGGAATGGATCCGTGCTTATTTTCTTTAAAGACTTGATGAGGTGCAAAAATGTCGAGAGCAATCAAGCTGAAACGCCCAGCGACCGATTGGCTGGCCTTAGCCCGCGATCTGGGCCGCGAGTTTGCCGCCAAAGCGGCCGTGGTGGATGCGCAGGATCAGTTCGTGGCCGAGAATTTCGCCAAACTCAAGGCCGCCGGGCTGATCTCGGCCGGCGTTCCGGCCGAGCTCGGCGGTGGCGGCGCGACGGTCGGCGACTTGGTTAACATCTTGCGCGAGCTGGCGAAATACTGCGGCTCGACGGCCCTTGCCCTATCCATGCACAGCCATCAGGTGGCCACTGCCGCCTGGCGCTGGCGGCATCAACAGGCGCCGGTGGAGCCGCTGTTGCGGCGAATCGCGGCCGAAGATCTGGTGCTCATCAGCAGCGGCGGTTCCGACTGGCTGGCAAGCTCGGGCGAGGCGACGCGAGTGGACGGCGGCTTTCGCATCCAGGCGCGCAAAGCATTCGCCAGCGGCGCGCCGGCGGGTGACCTTCTCATGACCAGCGCCGTCTGGCAAAACCCCGACTTAGGCCCCGAGGTGCTGCATTTCGCCGTACCCTTGAAGGCCGAGGGCGTGCGTCTGTTGGACACCTGGCGCGTCATGGGCATGCGCGGCACTGGCTCGCAGGATATCGAGATTAGGGACTTTTTCGTGCCGGATGCGGCCATCAGCGGCCGCCGGCCACAAGGCAAGTGGCACATCCTTTACCATACCATCACCATGATTGCCTTTCCGCTGATCTATGCGGTCTATCTCGGCATTGCCGAGGCGGCGCGGGACCGCGCGCTTCTCATGGCGCGCCGCCGCATGACGGATTCAGGCCTGCCGTATCTGATCGGCGACATGGAACGCGAGCTTCTGACGGCGCGCCTGGCGCATGATCACATGCTCGGCGTCGCCACATCGAGCAGCCCCGGCTATGAGACCACCAACGCCATCATGATGGGCCGCGCGCTGGTGGGCGGATCCGCTATCCGCACGGTGGAGAAAGCCATGGAAGTCGCCGGCGGCGCGGCATTCTATCGCGATCAGGGTCTGGAGCGTCTTTATCGCGATGTGCAGGCGGCGCGCTTTCATCCGTTGCAGGACAAGGCGCAACTCAGATTCGCCGGCCGTTTCGCGTTGGGCCTTGATATTGATGAGTGAGGCAGGCGGATTATTTCGCCTCCTATTCGTCCACTCGTCCGTCGGGAACAGGATGCGGACATAGAGTATTTGCAGAGCGATTGGCCTCTTTACGGCAAAGGCGAAAGCTCCCGGCATTGCAGGATGACGGCAGCTTCCCGGCCCCGCCCTAATTTCGCATATCTCTGGCTCGCGGTTGATAATATTCCGCGATGCGGCGCACATGCCGTTTTGGGAATGCCCGGAAGAATACCTTGCGGAAACCGAAACTTTTTGGCGCACGCACCGATCTTAAAGCGTTTTCTCAATCAGATACACGGTGTAACCGCCGTAAGCACGCGACAACGTGGTGCGAAATCCCATTTTGTGATAAAGCGAATCCTCGGTGGCGACCGAGGAATAGAGTGTTTTGAAGCCCATGTCGCGGGCAGCATTCAGCACACACTCCGTCAATTTACTGGCGATGCCGTGGCCGCGCGCTTCTTCCGCCACCCACATGTTGCTGAGCCAGGGCGTTGCGTCGCTATAGACCTCCTTGTGCTTGACCGCGCCCATGGTCACGGCGCGCAGGCTGACGCAGCCGACATACCTGCCGGCAAGAACCGCAATGAAGGTAATCGGCAACTGTCTGCGCGGAACAGCCAGGGCGAACAACGCCGCCATTTCCGCGCGGTTCAAATCGGTGAACGCGCCCCAGCTTTCCAGATTCTGCGCGATCACCGCTTCGCGAAACTCGGGCCTGTCGCGCAGATCGCAGAGGATGAGGTCTTGAACGGAAGAAGATGCGGCCATGGCGGACCTCTAGGGTTGTTCATTGGACAAGATAAGCGTGGCGCAGGCGCTGTAAAATCCGCCCCAGCCATGGCAGAGCGACGTGCGCACGCCCCTAACCTGCGCCGGAGCCTCCCCGCGCACCTGGCGTATGCTCTCCTGCATGGCGAACATGCCGTAAGAGCCGGTGTGCGCATAGCGCAAGCCGCCGCCGTTGGTGTTCAAGGGCAATCGGCCGCCGGGCGCGGTGTGGCCCGCGGCAATGAATGCCGCCGCTTCGCCATAATCGAGAAAACCTAATCCCTCCAGACCCTGCAGCGGATTGTGGGCGAAAGCGTCATAGATCATCACATGATCAATATCGGCTGGCGTCAGGCCGGCGCTGTGGAACGCCTGGCGCGCCGACACCCGAACAAACTCAGGCCGCAACAGATCGCGCACTTCGGCGATGCTGCACACATTGCTTTCCGCCGCTTCGCCGGAGCCCAGGATATAAACCGGCGGCTTGGGAAAATCGCGCGCCCGATCGGCGCTGGTGAGCACCAGCGCCGCACCGCCGTCCGCCACCAGGCAGCACATATCGCGGCGAAACGGATAGGCGATCATCGGCGACGACAGCACGGCGTCAATGGTCGTCGCGTCGCGCTTCATGGCGCGGGGATTTTGCGCCGCCCATTGACTTTGCGCCACCGCCACCGCCGCCAGCTCTTCCTCGCTCACTTTGAATTCGCTCATATAGCGCAGCACCGGCAAGGTGAACATGCTGGCGGCTCCGCTCCAGCCATAAGGATTGGCGAACTGATCGCCGAAACTGCCGGGCTCCACATGGCCATAATACGGACCGGCGACACGGGAGCGGCCGCTTTCGCCATGCACCACCAAGACCGTGCTGCAATAGCCGGCGTCAATCGCTGCCGCTGCGTGGCGCACCATGTTGATCCACGAACAGCCGCCGATGCTGGTGCCTTCATACCAGGTGGGATAGATACCCAAGTAAGACGCCAGATCCACCGGACTGACATAGCCGCAGGCGATGCCGTCGATATCCCGCGGTTGCAGCGCGGCGTCGCGCATGGCGTTCAGCGCCGCTTCGGCATTCAGTTGCATGTTCGAGGTGTCGGGAATAACCCCGATGTTGTCGGTTTCCGCCGCGCCTACCACGGCAATGCTTCCCCGGCGCTTCATGATGCGCGCTCCGCCGGGCGAAACACGGGAACGAAAATTTCATCGGAAAGTTTTTTGAAGGTCACGGTAAGCGGCATGTCAAGCGCAAGCGCATCCGGCGTTTGCGGACATTCGACGATGTTACTGACCATTTTTGGCCCTTCCGCCAGGGCTACGATGGCGATGGAAAACGGCTCCTTGGGCCAGCCCGGCGGCGGCCGATGGTTGATGACGTAGCTGTAAAGCGTCGCCCGTCCGCTGGCGGCGAAAACCTTGACGTTTTTTGACGCGCAGCGCGGACAAAAGGGCCGGGGCGGAAAATACACGTGGCCGCAGTCGCCGCATTGCTGCAACAACAACTCGCCGCGCCCGGCACCTTCCCAGAAATGCCGGGTTTCCGGCGTGATCAGCGGCAGGTGGGTCATGGCAATGTCATTCCTTGCTTGATCAAGGCCGCCTTAAGCTCCCTTTTCAATACCTTGCCCATGGCGTTTCGCGGCAGGGCGTCGCGCACGATCACCGCCGATACCCGCTGATGCTTGGCGACACGATCATTGATCCATGCGACCAGCGCATCGGGATCGATGCGCGCCGCCGGCTTTGCCGCCACCACCGCTACCGGCGTTTCACCCCAACGCGCGCTGGGCATGCCGACAACGGCGGCTTCGGCAATATCGCCATGACTCACGATCACCTCTTCGATATCCGAGGCGTAGACATTCAGACCGCCAGAAATGATCATGTCCTTCTTGCGGTCGACGACATAGAGAAAGCCATCCTGGTCAAAATAGCCGATATCGCCGGAACGAAAAAAAGCATTGCCCTGCCGGTCCCGCCATATCAGGTCCCTGGTTTCATCCGGCCGGTTATAGTATCCCTTCATCATGGCGCCGCTGCGGCCGACGATTTCACCCACTTCGCCCACCGGCAGTTCGTTGTCCTCATCATCGATCAGACACACCTCGCACCCCGCCACCGGCTTACCCACCGAGGAAAGCTTTTCCGGATTGTCGCGGATGAACAAGATGCTGGCCGGCGCGCCTTCGGTCATGCCGTAGACTTCCACCAGCGTTCCCGGCCACAGTTCCTGCAATTTTTTCTTGAAAGCCGCTTGGAACATGGAGCCGGCCACATAGACCAAGCGCGTTGCCGACAGATCATAGCTGGCAAAGTCGGGACGCTCGATCAGCCGCTGCACCTGCACCGGCACCAGATAAAAATGCGTCGCGCGCTCCCGCGACGCCAATTGCAAAAAGCCGTGTTCAGAGAATTTCTCCATGATCAGCACCCGGCCGCCGCCCCACACCGTCGCCAATAAGGCGGGAATGCTGAGGTTGGTGTAAAGCGGCGTCGAGATCAGCGTCACCGTCGTTTCGTCAAATCCCAGACCCGCCATGCCGCTGGATTGCGCCACCCGAGTGGCGTGGCTGTGCAAGATGCCCTTAGGGTCGCCGGTAGTGCCGGAGCTGTAGACGATGTTGAAATCGTCATCAGGGCTGGCGGCTCGGGCTTGACGGCGATCATCGGCATGGCAAAGCCGCTCATGGAACGCGGCAAGACTTACCACGCGAACGTTCTTCAAGTGAGGTGATGACGCCAGCACCTCCTGCAACGCATTGGCCAGGCGTTCGCTGACCAGGATCAGCGACGGCGCAGCGTTTTCCAGGATGCGGGCGGCGGCATCGGCCGGCAGCATGGTCGGAATGGTGACCAGGCAGGCGCCCGACTCGATGATGGAAAAAAAAGCCTCGACAAACGGCGCGCCGTTTTCCGCCATCAGCGCCACCCGCTGGCCGGGTCCTACCTTCAGCTCCGCCAAAACCGCAGCGCCTTGACGCACGATGCGGGCAAAGTCGCACCAGGTTCGTTTGACCTTGCCATCCTCTATCGCCACCGTCTCGGGCCGCGCGGCGGCATGGGCGGCGATGCGCGCGGAAAAATCTTCAAACGAGCCGGAGACAGATTGCAGGTTTAAACGCACGAAACTACTCCTTCAAACTCGGCAGCGCCGCCGTGACGCCATCGTCGGCAACGATCACCGCGCCCACCAATGGCCGTGACATATCGGAGGCCAAGAAAAGAATGACGTTGGCCATCTCCTCAGGGTCGATGTAGACGCGCCCGGTCGGCGTCAGCGCCCGCAACTTTTCGTAAACGGAGTGAAATTCCGGCGTGCGCACGATAGCGTTGATCGGCGTCTCCACATTACCGGGCGCCACCACGTTGGCCCGGATGCCCCGAGGCGCCAACTCTGCCGCCAGCGAGCGCGTCAACTGGATGACCGCGCCCTTGCTGGCCGCATAGGCGCTGGATTCGGCGAGCCCCGTAACGCCGGCCGCAGAGCTGACGTTGACGATGGCGCCGCCGCGATCCGCCATGGTGCGCGCCGCCGCGCGGCACATCAGATAGGTGACACGCAAGTTGACGGCGACGACGCGGTCGAAAACGGCGATGGCGTCATCGGCCAGAATGGGATTAGGCTGCCAGACGCCGGCGCAGTTGACCACGATATCGGGAGCGCCCCATTTCTTGCCCACTTTTTCGACAATGCTTTCCGCTTGCCCGTCTTTCGCCAGATCGCCCGAGGTCACCAGCGATGGGCCTGCCATCATCGCGGCGGTTTCCCGCAGCGACGCTTCCGTTCGGCCCACCAGCGCCACTTTCGCCCCTTGCCGCGAAAACGTCACCGCCGCGGCGCGGCCAATGCCCGATCCGGCGCCGGTGATGATGGCGGCCTTGCCCTCCAGCATATTCATCACTTATTTCCTTCGGATTTTACTTTTGGCGGCATCATCAGCGGTTCCGGCAGATTTTTCTCAAACGGCGCCATGACCTCGGCAAAACTTGCTGGCGTATAGCCGTTGGTCATGTCGCCGATCTGCGACCAACGGGCGGCGACGTCTTCAGGCGCAAAGCCGTCGATGCCGAAATTGACTCCCGGTGATCGCTGAAAACGGATGCAGTCCACATGCCCTGCGCCCGCCTCGACGAATGCGCCGCTCACCGGGCAGGACTCATGGCACAGATAAGCCACCACGGGGCTGACCAGATCGGGCGACATCACCGCCAGATTGCGCGGTGAGACGGTGCCGCCGGCAAGCGCTGAGGCCGCAGACGGCGATACGGTGTTGACCTTGATGCCGACTTTCTCGCCTTCGTGCATCAACGCCAACGTCAGACCATGCAGACCGAGCTTGGCCGAACTGTAGTTGGCCTGACCGAAATTGCCCCACAGACCCGCCCCCGACGAGATCATGATTACCCGGCCATACTGCTGATCGCGAAGGTGCGGCCAGGCGGCGCGGGTGACGGAAAAACTGCCGAACAGATGTACGCGATGCACGTCCATCCATTCTTCCACGCTCATTTTGTGAAACGAACGATCGCGCAAAATCCCGGCGTTGTTGATAATGATATCTACCCGGCCAAAAGCGTTGATGGCGTCGGCAATGATGTTTTCGCCGTTTTCCACCGAGTGGGCGCTGGCGATGGCTTGCTCGCCAGCAATGCGAATTTCATCCACCACTTTGGCCGCCGGGGATTGCCCATCCCCGCGACTGACATCATTGACCACAACCTTCGCCCCGCGCGCCGCCAGCAGCAGCGCATAGGCGCGGCCCAACGCGCCGCCGCCGCCGGTAATGATGGCGACGCGGTCATCAAAACGCAAAGTCGTTTGTCTGAACATCTCTACCTCATTCGCAGACGTCTGGTTTCTCCCTCATCCACCGTGCCGTCCCTGGATATCGCCACACGATATACCTCGCGCGCCCGGGTGATCGTTACAAAGCCTTCCAACACATCCTCGCGCACCATATCGATGGGGCGTGCCGTTGGATCGCCATAGCCGCCGCCGCCGCAGGAGGTGGACAGGATAGCTTCGCCCGGCTTGACTTCCACCTGGGCGCAACCGGGCAAATCAATCACGCTGCCGTCGGCCAGCCGCTTCTGGGCGATGGCCGGGCCGCCGATGCCACCGATGCCACCGATGCCACCGATGCCACCGATGCCACCGGTATCACCGGTATCACCGGTATCACAGGCAAACCGCATAGGATCTAGTCTCCAAAACCTGAGAAAAATCACGACCTCAGATTATAATTAATGAAATAATTAATGATCTGATTGATTATTTTAATGGAATAATTTCGCCGCCGCAACTATAATTTCGCCATCCCTGGACCGTGGGATAACGGCCGGTGAAGATTGAGGAAACGCATGGCCATAGCCAAACGGACGGAAAAGCCCAAGAAGCCGGGACGTCAACCGGGCAGCGGCGGGGTGCATCTCGCTGAGGTCGCCACCAGCTACATCGAGAATGCCATTCGGGAAGGCCGCTACCTGCCCGGCCAGCGGCTGGTGGAGGCCGATCTGGCGGCGGAGACGAAACTGGGCATTGGCCCCATTCGCGAGGCGTTGCGGGTACTGGCCGGCGAAGGCGTCATCGATCTTGTGCCCTACAAGGGCGCGCGGATCCGCCGACTGGAGAAAAAGGACCTGATTTCGATCCTGCAAGCCCTAAAAGGCGTCGGCTATACCGGGCTGACCCTCGTCGCTGAGGCGGCGCGCCAGGGCAAGGACGTTTCAGCCCTCAATGACGCCATGGCGGTCATTCGCATGTCGGCGCGGCGCACTAATGTCGCCACCTTCATGATCAGGGTCGCCGACTTTCACACCGTGGTGCACGCCCTCTCCGGCAATGATTACCTCGACAAAATCGCCGGCCGGCTGCACCTCAACCTTTTTCATCGCGAACTTGCCACCTATCTGCCGATCGAGGATTGGGATGGCTATGTGGGAACCTACGAGCAGATTGCCAAGACGCTGGTCGCCGGCGATGGCGACAAGGCGGTCAAGGTGTTCATGAAGCATATGGACAATCTTATTGCTCGTCTGCGGGAAGAGCCGAGAGCATAAAGCTGGCCTGAAGGCCGCATCCGATTCGCGAAGCAGTGCTTCGCTGCGGTGTGAACAACAGGCTCATTCACCGGTCCCACCTATCAGATAAAATAAAAGGGCCCCGATTAGGGGCCCTTATGCTTTATTGGTTGCGGGGACAGGATTAGTCCTGCGCGCGGTGCTATCGCACCGTGCTCGTTCCGCTGCGCGAAGAACCTTTGGCAAAACAGGCTTGATGCCTGTTTTGCAAGGTTCAAGATCCATGGACCCGGCAGCTAAAAACACGAAGGCCCGCCTTGATGGCGGGCCTTTTGTGTTTTTGGTTGCGGGGACAGGATTTGAACCTGTGACCTTCAGGTTATGAGCCTGACGAGCTACCTGGCTGCTCCACCCCGCGGCAATCAGATGTCAGTTGTCAGCAAGACAAGTGATGAGTGCTGTTGCACGCTATATTGTGGTACACTGCGAAGGGTTTGTATAATTCTGACATCTGACATCTGACATCTGACATCTGACATCTGACATCTGACATCTGACACCTGACATCTGACATCTGTCTTTTCTAGGCCTGGCGACGACCTACTCTTCCAAC
>JACFMS010000043.1 GCA_019455285.1 Sphingomonadales bacterium
CAATTAACTTATTGATATTAAACATTATTATCCCTTTCCCTGCCGACTGATTGTAGCGGCGCACCCTTCAGGACAATTTTGCACTCCATTCAGGACAAGTCAGGTAACAGCCCGCCGGATTGGAAATCCTGCCGATACACAGGCTATAAAAAATGAGCAAGCTACGGAATGAAACGTCCAGAGATATCAACAAAAAAAGGACATGATAGGAACATGTCCGAAGAAAGTGGCGATAGACAGCCATGGCGGCCCGTGCAGCGGGCAAGGGGGCGAGATACTTCGGCACTTGGTCAATTTTTTTAGGGGCTGCCCGCTACTCAAACACATCGAGATCACGCGCAGAAATCACGGTGCCGGTATAGCCGGCGTCGTAAATTTCCTGTATCAAGTCTTTGTCTGAAAATCCCCAATACAGCTGGTGGTAGAGTACAAGGAGCTTTGGCTTAGTTTCCTTGGCGATTGCCGCTAACTGGTGTGCGGAGGTATGGAAAGAGGCGTGATATGTCTGCCATTCCTTGGGCCGGGTTTTATAGCCCTGCACAGAATAAACCTCATGGACGAGAATGTCGGCGCCCATGGCGGCTTTCACCAGTAACGGACTGGGACGCGCGTCGCCCGATATAACAATCTTCTTCTCGCCATCAGCAAAGACGTAGCCGAAAGAATGCGGCCACGACCCGTGAATCACCCGAAAAGCTTCAACCTTTAGGTTGCCTGTTTTCAGTATAACGCCCGGTTCATGGATGATGGACACATCCACTTTATATCCTCTCGGTGTAGCCGGTTCCAATCCGTTGAGGCGGATATTTATATCTTCCTTATAAGCCTGGTGGAGATGCTGAACCATATCATCAGCACCTGGGGGGCCGAAAAGCTTGAGCGGCACTTCTCTCTCCAACACCCATGATGTGAAGATCAGATCGGGCAAACCGACTGTATGGTCTGTATGCAGGTGCGTTAGAAAGGCTGTTTCCAGATTTCGCGCCGACAAGGAAGAAATGCCGTATTTCTTTTCAGCGGCAGCAGCTCTGCGCACCAGACCCGGACCAGCATCAATGATATAGGAGTGACCATCTTTTATGATCGCCAATGCCGGGCCGGAGCGGTTGGGGTCCGGGTTGGGCGTCCCGGTACCTAGAACAACCAGCTTCATCGGCTCCTTCGCGGAAGCGAATGTTGGCGCGACGAGCAACAGAGCTGAAATACAGGCGGCGGCTAACTCACGCATTTTTTCTCTATATTATCCGGATATTATCAAACTAAAAAAGCCGAAATCAGTGCGACTGCTAATTAGATAGAATAACCACGGTGCAAGATTTTGCGTCCGCCGCTTTCTCGCCACCCATGCAGTGCGCAAGACCGACGCGGCAGCCTTCAACCTGCAAGCGGCCGCTTTCATGACGAAGCTGCGCAGTCAGTTCAACAAGTTGCGCCACCGCCGTAGCGGCAATAGGATGGCCGCGGCTGAGAAGGCCACCTGATACGTTCACCGGAATGCGCCCGCCAAGGCTGGTAACGCCGGCGTCCACCAATTGCCCACCATGACCTGGTGGGCATAAGCCAAGCGCCTCATAATGCAGAATTTCCGCAATGGTGAATGCGTCATGACATTCCACCACATCAAGGTCTTCTGCCCCTAGCCCCGCGCCTTCATACGCAAGCTGAGCGGCGCGGTAGTCCGTTTCCCAGCGCACGATGTCCATCGGATTTTCGTAACCACCTGACGTCAAGACACTGTAGCGTACCCGAACCGCGCGAGAAAAGGTTTTGGCAAACCGATCGCTGCACACGATTATGGCGGCTGCACCATCGGCAATGGGACAGCATTGCGAACGGGTCAACGGGTCGGCGATCATCGGCGCCGCCAATACGCTTCCAATCGTCTCCTGTTTTTGAAACTGGGCGTTGGGATTGTGCTGCGCATGCCACCGGCTTTTTACGGTCACCTGCGCCAGCTGTTCGGCGGTGGTGCCAAATTCATACATATGCCGCTTGGCGCGCAAGGCAAAACCAGCAGGGGTTACCATGCCCATCTGCGTATCAGGGTCGCTGACGCCTGAATTGATGAGGCCGATTCCAGGCGCACTCATTTTCTCGATGCCAAGCACCATGGCAACGTCGCACTGTCCCGCCTCAATCGCCTGCCAGGCAAGATGAAACGCCGCCGACCCTGACGCACAGGCGTTTTCCACATTGATCACCGGCACCCGACGCACCCCTATCTGAGCGCAAATGCTCTGACCAACAGTCATGTCACCAAATAACCGGCTGCCCAGAGCATTGGCGACATAAGCCCCAGTAATCTGTTTCGCTGATACTCCCGCATCTTTCATCGCCAACAGGGCAGCTTCCACGCCCAAAGATTCAACAGTACGATTAAGGTATTGACCAAACGGGATTAACCCAACTCCGATAATTGACGTCAATGCATTGATCCTTTAGGCAGGTGAGGAGACATCAGGCACAAAATAAGGCCGCAAACAAGGATGACCTTCAGTATTTACGCCAATCTGTCCAACTCGGAGTTCCACACGCTGACCAATGGCATAAGGCGTAGTGTTGCCCGGCGCCAGAAGGCCGAAAATGCGTAAGGGCGCATCGTTAAGGTCGATATATGCAACTGAATAGGGGCTGGGCAGTCCCATGGGGGGCTTAACATGCACGGACGTATATGAGTAGATAATTCCTTTCCTGCCCAAGCCCGCTGCTTCCGTCGCTCCACCGCATTCACAGCATATGCCCACGGATGGATAAGCGTAATGACCGCATGCCGTGCATCTGCTACCCATTAATCGCGGCAAGCCGCCATCAGCGGGCAGATCAATCAGGTTTTGCACCGCCAGCGGCAGATCATCTGTTGCGGTCATATTATTTTCCCCGTGGTTACAGGCATGATTAACAGCCTTTCTTATCAGGAACTCGTATCTCTAGACGCTAAAGGCGACGCTTCATCGAGAATATTTTTTGCCGTCCCGAATATCAGCCATACTGCGGCGCCAATCATGCTCACCATCGCTGTCAACGCCAGAGCGGCATCATAGCTGCCGGTGATGTCCACCAACCATCCGGTTATGACGACAGCGATAATGCCCGGAAGCGTGCCTGCAGTATTGCTGATGCCGGACAGTACATCAGAATATCGTGGTGCTATTTCCAGGGTCGCGGAGGCAGTACCGGAAAACGTAAATGTTAGCAGACCCAAAGCGGCGCACATGTAGGCAAGCGCTTCCGACGCCGAACCGACGTCACGCGCCAGCAGCAGAAATACCGCCGAACCCAGAAGGCCAATGGACTGCATCAATTTGCGGACTGCGGTTGCAGACCAACCACGGGCCAATAGCCAATCGGCATAAGAACCGCTGATATTCGCGACAACAAAGGCGGTTAAATAAGGGGCGGCGGAATATAATGCGGCGCCGGTAATACTGACCCCTTGGGTGGCGTGAAAGTAACTTGGCATCCAGGCGACCAGCATGTACATGACCCAGTTGGCCGAGAAATGCGAGATAACCAGAGAATACACCGCAGGTTCCGTTAGTAATGATTTCCATGGTACCGATGAAAGTGCTTTTTTGTCGGCATGTAGCGGCGCCAGAAGCGCTTCCTCCTTCCTGGAGATGCGTTTCGACGTTGTTGGATGACCGTCTACCGTAAAATACCAGGCGATCGCCCAAAAGAACCCCAAAGGCCCGAATAAGTAAAACACCATAGGCCAGCCAAATGTATCAACAACCCATCCGGTAAGAAGAAGCGCCGCCAAAGTGCCAAGGTGCGCCCCGCTTAAGGTCAGCGTAACGGCCCGTGATCGTTCCTTGGCTGGAACCCAATTCTTGTAAAGTGAAAAGACGGCAGGAAAAGTTGCCGCTTCACCTAGGCCAAGGGCTATTCGCACAATAATGAGCGCAATAAGGGATAAGGACGCCGCCGCCGGAGTCAGCATGGTAAACACCGACCACCATACAACCGCAAAGCCAAGCACTATTTTACCGCCGAGCTTGTTGGCAATAATGCCGGCAGGAACCTGCATGACGAGGTAGCCTACAAAAAACGATGATAGCACGAACCCTTTGACCGTATTGCCCCAGCCGAATTCCTGCTGTAGGGCAATCACCGCAACTGATATGTTAACACGGTCCATGTAACATATGAACGTGGCGATAAAACACAATGCGACGAGGACATAGCGTCTTGGCCAGATTTTTCTCTCGCTCATGTCACTACTCGAAAAGAATTATTTTATAAAAAATAGGGGCGGCATCCACTGCCGATGCCGCCCATTTTCAATAAATCAGTACTGATAAATGACCTGCAGACCATAGGTGCGCGGATCACCTACGTAGCCGCCTGGAGCCCGACCGACGAAGCTATTTAATGACTTATGACGGTAATATTTCTCTTTGGTCAGGTTTTTGCCATAGACCATTACGCTCCAAGGACTGTCCTCGTTTCGGTATGTCATATTGGCATTGACCAGAGTATAGGAATCCTGCTTCAGATCATCCGTATTGAGCGATGAGAAGTGTATATCGCCGATAAAGCTGACGTCTCCGCGCAAGGTCAGCGTACCGCTATTACCCAAAAGAATATCATAAGATGCTCCAAGCATTGCTTTTGTTTTTGGTGCATAACGCAATCTATTTCCTGAAACATCAACGGGCGCGTTGTTATAAGGGCTGACGTCAACGAAATCCTTATACTCTGAATCCATGTAGGAAAAATTACCAAACAACGTCAATTCTGACGTGACCATGGCTGTCATTTCCAACTCGACGCCTTTGATTTCAGCGCTGGATGCATTGGTCACGACTGAAACGGCATCAATCACCGTCGTCTGCTGAAGATCTTGATAGTCATAATAGAACGCAGTGACATTGGCGCGCACACGATCATCAGCCCATTTTGTTTTAGCGCCGACTTCATAGGCCCATAGTTTTTCAGGGTTTACCAACCGCGAGTAGGGAGGTGGGTTATTGTCGGCAATTTGGCCTGCCCTAAAACCCTTGCTTACGCTGGCGTATAGCATGACGTCATCGCTGGGGCTGTAGTCTATGGATACTTTTGGGGACCAGTCATCCCAGCTTCCCTTGGTGTCTCTGACGATAACGCTTGGAGGAATGGTGCTTGCCTGCGTTGTTATGGCATGTTTTCTTTCATCACTGTAGCGAATGCCGGCATTGACATTTAAGCGATCGCTTACAGCCAGAGTAATATTAAGAAATGCCGCCCAGGCCTTTGTATGTAAGTCAAGTTCAGGGCTTCTCACCAGTCCGGGGAGTAATGCATCGAAATAGAAGTCACCACCCTATTGGTTATCAAGCTCATAATAGAAGAAGCCGGTCTGCCAAGATAATCTATCTAGTTTTCCATCAAGTTGAACCTCCTGAGTGAAGGTATCAAAATAGTCGTGCAATACAAGGTCTACTCTGGCCGGCAGATTGTTATCCGCATCCCATAGGAAGTCTCGCTCCCAATTACGGTATGCGGTAATGGATCTAAAGGTCATATCATGAGGCAAGTCAATGGCGATTGTAGCAGATAGGCCATATGATTCGGCGTTGTCGTATACAGGACCGTTGACATTGGCTGACCAGAAGTCCTCTGGAACCGGCGCCGTCAATGTCGGCCAGGCATTGTTGGGATCATATTCTAATTGATTGACAGTTCCATTATTATTCTGTTCATAGTAATCCGCCGCTAAGTCAATTCGAATGGAATCAGATGGCGTGATAGATAATTTGCCACGGATGCCATAAGAATTTTCATCCTGTAGATCAGGACCAATCAGATTCTTGACATACCCGTCATGCTTGTTGATGGATGCGGAAATACGGCCAGCAACCTTGCCGGAAACAATAGGACCAGCAAGGCTTGCATCAGCCCGTATTTTATCATAATTCCCTACCGTCACGCCGGCTTTGAAATCGACTTCATCGGTAGGCATTCTAGTAATGATGTTTACAGCGCCGCCGGTGGCGTTCCGCCCGTACAATGTCCCTTGCGGTCCGCGAAGCACCTCAATGCGTTCAACGTCAAAGAATTCCGTATTGGCGCCCATGCCGCGTTCCAGATAAACACCATCAAGGTAGAAGCTGATATTAGTCTCGCCGCCGATGGCCGCGCCCTGACTGGTGTTACCGACGCCGCGGATGAATGCCTGCGAAAATCCGCCAAGATTAATGAAATTTGCATTCGGCACAACAACGCCGATTTCCTTCATATCCGTCAGGTTTGCTCGTGACATTTCATCACCAGTCAGCGCGGTAATGGTCATCGGCGTTTTCTGAAGTTCGGTGGCGCCCGTCTTGGTTGCCGTGACGGTAATTTCCTCAAGGGAAACTGTTGAGGCGTTTTCAGCCGCCAAGGCGGTATTCATCAGAGAAAATATGGCAATCGTTACAATCCCTGACGTCGATAGGATCCGATCGTATCGAATAGTCTGATGATTGTTTATCTTGATGTTTCTTGTAGACATGTAGAATCCTCCCTTTCTTCCTGGAGATGGGTTCGAAGCAAGATTAAGCGTAATGACTAATGGGTGGTTGTTGTTTTACTTCTTAGAATTACTCGGCTGATTAACGCCTTTTGACTTCCAATATTCTTCCAGTTCGGCAGCTTCAACGATGCCGCGCATCATCAAGGCGCGGTGGTCGGCAGCACCAAGGTCAGCGCCAAGTTCCGTATAGAGGACATTCAAGCTGATCATGATCTGTCCGGGATAATGCCAGTTTGCATACTCCCCGATATTGGCCTCCTTAGCTGCCTCAATGGGGGATAATCCCTTAGCGTATCCGCGTTTGGCAATCTTGTAAGCCATCTCGAAATACTTGCGGGTTTTGGTGATTTGCGCTGCATCGGTAATATCGTCGTGCCCGGGAATAACAATATCGGGCTTCAAGGACTCCATATACTTATACGCGGCGATGACTTTCTCGTAAGTCCCCGTCATGTGCGGCGTCAGTCCATTGAACACGAGATCCCCGGCAAACAGAACCTTCTGCTGCGGCAAATAGATAATAACGTCGCTTTCCTTATGTGCTGGGCCAAGGTGTTTGATGTGAACCGGTACGCCATTAAGGTCAAGGTCGAGAGTTTCGCCGTCACTAATCAGCCGACTGGGCGGCGTCACTGTAATATCCCGAAGATCAAACTCCTTGGCAATTCCTACGAAATCCCGCTGGACTTTGGGGAATGACTGATTGCTGATGGCCAGAATGAACTGCTTTGGACCAGCCAACGGCATGCTAGCCAGTGTCTTATGACCGATAATTTCAGAGTTCTTGAACAGCTCATTCCCCCACACATGGTCGGAATCGGCATGGCTATTGACCAGATACTTTGGCGGCCATGGACCTTCATGCTGACGGAAGAGATCAATCATCTTTTGCGTGCGTTTGATGTCCAGAAGCGTATCCGCCACCAACCCTTCGCCAATGGCTACGTACATCATGTTGCTGTAACCGGCGAACCCCGGCGCTACCTGAATGCCTGCATAAATATTTTTCGCCACTTCCACAACTTTTAAGGGACGCTGCGGACCCTTGTACAATTGGTTAGGCAACAGCGTCGCCAAGGCCGTCGGAAATGGTTTCTTCTCCGCCGTCGGATCTTTGACAAATTTGTTTTTCAGTACGCCGATGCCTTCGATTTCAAGCTCCACCACATCGCCGGGGTTGATGAACTTGCCCACTTCCATGGCGCTGCCGTTTTCCACCGTCGCCGAGGCGATAACGTCACCGGGGTATAGTGTCTGCTCCTGGCTGATGAAGCTGACAATCTTAGAGAATTTATGGTACATGGAACTGGTTGAACCGCGTCCCCATTCCTCGCCATTCACACGCGCGATCATGGCGTGATCCTGGTCGGGATTGAATTCATCCGGGGTGACGAGATAGGGGCCAAGTAGATTGCCGCCGTCCCAGCTCTTGCCCTTGCCGCTGCCGAGCGGCGAGGTCATTTCGATGATCTGATAATCTCGCGCGGAGACATCATTATAGATGGTGTATCCGGCGATGTAGTTTTTCGCCTCATCCACGGGGATGTTTTTGCCCTTGCGGCCAATGACAACGGCGATTTCAAGTTCATAGTCTAGAACATCGCTGTAATTTGGCCATAGAATATCGGCGTCCGTACCAGCAACAGAAGTCGACGCATAGGTAATAAACAACGGATTTTGTTCGAAAAGCTCAAATATCTGACGTCCTTTTTCGCTAGCGTTCATTTGCTTTCGCATGTGATTTAGAAAGCCGCCAGCATCGCGCAGAGATGTGGGACGCGGTATCGGCGCCAGCAGGCGCACTTCACGGCGGGCAAAAATCACTCGTTCACCATCCGCTCCCTTCAGGCCATGGTCGCCGATGCGCGCATCAAGATGCGCCAGTGTTTTGTCAACCGCCGCGCGTCCGGCTTCGCCCTGCTCCAGCCATGCAATCATATTGGGCGGAACCATAGCGTTGGCCTCTTCGAGCGCGCGGGATTTTTTCAGGCCCGTCTCCATAAGGGTCAGGGCATAACCGCGATTGAGGTCAAGAATGTCGCCGGTCCTAGTCAGAACGCCGATTCGCTGTTCTGATCCAGTGGCATTCTCCAATTCAAAGGTGCATAATTTTAATGCAAATGCGCTTTTAGGGGTGATGGCCGTCCCTACGGCAAGAATGATGGCGGCACACACCTGCAACCAACCACTCGACCACCCATAGGCGCTAAAATTTATTAATTTATTATTGCCAAACATGTAGTTAACCCCGCTTGATTTGTTTTCATCGTGTCGCCCCAGCCATCCTCTGCTGACGACGACACCCATGTCTTGCGACACTTTTTTTCTTCTTGATATTGGCCATAGTGACACGTAATTTTCATATTATCAATTATTCGTGTGTCATCTCATTTTAAACAATAATCACCATGACTTGACACGGCTTAAAAGCAGTTGATACGAATTGTGTATCGTTTTTTTATGATACAGAAGTAATGGTCACAGATTTCGATAAAGCGCTGGCTCCTATTTTGACCCGGTTCAGAAAGCGGCGTCCCATGCGGGCAGGTTCACTGCTAGTAACAATCATGGGGGATGCATTAGCACCGCGAGGCGCAGCCATTACCCTAACCAGTCTTATTCGATTAATGGAGCCATTCGGCGTCACGGACCGGCTGGTGCGCACAACCGTCGGCAGACAGGCGCACAGCTGGCTTGTAAGCTCCCGCCAAGGTCGATTTTCTCAATACGCTCTCTCGCCTTCGGCGCTCGCCCTTTATGCGGTCAACACGGAGCGCATTTACGGCGCTGAGACCATCAAATGGAACGGCCAGTGGACCCTCGTCATGTTCCAGGAATTTCCTGGCGATCTGCGTCAGCGGGTACGTGACGATATGAACGGTGCTGGTTTTGGCGAAACCGTGCCAGGGGTTTTCATGCACCCCAATTACAGCCCAGCGGCGGTGCGCGATCTGATTGCCCCTATTGGTCTTGCAGATAAGGCGACCATCCTGCAGACTAAGCCTTGCGACAGCGAAACCAACGCGGATATTGTGCGTAGCGGATGGGATTTGGCTGATCTTAATGTTCGCTACCGCCGTTTCATCCAGCAGTTTCAATCCGTCGCTGACGTGCTTGCAGACGGCGCTGATCCCTCCCCTGAAAGCGCTTTCGTGCTGCGCACGCTGCTAATTCATGAATATCGCCGCATCCATTTGCGCGATCCAATGTTGCCCGTGGCACTTCTCCCTGACAACTGGGCAGGCATTGCAGCTCATGAATTATGCCAAAGCGTTTACATCTCGGTATTCCCTCGCGCCGAGGAACACCTGATATCGGTGGCGACGCGTCTTGATGGTCCCCTGCCGGAAGCTTCCTCCGAAACTTATGCTCGCTTTGGTGGTTTGCCGCGTACCTAGGCTAGAGTAACCATTTAACTATTTTATCCACAGCATGACGCTTGTGATCTTGATGAAGTTGCCGAAGTTGATGGCGAACTTTCGGCCCCAACTCGAAGTGAACCGGCAAGCCAAGCCACATCACAGCTTCAAGTTCACCCCGACCGCTATACTGCGCGGGGTAGCGCGCGTGATGATCCCGTTGCCGTCAATGGCGGATTGAATTTCCGAGTTGGTCAGATTCTCCCCTTGGATGAAAAGTGTCGTGGCATCCGACAGACGGTAGTCCGCATAGGCATCCAGGGCGATATAATCGTTCAGACGGCGGGAATTGGTGTCATCCTCAAACTGCCTACTTCCATATCTCACGACGCCGCGAATCCTGAGTTGATCAAATGCCCGCCAATCAGCAGCTACCATGCCGTTATGCTTAGGCGCTTGCGCCAAACGGTTTCCTACAAGGTCAGGCACGACTAGGAAGCGACGTATCTCGCCATCGTTGTAGGCATAGCTCGACTGCACTTGGAAATGCTCGGTAAGATTTATGTTCGCGGATAGCTCCACGCCGTTGACGTTTAAGCGTTCGATATTCTGGCGCTGACGCAGCACGCCGCCCGCCGGCACGAAGCCGACCGTGGGAAACACCCCAGGCCCGACGCCAACGGTAACGTTGCCGATGGCGTTTTCCAGGCGATTGGCGAAGAAGGTGATATCCAATGATACCTCTGCCGTTGGCGACCAGACGGCGCCGATTTCCCAGCCCTTCAACCGTTCCTGGTCAAGACTGCCATTAGCCTCGGTGATGTCATTGCCGATGCGGAATGGGCGGTATAACTCATTGATGGTGGGGGCGCGAAAGCCGGTATAGGCGGCGGCGCGCAACGCGATAAAATCCGTCGCCGCCCACTTGACGCCCAAACGGCCGCTGGTCAACCATTCACCGATGTTAGGAAAATTTTCCTCTAACACCACAGCACCCGATGCGATATCGCTTTCCTGCCGCCTGCCGTGGTCGGTGCGCCAATAATCAAGCCTGACGCCGGCGGTCAATGTCAGGCCGTGTTGCAGGCGCGCGCTGTGTTCCAGAAAAACGCCGCCCAAAACTTGCTCACCGCCGGCAACACGCAGGCGCGTGAATCCGCCGCCCAGATTGCGAAAATATTCATTGGTCTCGCCGTCGACCCATCGCCCATCGCCGCCAAGGCGCGTGATCTGTCCATCTTCCCAGACATAGCGCAGCTCCGCGCGTAGGCCGACGCTGCGGCCGGGCACATCAAATTGATCCAGAGTCAAAGTCGCGGCTGAGCGGTCGCTATTTACCCCTGCAAAGGCGCTGCGAAAATTGCGGTCCTGAACATAAAGCGCCACATTCATTGCCAGCTTGCCGTCCGGATCGTGCGTCAGCCGTAGGCTGGCATCCCAGCCTTTGCTGCGATTATCAGCAAGAGCGATGCCGTTGGTTCGCCCATCGTAAAAGGCCGATAGACGGCCGGAAAATCGCGTCGTCTCGGCCACTTGCACATCTACGCCCAGCCGCGCCGAATAGGCGGTGGCGGCGGCGGGTACGTCCACGGGCCCACGCTGATGCTTTGGCAGCAGATAAAATCCGTCGCTGTCATAGCCGGCAACATCAGCGCTGAATGCCGTTCTGCCGGCAACAACGCGCGCCGCAAGCGTCGCATCCCAGGTATGAAAGGAGCCATACCTGCCTTGCGCCGCAACGCCGGTTTGCCACGGATCGGCGCTGGCGATATCGATCACGCCGGAAAGCGCGCCGGCCCCGAACGGACCCGCGCCGCCGCCGCGATAGAGCGTGACAACCTCGATAAATGCCTGCGGCAGTGCTGACCACATCACCCAGCCGCCGAAGGGATCGTTTTGCGGAATGCCATCGAGGAGGACCAGAGCGCGCCCCGCGCCGTTGGGACCAAGACCGCGCAAGGTCGCCCCTTGCGCCGTGGGGTGGGCGCTACGGCTTGACGCCCGGCGAAACAATGAAAATCCCGCTGCTTGACGCAGGGTTTCATCCAACCGCAAATGGGGGCTGGCGGCAAGCTCATCCGCGCGCAGACGAGTGACGCCATAAGCGGCGTCGCTTTCCAGCGGCGGCAGCCGCGATGCGGTGATGAGCACTTCCTCCAGGCCATTAGCGGCTGCGGTAGGCGGCGCGACGATCAAGATACCGAGCAGGCAGAGAGCGCAACCCACGCTTGACCGAAATATCATCTCTAGCCTGGAGGGGCAGCTCATTCAGAAGTCTTCTCGCATAATTCAGGTCTTTGTTTTATATATATAAATTCTATCCACCGCCAACGGCAGAGCCGCTTGTTGAACAAGATTGCACCCGATCTTGAAAGTTATGCAACCCGCCGCCGGCAGGGCGGCGTAAGGCGCAATTGCCTGAGGCTCCTTAAAGCCTCATAATCCGCGCCAGAAAAAGATGGCAGGGGACCATCGGCATCAGGGGCGGGCAGACCAGACATGGCGTCATCGAAGACTTTATCGCGCACTATTTTAGCGAGCTATAGCCTGCCGGCCATCCCCCAAGCCATGCTGCTGCTGCCGATCATCGTCTACTTCCCGCCGTTTTATGCTCAGGTGGTGGG
Source organism: Sphingomonadales bacterium (assembly GCA_019455285.1). Taxonomy (GTDB): domain Bacteria; phylum Pseudomonadota; class Alphaproteobacteria; order Sphingomonadales; family Govanellaceae; genus PRO5. The sequence continues at coordinate 12,477 of JACFMS010000043.1, forward strand.
GTTAAGTCTTGCCTCTCTCGGGGTGATTTTTTTCATCGGCCGCATGTGGGACGGCATTTCCGATCCCATCGTCGGCATCCTATCCGATAAGATCCCGTTCCGGTGGGGCCGCCGCAAGACCTGGCTGGTGATCGGCACGCCATTGATGATGCTGATGACCTGGCTGTTATGCCAGCCGCCCAAGGGTGCTGATGAAACCTTTCTTCTGGTGGGGCTGATCGTCTTTTACATCGCCTACACCATGTTGCGCATTCCCTACTTAAGCTGGGGCGCCGAGCTGACCACCGATTACAAGGAGCGCAACAAAGTCACCGGCTACCGCGAAGTCGGCACCATGATCGGCATTTATCTTTCGGTGGCGGCGCCGCGCCTGTTCATCCCCGACGGCGAGACCAATATCGCCAATGTCATGTATGTATTCACCTGGGTGGCCTGCATTTTGATCCCGCTTACCAATTTCTTCGCCGCCTGGAAAGTGCCCGACACCACCCGCGCCAGCGGCCCAAGCCCCGAGGTGTGGAGCAACTTCAAACTGATCTTGAAGAACAAGCTTTACTTGCGGGTGCTGACGGGCGTCGGCCTGTTGTACCTTGGCACCTATATGTACAACGCCTGCATGCTGTTCATCATCGAGCAAGCCATGGGGTTGCGCGGTGAATTCCTCAACCTGATGCTGATCGAATACATGGTCATGCCGCTTTGCGTGCCGTTCTTCGTCTATCTGGCCGGACGTATTGGCAAGCACCGCGCCATCTGCGTTGGCGCGGCCATCGAAATTGCAGCCCTTGCCATGCTTGGCTTTACGCCGCACGGATCCTTCTTCTGGGCCGGCGTGGCCTATGCGGTGATCGGCGCTTCCTTCGCCACTTGGTATATCGTGCCGACCTCGATGATCGCCGATTGCATTGATTATGGCACGCTGAAAGGCGGCGACAAGGTATCGGGCAGTTACATTGCGTTCTTTAATTTGTTCGACAAGGGGGCGCTGGCGGTGGCGGCGCTCATTGCGTTGCCGATGCTGCAATGGGTCGGTTTTGACGCCACGGCGGATAACTCGCCGGAAACGCTGCAATGGGTGCGCATCATCGGCCTCTTGGCGCCGAGCCTCATCATCCTTGTCGCCATCACCCTGTTCTGGAAATACCCCCTCAATGCCCGAAAGCATGAGACGGTGCTGAAAGCCATCGCCCGGCGAAAACCGCGGGAAGAAGCTTCAACTTAGAGCGGACGAGGAGCGCTCCAGCAGGGCGGCCAGGCGGGCGGTTGCCGCGGTTTCCGGCACGACCTTGGAATAGACCGCCCAACAATCGATACTCAAGCCGCCGCCGGCCTTCAACGGGCGAATATCCACGTCGCCGCGCTGCACGGCATCCAACACCGCCGATTTCATCAGGAAGGAGACGCCGTAGCCGAGCTTGACGAACTCCAAGATAAAATCCAGCGAGCCGACATTGATCATTTTTTTCGGCAAGGGCGCGCTTTCCTTGAACAGCAAATCGTATTCATGCCCGGGCTCGATTTCGATGCCGTAGGTGATGTAGGTATCGCCATAGAAATCCTCAGCCGACACCACCACCCGCTTGGTTTGCGGATGGTCCTTCGGCAAAACCGCCACCAGTTCATCGCTGAAAAGATGCTTGGCGATCA
>JACFMS010000057.1 GCA_019455285.1 Sphingomonadales bacterium
GCAACTTGATGTTGGGTGGCGCCTTGTCGCTCAAACCGGATTGGACGGGTTTGAGGCCGTCGCCGGTGATCTCGATGGTGTCGCCGTTGCCGCGCACCGCAATCATCTTGCGCTTGCTCACTTCCAGTACGACGGCCGATAGCACGTCGCCGTTGTCCGGGTGGTCGGCCAGCGCGTCGTCGATGGCGTCGTCGATGCCCTCGGCGTCTTGGGGCAGTTCGATGAATTCTTCAGGACCACGGTAGTGCTGGCGCCGCTCGTAATTCATGATGCCCCGGCGCAGCGCCTGATAGGCGGCTTCCTGGTCGCTGGCACTCAGGGTGGTGTAGACATTGAGCCCGCGGGTATAGGCTTCGGCGCCGTACTGCGCGTAAATCAGCTGGCGTGCCATTTCCGCCACGTACTCCGCGTGGATGCGCGTGCTGTCCTGGCCCGTGCGGATGTGCACCGCTTCCTTGCGCGCAGCAGCCGCCTGCGCGGCGTCGATGAAACCAGTCTCCTCCATCCGGTCGATGATCAACTGCTGGCGCATCCGTGCCCGCTTCGGGTTGCTGATGGGGTTGTATGTGGAAGGCGCCTTGGGCAGGCCCGCCAGCATGGCCGCTTCGGCAATGGATACCGATTTAAGCGGTTTGCCGAAATAGGTTTCCGAAGCAGCTGCAAACCCATATGCCCGATTTCCCAGATAAATCTGGTTCATATAGATTTCGAGAATCTGATTTTTGGAAAGCAGGTGTTCGAGTTTGTAGGTTAGTAATATTTCGTAAATTTTTCGTGTAAATGTTTTTTCTGATGACAGGTACACATTGCGCGCCACCTGCATCGTGATCGTCGAAGCGCCCTGGCTTTTAACCCGCCCGAGATTGGCCATGACGGCGCGCAACATGCCTTTGTAATCAACGCCACCGTGTTCGAAGAAGCGCGTGTCCTCGATGGCGAGGACCGCGTCCGTCATTACCTTCGGGATCTCGGAGATCGGCGTCAGGTTGCGGCGCTCCTCGCCAAACTCGCCGAGCAGGGCGCCTTCAGAGGAGTAGACGCGCAGCGGCAGCTTGGGCCGGTAGTCCGCGAGATCGGAAATATCGGGAAGATTCGGATAGGCAAAGGCCAGTGCAACCGCTATCAACAGCGCAGTGGCGACCGCTCCTGCGGCCGCCAGCATGCCCAGCCAAGCCAGGATCCGCAGCGGCCAAAACCACCATGCAGCGCGCCGCGGTGCGCGAGGGGATGGAGAAGAAGTAGCGTCTTTCGGGGTGGTGGGCGGCATATCGCGTCGCTTTGCAATCGGGCAGTGAGTATAAAAAAATGAAATTCACGCCCGGGCGCGAGGGGTTGGCGGTTTGGCGGGGAAGCGCCAACGCGAGCGGCGAAAAGTCCGGTAATACCGTCGGAGAGCGAAACGGATTCGTCTGCTTTTGACAACGGTTGGAAGATGCCGCAGCGGGAAAATTCTTTGCCGGAGAAGTATCTTACTGCTAGCATTCATGTGAAATGTGAAGTTTTGT
>JACFMS010000044.1:0-3542 GCA_019455285.1 Sphingomonadales bacterium
CTAGAGATAAAAATAACCACGGCGACCTGCGTGGTGAGCATACGCAGCCCATCAAGATAAAGTTCAAACAGCCCGGCCATGGCGGCTTGCGTTTTGATTGGGAGGATGAAATTCGTCCCGCCACGATAACAACGACCCAGCGCCTCTGCGCCACCGCAGGATCGCCTTGACGATACGTTTGGCCGCCTTGCCGTCGCCAAAGGGTCCGGCGCAGAGATCAATGCGGTACCGTGGTTGGCGCAGCAGCGCACCTGCGGCATCTAGAATGGCGTTTTCCTCCGTTCCGGCAAGGCGTATCCAGGGCAGCTCCAGCGCTTCCGGCCGATCCACCTGATCGCGGATGATTGCCGTGGAGATGCCGAGACTCGCCGCTTCTTCCAGAATGCCGCCGGAGTCCGAAATGACGAGGTCAGCGGCGAGAAGTTCCCGCAGGAACATCGTATAGGCCAGCGGCGGCGCAAAACGAATGCGGGAATGGCTCTTCAATATCTGCTCAAGGACGCGGCGCGGCGTCGGCGCGATCGGCAGGATCACCGTGATCATTACATCCGCCTGGCGATCCGCCAGACGGCGCACGGCGGTGGCGATGCTGGGCAGCGCCCTGTTCCAGCTCTCCCGCCGATGGCAGGTTACCAGCACGCGCCGCCAGCTTTCTTGCTTGCCGATGGGCGCCATATCTTCAAGGCATGTCGCAAGACTGTCGATGATGGGATTGCCGGTAACCGCGATCGCTTGGTTTGGGATGCCTTCGCGCAGCAAATTTCCGCGCGCCCATGGCGTCGGCGCAAAATGGAGCGCGGTCAAGCCAGCGATGACGCGGCGATTGATTTCCTCGGGAAACGGCGCCTCAAGGTTGCCGGTGCGCAATCCCGCCTCCACGTGGGCGACGGGAATGTGTAGCCGCGCCGCGGCCATGGCGCCGGTCAGCGCCGACTGGGTATCGCCTTGCACGATGACGAGATCAGGCGATAGTTCTCTGAGTGTCGCCTCCAGCGCCGCCAGCAGATCCGCCGTAAGATCGGCAAGGGTCTGTTCGGCTCGGTGCACCCCGAGCGCGTAATCAGCATTAAGAGAGAAAGCTGCGGCGGTGGCGTTGAAAGCTGCTGGCTGCTGGCCGGTGTCGATGACGGCGACCGCCATGGTTGGCGTGCGACGCAGGCGGGCGATGATTGGCGCCAGCTTGATCGCCTCGGGCCGCGTGCCCATGACGACGGCCGTTTTCAGCATGCCCCAGTCCCCAGATGTCTTATCTGGCTGAAGCCTACCGCATTAAAGCAATATTGGGTAGAGTAATTCTAACTATAATATTCTCATCAACCCGATGGCGTAGCTGCCGCCGGAGTGCGAAAGCGCAACGGCGGGATCATCCGGCCGAGAAAGGCGAACAGCCCATGACGGTCTATCCACTGGGCGTAGGCGACGTAATCGGGATCGCTGGCCAGATGCTGTTCCTCGGTGCGGGCGCGCAGAAAATAGATGATATTGACCATTGCCAGCATCAGGCAGGCGCGTAGCGCCTGCTGCCAATCGCTGTCGGGAATGAACGGCACGGCCGCAAGCCACCAGTAAAGATTTTTCGCCACATAAGCCGGGTGCTTGGTGAAGCGGTAGGGACCGCCGGTGAGAATGCCGCGATGGGTAAGATTGGAAAAGCGCAGGCCGAAAGCGACCGTCGCCCAGGCATAAACGGCGATCAGAAAGATCAGCGCGCTGCCCCACAGCACATAGATCGCCGGCGAGTTGGCCAGCCAGCCTTCCCAATTGGGCGGCGTGTTGTAGCCAAGATAGTGGGATTCAAATAGCGCCCAGAAGGGCGGGTAGCACATCAAGGCCACGCCCCAGCCCAAGAGCAGCGGATTGCTGGAGCGGATGTGGCTGTCGAAGATGCGCAGCGTCAGCGTGTAGCCGACGAAGGCGAAGGATACGTCGAGAAAAAACGCCAACGTGATCCACCAATGCACCGCCAGACGGAAATTCTCCAGATGAAGTTGCGGCGGATGCTCGATCATCCATTGCAGGTTTTTTGCCAGAAAAACCGTCATCAGCGGCAGGAAGAACGCCTTGATGGTCCAGCCTAGGATATGTTCCTTAAGCTTCGTCCACGCTTGCCGCTCCTGCGGCAGAACGCCCAGGCATAGGCGGCCCATATGCCAATAGCCGTCGTGGGGGTCGTCCATGCGGCGGTCGACGAGAAAGAAATAAGGGATCGACAACAGCGCCAAGATCGGCAGCGCCGGAATCGCCAAGCGGAAAAACGGCTTGAAATAATCGCCGCGGTATTCGGGAAACAGCCAGTAGGCCGCCGCGATTACCCCCAGCGTCACCCACAGTCCCATAAGTTTGGTCGCCACGCGCGCATAATGGTTGGGCATGGCCTGCCTGGCGTCGCGGGACAGACCGGCGCTTGGCCGCTTGTAGACGCGATAGAGGAGGAGGTCACCGACAATGATGGGCGCGGCCAACGCCAGCGCGCATAACAGCATGGCGATCTCGATCGGCAGGTTGCGCGCTGTGGCATGCAGCATGACGCCCACGGCGGTAGCGGCGCCGATGGCGTTCAGCCAGCAATTGGTTGCCGAAGGCGGTCGCTTGTTCCCTGAATGCTCGGCAGTCATCGTGCTAATCCCGTGGGCGCTACGCCCACCAGCGCCGCCAGCGAAGATAACCGAGGCCCAAGATCGACGCCACGAAGATCAACAAAATCGCCGGTTCGGAGATGTTGCGCCGGGCCAGCACCAGCCTCGCCTGATCGCTGCTGGTCAGGATCGGCGCGCCACCATCCAGGAAAATGATCTCAAAGGTCAGCAGGTAGCTTTGCGGACTGTCAAACAGCGTGCCATCGCCGGTATCGAGGGTAACGGAGAAGCCGCTGCCGATCTGCTGATCGCCGAGATACCAGGCGGCCATGAAATGGTCCTGCAGATAGCTTTCGGAGAAATCGCAGATCAGCGCGTCACTAAACAGCGACTCGCAGCCGCTGAACAGGAAGCTGGTGCCGATATCCCCCCATTGATCCGGTCCGGCCTCGGCCAGGAGCGTCGGATCGCCGCCGCCGGAGGTGGACGTGCTGGAACCGCCTGAGGTTGATGAACCGGACGAGCCACTACCGCCGGAAGTGGAAATCAACGTCCCGCCAGTGGACGTCGACGAACCGGACGATCCATCGCCGCCAGATGTAGAGGATCCACCACTTGATGTTGACGAACTGGATGAACCGTCACCACCCGAGGTCGATGAGCCACCGCTGGAAGTCGACGAACCGGACGACCCATCGCCACCCGAGGTCGATGAGCCACCACTTGATGTTGACGAACCGGATGAACCGTCACCGCCCGAGGTCGATGATCCACCGCTGGACGTCGATGAACCGGATGAACCGTCGCCGCCCGAGGTCGATGAGCCACCGCTGGATGTTGAGGAACCAGATGATCCGTCGCCGCCGGAAGTGGAGGACCCACCACTTGATGTAGACGAACCGGATGAACTGTCGCCGCCAGATGTAGAGGATCCACCACTTGATGTTGACGAACCGGACGATCCAT
>JACFMS010000044.1:3642-12898 GCA_019455285.1 Sphingomonadales bacterium
TTGACGAACCGGACGATCCATCGCCGCCGGAAGTGGAGGATCCACCACTTGATGTTGACGAACCGGACGATCCATCGCCGCCGGAAGTGGAGGATCCACCACTTGATGTCGACGAACCGGATGAACCGTCGCCGCCAGATGTAGAGGATCCACCACTTGATGTTGACGAACCGGATGAACCGTCACCGCCCGAGGTCGATGAGCCACCGCTGGATGTTGAGGAACCAGATGATCCGTCGCTGCCGGAAGTGGAGGACCCACCACTTGATGTCGACGAACCGGATGAACCGTCGCCACCCGAGGTCGAGGAACCACCGCTGGACGTCGTCGAACCGGATGACCCATCACCACCCGAGGTCGATGATCCACCGCTGGACGTGGACGATCCGGATGAGCCGTCGCCACCCGAGGTCGAAGTGCTGGAACCGCCGGAGGTCGACGTTGCGCCTCCCGGACCGCTGCCTGACGATGCGTTGCCTCCCGAACTGGCTGGAGATATGCCTCCGGATGATCCACTGCCGGAACTACCGCCTGAGGATGTCGATGAACCTCCGCCACCGGGAGAATAACCACCGCTGCCGGAACCACCGCTACTACTTGCGGAAGGCCCGCCTCTGCCAGGATTGCTGCTGGCCGCCGGCACCACGAACGCCACTTTGAAGGGTGAAATCTTTGGCGCGGCGGCGGGTTGGCCGGCTGCCGTCTCGGTGCCGGCCAGGAGGGCGGCGATCTGCAATTCCAGGTCTTTCTCGATGGCGGAATAGTCGCTCTCTTCGGCGATCAGACCCACCAGATATGTTTCCGATCCTTCCGGCACATCAAATTCGACGGTGAACGCCCCATTGGCGACCAGCGCCTGGGTCATCACCAATAAGCCCTGGGCGCTCTTGGCGGCATTGTAGCGAATGGTCGTCGGCGCAATTTCTTCCGCTGCGGTTGCCGCCGCCGGCAGGTCGAGGTCGATGCCGCCGGCGGTAAAGCGCACCTGCGCTTCCGGGAAGGATTGCCGGGTTTCAATCAGACGAACCGAGCGGCCGTTGGTGCGCACGCTGTCGCCGAAGGGGTGGCGCGGCAAAGCGCCGTTGGCTCTTTTCGCCGACAGGATGTAGATGCGGTAAAGGCCGTCCGGCAGATCGGTGGCGAACCGCTCCACGTCTTCCAGGCCGTCGCCAAACAGCGGCGCGCCGCCCGGCAGATCAAAGACGCGCAAATGATTGCCCTTGACCTCCCGGCTCTTGACGCCGATGCGGATGAAGTCGCCGGGAGCTTTTTTGGCGTCATCGCCGAAGTCCCAGCCATGGGCGGTTCTGGGCAGCTTGTAGTTATCGAGAAATTGATAGGAGGCGGTGTAGCCGGCGGCCATGGCCTGGGCCACCGCTTCGCCGACCCGCTCGGTCGCCTTGGACATGGCGTCATAGTCATTGCGAATGGCGCTTTCACCAAGAGCGTCGAGCAGTCGTCCTGCCAGATGCCGCAACGCCTCTTCATCGCCCAGGGCGGCGTCAAAATAACGCTGGAGAGCCTCCAGACCTTCCGGCGTCCCTTCCAAGGCCCCCGTCAGCGCATCAGCAAGGCTGGCCCGCTGGCCGACTACGAAACCATGATATTTGGCGCCGAAATCCATCGGCCGGTATTGGCTGGAGGAAGCTTTGGCGAGGCTGTCCGGAGACGCGGATTCCTCCTCTGCTGAACCGTCCCCTATAGGCGGCGCTATGCTCCAGCTCACGGCATTCTTGGCGGGGGCGGACGGTGCAGGATCGAAGTCGCCGCGAATAAGGGTGTAAATGCCAATGGCCGCGACAAAGCCGATGGCGGATATGCCGACCGCTATGCGCGCAGGATTTGTCATTTTATTCTTCTTCTCCAGTCCCCCGCCGGCCTTTTCCCAGCTAGACCCTGCCTCCCATCCCTTGCCATGTTGAGCTTGGCTTATTCGCGTCGGGAACAGATAGGCGTTATCGCTTTACCATAAGCAAGAACGGGGCCAAATTAAGATTTTCAACGGCAAATACCAGCAGTTTATTGAAAGCGTTTTCGATTTCTCGTCAAAAATTAGTATACGAGGCAAAAAGTTAAGGGCGGATTGATGGCGCCGCCGGCGCTTTAAATTTTGACGATTGATCGCCTGCTCTGTGAAGAACGGCCTTAAGTATCATGTGCCAAAAAGGGATTTTGGCGGATCAAAGGCGGCCGTAAGTGTCGTCAAACCTTACAATATCATCTTCCCCGAGATAGCTGCCCGACTGCACTTCTATGATATGCAAGGGGATTTTCCCCGGATTCTCCAGGCGGTGCACAGTGCCGATGGGAATGAAGGTGGACTCGTTTTCATGCAAAGTGACGGTTTCGCCGTCGCGGGTCACCTTGGCGGTGCCATGCACCACGATCCAGTGCTCGGCGCGGTGCATGTGCTGCTGCAACGACAGCTTTTCTCCCGGCTTGACCACGATCCGCTTGACCTGGAAGCGGTCGCCGGCGTCGGTGGTCTGATAGTTGCCCCACGGGCGGTAGACGACAACGTGGCTGATGTGCTCCTGCCGCCGCCGGCGGGCCAGTTCGTCCACTACTTTTTTCACATCCTGGGCCTGGTCTTTACCGGCCACCAGAACAGCATCGGCGGTGGCGACGACGACCAGATTTTCAACTCCCACGGCGGCGATGGCCGGCCCTTCCGAACGCAACAGACTGGCGCGGCTGTCGATGGCGATGACATCGCCATGAAGGCAGTTTTGCGCTTCATCCTTGGGCAATACATCCCACAGGGCGCGCCACGAGCCGACGTCGTTCCAGCCCATGGCCACCGGCACCACCGCGGCGCGACGGGTCTTTTCCATCACTGCGTAATCGATGGAAATGGCCGGCGAGGCCTTGAAGGCGGCGGCGTTAGGGCGGTGAAAGGTCAGATCGGCCGGGCAGTCGGCCATGGCCTGACGGCAGGCGGTCAGGATCTCGGGGGCATGGCTTTCCAGCTCTTGCAGGAAGGCGGCGGCGCGAAACAGGAAGATGCCGGCGTTCCAGGCGAAGTTGCCGTTTTTCACATATCCTTCCGCGGTTTTGCGGTCGGGTTTTTCCACAAAGCGGCTGACCGTAAAGACCCCCTCGTGGGTGGCCATGGGCGCGCCGCGTTCGATGTAGCCATAACCGGTTTCCGGCCGCTCGGGGGTAATGCCGAAGGTGACCAAGGCGCCGCCATCGGCCGCCTTGGCCGCTGTCTGAACCGCCTTTTGAAAGGCTGCGTTATTGGCAATGACGTGGTCCGACGGCATCACCAACAGCAGCGGATCCTCGCCGTTTCTGGTGGCATAGAGCGCGGCCAGCGTCACCGCCGGCGCGGTATTGCGCCCCGCCGGCTCCAGGAGGATGGTGTCGGGCTCGATGGCGATGGCGCGCAACTGCTCGGCGATGATGAAGCGATGATCCTCGTTGGCGACGATGAGCGGCCGGTTATAACGGCTCGCCTCGGCCACCCGCCGCACCGTCTCCTGCAGCATGGAATGGTCGTCCACCAGGGTCAGCAATTGCTTTGGGTATAAAGCCCGGGAGGACGGCCATAGCCGGCTGCCGATGCCGCCGGAGAGAATGACGGGGGTGATCTTCATATGGTGTTCCTACCTGCGAAGTGCCTGGCTCGACCTTATAAATCAAAACATAAGGATTGGTAACCGGGGCAACCGGCAAAACCAGGATGGACATAGTCAATATATTACGATAGAATAATGGGAATATGATTTTTTTACTAGAATAAAATGTAAAATGCAATTCGTAGCGCAAATCAAGCCGCCTTTGGAACTGCCGCCGCTCCATCCCGGTTGGGTCTGGCTGGCGGGCGCCGGGCCGGGCGATTCCAGCCTCCTGACCCTGCAGGTTTATGGCGGGCTGCAACAGGCGGACGTCATCGTTTATGACGCCCTGGTCAGCCGCGACATTCTGGCCTTGGCCCAGCCGGGGGCAGAGCTCCGATTTGCCGGCAAGCGCGGCGGCAAGCCGTCGCCCCAGCAGCGTGACATTTCCCACCTGCTGATCCGTCTGGCCCGCGCCGGCAAGCGGGTGCTGCGGTTGAAGGGCGGCGATCCCCTGGTGTTTGGTCGCGGCGGCGAGGAGGCGCGCTCGTTGGTCGCCGCCGGCATCCCGTTCCGCTTGCTGCCAGGCATCTCGGCCGGCGTCGGCGGTCTGGCCTACGCCGGCATTCCGCTGACCGACCGCACCACCAATTCGGCGGTAACCTTCGTCAGCGCCTATGGCGCCGGCGGCGGCATGCCGCGCGATGTGGATTGGACGGCGCTGGCGCGCGCTGGCGGCGCCATCGTGGTCTTCATGGCGCTCAGCCGGCTGGTGGAAATCGCCGCTGCGCTCATCACCGGCGGCCGCCCGGCGAGCGAGCCGGTGGCCATCGTCAGCCATGCCACTCTCGATCGTCAGCGGGTTCTAGAGACCACCCTCGGCCGCTGCACGGCCGACGTCGCCGCCGCCGCCCTGGAGCCGCCGGCGATGATGGTGGTGGGTGAGGTGGTGCGGCTGCGCGCTGCCCTCGACTGGCTGGGCGCCATGACCGCCGGCCGCCGGCTCGACCCGGACCCTTTAGGCCGGCAGGACAGCCGCCGCGCCGGATAACCGCCACCGACGAAAAAACTTGCTGCGCCGGGACTAGTCAGGCGTATAACAGACCCAATTTCAGCCCTGGGGATTGTTCATGGCCTTCAGTGATATGCGGCTTGGCGAGGTGGGCGGGCCGACCGGCTTGCCGTTCGATGACATCAAGGCGGTCTTGCGCCATTTTCCCGAGCCCGACGCCTGCCGGGGCCGCGCCGCACGGCGCATGCTGACCGAGCGCGCTGGCGGCATCCGCCATGGGTCGCTCATTCCCCTGGCGGCGTGGCTGGCGTCCTGGAAAAGCATAACGCGGCCGGCCGTCGAGCGGATGCAGTTGGCGCTGTTCGTCTCGCGCATCGATCCTCTGGCCGATATCGATGGCAACAGCAATGCGGTAGCGTTTCTCAACGCCATCAGCTCGGGGGCGCATTTGGCAAGTCAGTTGTGCCTGCGTCAGGGCGCAGGGCTGAAGCTCTACGATCTGGCGCTAGAAGCTGCCACCCCCGATCCGCGGCTCGAGCCCGTGATGTCCGAACAGGAATGCGCCGCCACCATGGCGTTCGGCATGGAAGCGACGGCGGGCGGCATCGACGTTCTGGCGTTGTCTCGCGCCGGCGAGGGCGGAGAGGCGGCGGCGCTGGCGCTGCTGACCTTGCTGTCGGAGGAGGGACCCGGACAGCTCTTGGCGCGCCTATCGGGTGCGGCGCAAGCCGCCGTGGCGGCGATCGTGGCGCGCCATCGCGAGGCGGCGAGCGATCCCTTCGAAGTTCTGCGCCGGGTGGGCAGCCGTGACCTTGCCGCCCTGGTGGGCGCCATACTGGCAGCCCGCACCCAGCGCCTGCCGGTGATCCTCGATGGCTTGGGCGCTCTGGCGGCCGCCGCGGTGCTGGCGCGCGCCGGCGGGGAAAACCTGGGTCACTGCCTCTTGGGCGCTACCGACGATGCCGGCTTGCGGCAGCTCGCCGTCAGCCTTGGCGTCAACGACTTTCAGGCACTTCCCGGCGCCGAGGGCGAAGGGGTGGGCGCGCTTCTGGCGCTGCCGGCGCTGCGGGCGGCGGCCGACGCCCTCGCCATTGCTGAAGTATCAGCCCATGCCGACGGATGCGCTGGCTGACCTGTTGCAGGATATACGCGCCTGCCGGCACTGTGCGGCGGCGCTGCCGCTAGGTCCGCGACCGGTCCTGCGCGCCAGTCAGACAGCCCGGCTGATCATCTGCGGCCAAGCGCCGGGCACCAGAGTGCACGCCACTGGCCTGCCCTTTAACGATCCCAGCGGCGACCGCCTGCGCGCCTGGATGGGCATCGACCGCGACACTTTTTATGACGAGACGCGGGTCAGCATCATTCCCATGGGCTTTTGCTATCCCGGCCGTGACCCGCGGGGCGGCGATCTGCCGCCGCGCAGCGAATGCGCAGCGCTATGGCATGATCGCTTGTTCGCCAGCCTGACGTGCCCCAAACTTCTCCTGCCCATCGGCCGCTACGCACAGGCGTATCATTTAAAAGAGCAGACGCGGCCAAGCGTTACCGAGACGGTCAAGGCATGGCGGGAGTTCACCCCGGCAATGATCCCCTTGCCGCACCCCAGCCCGCGCAATATTGGTTGGTTGAAACGCAACCCCTGGTTCGAGGCGGAGGTCATCCCGGCCTTGCGCGCCGCGGTGGCGGATGTCCTTGGCAATATGCCCTAAGCGTATTTCCGGATGACGTAGCGCCAGGCCAGCCAACAGGTCAACAGTATGGCGTAAATCACGATTGCCAGCTTGGAGGTCAACAGATCGATGAGGACGTCGCGTAAAGGGCGATTGTCGAAAATGGGTCCACGCTTGATGGTGCGCTGCGCGGCGGGGTCCGTTGCTTGTTCCTGTTGACCGTTGCCCGGGGTGACGGCGGCGCCGTCTTCAACCGTCATCAAAATACCGGTGCCGGCGCTTTGATCATACATGAGTATTGAGGCCGATTGCCGTTCCTCGATCATGAGGAATTGGCGAAACTCATGGTAGGCGGCGCCGATCAACGGGTTGGCCCTGATCTCGGGGCGGAGGACCTCCACCGCGATGGTACCGAGTCGCACCGACGATAAGATGGGGATGTCCTCGGCGGGAGAGCGAGGCCGGCGGACAACCATGATTTGCGTTGACGGCGTTTGCTGCCCTTGCGATTGGGCGGCGGCAGCAGCTTCAGCAATGGCGATGCGCCCCCCGGATTGCGCCTGTTCAGCGGCAAACCGATCGATATCTTGCCCCAGATCAGTGGCGAGATCCTCGGCGTCCTGGCGGCCCCAGTCCTCGGACTGGGGATTGCGGTTTGTCAGACTGTCATAAAAGCGGCCAAGTTCTTTAATTTCGGCCTCATCGAGACGTTCGGCGTTAATTTCACCGGAAAGCTCCAACTCGACGCTGGCGTCGCCCAGCGCTTCGGGCTCGGTAAGGGCAACGTCTACGCCGGTCACCGGATCAAGCTCGGGCGCAATGCCGGATAGGACGCCTGACCCGTTTCTGCTCAGCATCTCCAGCCGGATATTGCCCATGGCGTCGGTATAGTCCGAGAACGGCATCGCGAAAAGCGGCGTGAAGTGTAATATAACCACTTGAAAAATTACGCTTTTCCATGCCAGAGAGAGGCGCCGCAGCGAGCCGATTTTACTACGCGCGTTCACAGCCGGGAGAAGTCCTGAGCAAGACGGCCTGAGGACAAGCGGCAATGCTCGCCAACAGTGGCCCGTGAAGTCTGGTTCGCCATCGCATTCCCCCACCCCGGTGATCTGACCCCAGAAACGTCCAATGCCCTTAATATTGGCTTAAGCTCCCCGGCGATAGGATCGTATCACAGGTGGCGATGGCGTTGTATTTTGAAAGGCATAAACTGTATGATTATCCCCTGGATCAGGGCAAGCGAGGGGTCAGGGTTGGCGACGCACACGGAACAAATGGTCGGCAATAATCCGGAAAAAGGCCTGCCGGTGGGAGAAGAATCACGGCTGGTCGATTTATACCGGCGCTGGTTTGATGTCGTGCCGGCCACCACGCCGGAACTGGTGGCTGAATCGCAGCGCTTGCGCTACCAAGTTTATTGCATCGAGACCGGCTTTGAGAACGCCGCCGAGTTTCCCGATGGCCGTGAGCGCGACAAATTCGATGCCGAGCGAGCGGTATGTTCGCTTCTTATTCACCGTCCGAGCGGCATGGTGGCGGGAACCGTCCGGGTGATCCTGCCGGTTTCGCACGCGCCCGGCGACGAGCCGATCCCGGCGTTGGCCACTTCCAGCGATCTTAGTAGTCTTGACGAAACCACCTTGCCGCGCGCCCATACCGGCGAGATTTCCCGTTTCGCCATTTCCAAGCAGTTCCGCAAGCGCCGCGAGGATAGCTTGATCCCGGCGCTTTATGAACCGTCCGGGGAGGCCGGCGACCTGCGCGTCATTCCTCATATCACCCTTGGCTTGATGCAGGCGATCTTGCGCATGAGCATCGAGAATAAAGTCACGCATCTGGCGATCCTGGTCGAACCTGCCTTGGACCGGCTGATCCGCAAACTCGGCATCTATTTTACGCCGGTCGGGCCATTGATCGAGCATCATGGAAGACGCCGCGCCCATTATCGTCGCATCGGCGACCTACTTGATCAGGTTCACGCGCAGCGACCGGAAATCTGGGAAGTGCTGACGGATGCTGGCAAGCTCTGGCCCAGGCCGGGCGAGCCGGTATCTTAGGGTGAAGCCCCACAAACACTTCTCAACTAAAGACACACGGTAACAGTTCAAAGCGAGTCGAACGCTATGGGAAAAACGCCCATCCGCCTTACCACCCTTGCCGCTGCATTGCTTATCACCGCATCGCCCATTCTTCTGGTTGGCTGCGGCAAGCAAGAGTCCTACACCGTTGAAGAACGGCTGGATCGTGCGCGTGAGGCGCGCTCGCAAGGCGAGCTTCGCTCCGCCATTCTGGAAATGAAAAATGCGTTGAAGGAAAATCCCAACAGTTCGGCGGCGCGCTATCTGTTGGGACAACTTTATATCGATATGGAGGATGGCGGCGCGGCGGAGAAGGAATTGACCCTGGCAAAATCGCTGGGAGTCGATGAGGAAGCGATCATCGTTCCCTTAAGCGAGGCCTGGATCATTCAGGGCGAATACGAAAAAGTTCTGGAAAAGGTGGCGATTTCGGTCAATCTGCCGCCAGCCACCCAGTCGGCGCTGCGCATTGTGCACGGCGATGCATATCGCGGGCTTGGCCGCCTGGGCGATGCGCTGACGTCTTATAAAATGGCGGCGGATCTGGATCCCAACAATCCGCTAAGCTTTGTCGGACAGGCCAATGTGGCGCTGGCGCAACGCGATATCGAGGGCGCCAAGGCCAACCTCGCCAAAGCAGCCGCCATTGACGCCAACAACTTCAAAGTCATTACGTTGATGGGCGATATTCCATCGGCGCAAGGCGACTTTAGATCCGCCATCGAGCATTATAAAAAACTCGTCAAGGCGCGGCCGGAAAATCTTTTCTATCGTACCGTTCTGGCATGGGCGCAAACCAACACCGGCGACTTTAAGGCCGCCACCAGAAATATCGACCGCGTTCGCGCCATCCTTCCCGATTATCCCCCGGCCAATCACATCAAGGCGGTGATTGCCTTCAAGCAGAAAGATTACCGCACGGCAAAGGAATTT
>JACFMS010000045.1 GCA_019455285.1 Sphingomonadales bacterium
AAGATACCGGCAGCATCCATAGGAGCGGCTGCGGCCGGGTCTGCCACGGCTTCCACAGAAGGAGCCGCACGCCATGAAGCGCCGCCGCGACAGCAAAAATGACGCCAAGGATGGGGGCGACGCCATCCAGCGTGCGAAACGGCTCCAGTACCGCCGCCAAGACCAGCATTCCGATGGCGCCGACCTCCAGCGGCATCAGGCGCACCGGCTTTAGGGTCGGTATGGCGTTGGCGCTGAAGAAGGGGATGACCCGGCCACCGATCACCGCCATCAGCAGGGTGAGCACATCGAAGGCCAGCGGCTTGGCGACCTGCCCGGTACCGTCAAATACGCTCGGCCATAAGGTTTCGCCATGGAGGAGGAGATTGCACAGCCATAACACCATGAGCACGGCGATGACGAACAGATTACGCCAGTTCTTCGCGGCGATGATGGGCCGCGCCACGCCCACCGCCGCCAGCGGCAAAAACAACAGGTCCACCACCGCCGCCGGGACGGCATAAGGGGTGAGCGCCAGCAGCCGCGCGGCAAGCCACAACGCCACCAACGCCGCCAGCGCGCCGCCGTCCGGCGTTTTGCGGCCGGTCCAGTTGCGCACGGCGGTAAACAGAAAGCCGACGATCACCGCCGTGACATAGCCGAAGATCATGTCGTGGCTGTGCCAGGACATGCCGTTAAAGCCGCCGCCGGGCCCCGCCCCGCCCAACGCCAGATGGGCCCATAACAGTACAGCCAGACCGGCATAAAGCGAGGCCAACAAGTAAAACGGGCGAAAGCCGATGGCGAACAGAACGCGAAACATCGTTGTGACCCTTGATGTGTAAAGATGCTCTTTTTATCCACCTTTACTTTACCCCGGATTGCCGCGCCGCCAAGAGGGTAATTAAGGCCACCGTCGCAAACACCGCGCCGGCATAGAACGTTCCCGCCGGGCCGAGGGCATCCCACAGCAGGCCGGCGAGCACGCTGGCGACAAGGAGGACGATGCCGGTCACCAGGTTGAACAGGCCGAAAGCGCTGCCGCGCAGCCGCTCCGGAGCGGTATCGGCCACCAGGGCGGCCATCAGCCCCTGCGTCAATCCCATATGAACGCCCCACAGCATAATGCCCACGGCGACGCCCAGGATCCCCGACGCCGCCGCCAAGAACAGATCGCCGATCGCCAACACGGCAATGCCCAACATCAGAATGATCCGTCGATCCAGGACATCGGACCAGCGGCCGGCAGGATACGCCGTCAAGGCATAGGCAACATTCATCACCACCAGCGCCAACGGCGCCAACGCCAGGGTCAACCCGACGTCATGGGCGCGCAGCACCAGAAAGGCTTCGCTGAAGCGGGCCAGGGTCAACGCCGCGCCGATCGCCACCACCAGCCAGAACGCAGCCCCCAAGCGGCGCACGTCCGCCAGGCGCAGCATCGTGCGGCCAGCGGATTTGGCGACGCCATCGGGATCGCGCACGGCGAATACAATCAAGCCGAATGACAGGACCGCCGGCGCGACGGCGACCCAAAATACTGCTTTAAAATCGTTGGCGAAGACAAACATCAGCGCGATGGCGAGAAGCGGGCCTAAGAACGCGCCAACGGTATCGAGCGCCTGGCGCAAGCCATAAGCCGCGCCGCGCATCGCCGGCGGCGTCAGATCGGCGACCAGGGCGTCGCGCGGCGCGCCCCGCACGCCCTTGCCCACCCGATCAATAAAGCGCGCCGCCACCAGCCACGACACGGTTGGAGCTAAGGGAAAGATGGGCTTGGTCAGCGCCGCCATGCCATAGCCGACGGCGGCCAGGAGCTTACGCTTGCCCAAGGCGTCGCTCAAGGCGCCGGAGAATATTTTGGTGATGGCCGCCGTCGCTTCGGCGACGCCTTCTATGAAGCCCACGGCCAGCGTGCTCGCCCCCATTGCCGCCACTAGGTAGACCGGCAGCAGGCTGTGGATCATCTCCGACGAGATATCCATGAACATGCTGACCAGGCCCAAGGCCCACACACCCCGCGGCACTCGCGCCGAAAAGGCAGACAGCGTCGAGGGTTTATCGATCCGTTCCATGGTTACGCGCATCCATCAGCGGCATTGATCGAAGCGACAAACTGGCACATTATCCGATCATCCGTCGTCCGACCAGAAAGGCATGCCCCCGCCATGACATTTATCGACGCTCGCAATCTTCCCGCCGGCGAAGTGATCGAGCGTGATATCTGCATCATTGGCGCCGGCCCCGCCGGCCTGGCGTTGGCCAAGGAATTCGCCGCCGCCTCGGTTCGCGTCGCCGTTATCGAAAGCGGCGATCGGGAAGCGGACGGCGATACTCAGGCTTTGGCGTGGGGGCGCGTGGTCGGCCGGCCATACCCTGACCTTGACGTGGTTCGTCTACGCTTTTTCGGCGGCACCTCCAACCACTGGGGCGGCAATGTCAAGCCGCTTGATCCGTGGGATTTTACAGAGCGGCCGTGGATCGCCCACAGCGGCTGGCCCATTACCGCGGCCGATCTGACCGGCCCTTATAAACGCGCCGCCGCCTTTTGCGGCCTTGATCAGCACGCCTATGATGAAACCGCCTTGCGCCTAAAGCGCGGCCTGATCCCGTGGGCCACCAAGGACGACGACATCAAAAGCTATATCTTTCACACCGTGGGCGAGCGGCGCATTCGCTTCGGCCCGTCGTACTACGATTTTTTCAAGGCGGCGGCCAACATCGATGTCTTCTTGAACGTCAACGTGCAACGCCTGGCCCATGATGAGGCGCAAAAGTCAGTAAGCGGCGTCATTGCCCGCACCCTGACGGATAAGCAACTGACGTTTCGCGCCAAGCGTTACGTTCTCGCCGCCGGCGGCATCGAAAATCCCCGTCTCCTGTTGTTGTCGCGCAATCGGGCGGGGCGTGCGCTCGGCAACGCCCATGATCTGGTCGGCCGCTATTTCATGGAGCACATCACCAACCCCGAGTTTGGCGAACTCATTCCCACCGACCCCAACTTGAATTTGTCTTATTACCGTGCTGAGAAAAACGATTGGGGCGAAACCTGGGGCGTGTTCGGCATGGCCGAGGACATGCAGCGCCGCCACCAGTTGCCCAATATCCGCTATCAGGTGGCCGACATCACCAATGTCTTCAACCAGAATGAAAACACGCCTGGCTTTCAATCCTTAAAGACATTCTCGGACTCGCTGAAGCAAGGCGAATTGCCCGCCAAGGCCGGCGATCATTTTCTCAATATCCTGCGTGACATCGATGACGTGGTGGCGCTGGCCTATTATCGCCTGCGCTATGATCCCGATTACCCGCTGGTCAAGCTGAAGATCGTCGCCATCGGCGAACAGGCGCCCAATCCCGAGAGCCGGGTTTATCTTGGCGAGGACAAGGACCGCTTCGGCCAGCCGGTCGCCGTGCTAGATTGGCGCTTGACGGAAGCGGACAGCATCGGCATGCAACGCTCCACGGCGTTTCTCGCCCGAGCGCTGGCGCGCAACGGCATCGGCCGCCTGGTGGATACCTTCCCCGAGAATGGCTTTGCCTCCATCGATCCGCATCCGCATTATCATCACATGGGCACGACGCGGATGCACAACGATGCGAAATTAGGCGTCGTTGATAAGAACTGCCGCGTGCACGGCATGTCCAACCTTTATATCGCCGGAAGCTCAGTGTTTCCGACGGTGGGCAACGTCAACCCGACATTGACCATCATCGCGCTGGCGCTGCGGCTGGCGGATCATTTGAAAGCAGACTTGGGAGGCGCGGCATGACCACCATCGACCGCCGTCAGGCATTGATCGGACTGAGCATCGTCTCGGCGCTGGCAAGCGCGGGCGTCGCCGCCGAAATCGGTGAGGCGATGGATCCCGCCTTGCCGCCTGCCGCCTATTTAAAACATGCCGTCAGCGCGCACATTCTGGGCCAGGCTTATCTGCAACAAGCGCCCGAGGAAGCCGATGCGCAAGCCCTCAACCGCTTAGTGGGCGGCGATTCCGTCACCCGGGAAACTTTGCGCGCCCGCATCGCCCGCGATCTTGAGGCCGGCGATCTGGTCAATGTCGCCGGCTGCTTCATGGCGCGAACCGAAGCACGCCTGTGCGCGCTGGCGGCGCTGAGTTAAACTAATAATCAAGCCGCTCACGGATATCGTAGTGCACCGATTTCGCGTCAAAACGGGCGAGCACGGCGCGCGCCTTTTGCGGCACATAGGCCGTTTCATAATCGTCGCCGGCAAACGCCTTAACATCCGCCAACGAGTCAAACCACATGACAGTCATGAATTCCACTTCCGCGCCGAGCGGCCGCCGGAACAACTGAATGCCGCGATAGCCTTTTACTCCCTTGGCGGCAATGCCGGGAAAGATTTCCGTGCGCAACAACGTTTCGTAGACATCGGCATTTGCCGGGGTTGTCCAGCCGCGCCATACCCGAGCGATGGCGCCATCATTTTGCGTCATATTTTTGCCTCCTATCGCTTGCGCCACCATGTCTTAAGGCGTTTATACCACCGGCCCAGCACCACCTCCATGCGGCGACGCCAGCGTCGCACTAGGGGAAAGTCATAGGATAGAACGAGCATGCCCAGTGGCAACATCCAGAACCCGACCACCGGCAGGAAACCCACCAGGCCGCCAAGAATGAGAATAACGCCCAACGCCATACGGACAAGCTGGGAGTCGGGAATGTTGATCTTGTGTCTGCCGAAACGAATTTGGGCCATGGGCGACCCTTGATCGCGTTTGGGTGTCAGAGCGCCGGCGGCGCGTCCGGTACGATGTCGGGGGCGATTTCGAGGTTCAACAGGTCGCGGACGACGGCGGCGACCTCCTCGCCGGAAGCCAGTTGCTGCTCTTCCGCCCCCTTTTCGGTAACAATCGTTAGCTGACGATTGACCAGACGAATGCGGCGCGTCCGCTCGACCTTAGCCAGCACCAGGTTCTTGGTAAAGGGCGAACTGGGATGAGTGGCGATGAAATAGTTGGGCGCTTCGAAATCGATGCGCTCCTGCGGCTCCAGGGTAAAGCCGTAAAGATCAAACCAACGCGTAGGTAAGCTGGACTGCATGACCCACAGCTCGCCTTCCTGTTGCAGGCGGAATGACGCCAGGGGCAGTTCGACCTCGGCCCCGTCACGCAGCGGGATGGGTTCCAGAAGACCGATGCCGCCGAAGCCCACGTCGGCGATCCAGGGCTCGCCATCGATATCGACCTTGAGGAATGAATGAGAGCGCTGCCGCGGGGCTCTGACCCCCATCCATACCCGGGCGATCAGCGGCGTGACGGCAAAGCCCATCTCCCGCAGCAGGTCGCCAAACAGGAGGTTCAATTCAAAGCAGTAGCCGCCGCGCCCCTGGCGAACGATCTTGTCCTCCAAAAAGGCGCTGTCCAGGTTGACGGGCTGGCCGGACAGCGGATTCACGTTTTCAAAAACGATGGCGCCGACGTGCGCCTCGTGCAGCCCCTTGAGCGTCGCGAGAGTCGGCGATAACCCGCCCTCATACCCTATGCGCGACAAATACGCGGCAACATCGATCATATGACGCCTTCCTTCTTATCTGCGTAAGCGCCCTTATAGCCGACATCGAATTTTATGAGAAGAGAGCCTTTTTTCTTAGTTAATGAGAAAGATGAGCATTGTCCGCCGTCATTGGGCGGCGGACGCCGGCGTGATACGTTGATATGATGACAGCAAGCCCAAAGACCGCCGCCGTGCAAGGATACTGGGAGCACTTTCCCCATGACGCCGATGTGGGGTTGCGCGGATTCGGTCCGACCCGGGAGATCGCTTTCACCGCCGCCGCGCGAGGATTGACCGCCGCCATCACCGATCCCGCTGCCGTTGAGCCTAAACAACGCATTCAGATTACCGCCAGCGCTCCCGACGACGAGTTTTTATTCATCGAATGGCTCAACGCGCTGATTTACGAAATGGCGACGCGGCGGATGCTGTTTTCACGGTTTAACGTGCAACCCACCACCGGCGGCATCAGCGCCGAGGCGTGGGGCGAGCCGGTGGACGTTGAGCGCCATCAGCCGGCGGCGGAAGTCAAGGGCGCGACCTTGACCATGCTCGAGGTCAAAAAGCAACCCGACGGCCAATGGCGCGCGCAATGCGTCATTGACGTATAGAGGAAACGCCATGGACCTTTCCCGCTTTGAGAAAGTTTCCGATGTCGAATGGCGCGTCGAACCCGTTGGCGACATGCGGGCGCCGGCGATTCTTTATGCCGACGCCGACCTGGTGCGCGACATGGACGACAAGGTGTTTGAACAAATGACCAATGTTGCCACTTTGCCCGGCATCGTGCGCGCCAGCTATGCTATGCCCGACGCTCATTGGGGCTATGGCTTTCCCATCGGCGGCGTTGCCGCCTTCGATGCCGATGACGGCGGCGTCGTCTCCGCCGGCGGCGTCGGCTTCGACATATCCTGCGGCGTGCGCACGCACCTTACCGGCCTGAAGGCAGCGGCGGTGGAGCAGAAAAAAGATCGGCTGGCCGATGCCTTATTCGCCCATATTCCGGCGGGCTTGGGCAGCACCGGGGCGATCACGCTGGATGATGCGGAGATGAATGCCATGCTAACAGATGGAGCGCAGTGGGCGGTGGCGCGCGGCTGGGGCGAGGCGGCGGATTTAGCGCGCATTGAGGAAGGCGGGCAGATGGCCGGCGCACGTCCGGACTGCATTTCCGACAAGGCCAAGACCCGCCAACGCCGGGAGATGGGCACGCTCGGTTCCGGCAATCATTATCTGGAAGTACAGGAAGTGGCGGATGTTTATGACGACGCCATCGCCGCCGCCTTCGGCTTGGCGCAAGGCGATGCGGTGGTTACCATTCATTGCGGCTCGCGCGGGCTTGGCCATCAGATCGGCAGCGAGTATTTGCGCGACATGGCGCTGGCGGCCAAAAATTACGGCATTACGCTGCCGGATCGCGAACTTGCCTGCGCGCCCATTCGTTCCGACATTGGCCAGAACTATCTCGGCGCCATGCGCGCCGCCGTCAACTGCGCGCTGGCCAATCGGCAGATCATCGGCCATCTGACGCAAGAAGTATTCGGCCACATCTTCTTAAAATCACAGTTGAAGCTGATGTTCGATGTCTCCCACAACACCTGCAAAGAGGAAGCGCACGACATCGATGGCAAGCGCCGCACACTTCATGTCCATCGCAAAGGCGCTACTCGCGCCTTCGGCCCCGGCCATCCGAGCTTACCGCAGGCATTGCGCGAGGTCGGCCAGCCGGTGATCATCGGCGGCAGCATGGGAACCCATTCCTATATTCTCGTCGGCACTGCCGAGAGCGAGGGCAAGGCGTTTTCCTCCGCCTGCCACGGCGCGGGCCGCGCCATGAGCCGTCATGCCGCGTTGAAGCGGTGGCGCGGGCGGGAGCTGGTGGACGATCTGGCGCGTCGCGGCATTATCGTCAAGAGCCCATCGCTACGCGGCGTGGCGGAAGAAGCGCCGGGCGCTTACAAAGACGCAGGGGCGGTGGTCGATGCTGCGCATGCGGCGGGGTTGGCGCGCAAAGTTGCGCGCCTGCGGCCGATGATCTGCATCAAGGGGTAAGGAAGTTTCAGCCCTGTTTCTTCTTCACCATGTCAACGATCCACAGCAGCACGATGGCGCCTACGGTGGCGGTAATCAGCGAGCCGATGAGGCCGTTGGTGGAAATGCCCAGAAAGTTGAAAATGAAGCCGCCGACCACCGCGCCGATGATGCCGACGGCGAGATTGACCCACAGGCCGAAGCCGCCGCCCTTCATTAATTTGCCGGCAAGAAAGCCGGCCAGTGCGCCGATGATTAAAAACCAGATGATATTCATAAAGCTCTCCCTTTTTTACGAGCCATAAGCCAACGATCACGCGACGTTTTTCTCGCCGCCGATAAATTTGTAAACGACGGCGGCCAGGACGCCGCCGATGATGGGCGCCACCCAGAACAACCAAAGCTGCTGCAAGGCGATGCCGCCTTCCACCAACGCCGGACCGGTGCTGCGCGCCGGATTGACCGACGTATTAGTCACCGGAATGGTGATCAGGTGGATGAGCGTCAGCCCCAAACCGATGGCGATGGGGGCAAAGCCGGCTGGCGCGCGGGCATCCGTTGCGCCAAGAACGATGAGCACGAAGAACATCGTCATCACCCCTTCGGTCACCGCCGCCGCGGCCAGGCCATAGCCGCCGGGCGAATGGACGCCGAAGCCGTTGGACGCCAGCCCTTGCGTCAGATCATAGCCTTCGCGGCCTGAGGCGATGTAACACAGCAGCAAGGCGGCCAGCACCGCGCCGGCCACCTGGGCGATGATGTAGGGAGCGACGTCGGCCGCCTTGAAGCGTCCGGCGGCGCACAGGCCGATGGTGATGGCCGGGTTCAAGTGGCAGCCCGAGATGTGGCCGATGGCGTAGGCCATGGTCAGCACCGTCAACCCGAAGGCCAGCGCCACGCCGGCAAAACCGATGCCAAGATCAGGATAGGCCGCCGCCAAAACGGCGCTGCCGCAGCCGCCGAGCACGAGCCAAAAGGTGCCGAGTAATTCAGCCAATAGCTTTCTGGGGTTCATGGTGCGCCTTTCCGATTGATGGTTGTGTTCAACTCAACTCGGGTACCGGCACGCAACGAGGGGCTGATCTTAACGCCAATCGCCCCGATCTTCCTTCCCGGGAAGACGGCCTGAGTGTAATCCGATTCTTGAGCCTGGAATAGGACTTTACGGGGGGCGCGCTCCGGCGCTACACCCTGAGGCCATGATCAACCCCATCCATATCATCGGCGGCGGGCTGGCCGGCGCGGAGGCGGCCTGGGCGGCGGCCGCAGCCGGCGTGCCGGTCATCCTCCATGAAATGCGCCCGTGCCGCGGCACCGAGGCCCACCGGACCGACAAGTTCGCCGAACTGGTATGCTCCAATTCGCTCAGGTCCGATGACGCCGCAACAAATGCGGTGGGCGTGCTTCATGAGGAACTGCGGCGGGCTGGCTCGCTCATTCTGAAGGCGGCGGACGCCACCCGGGTGCCCGCCGGGGCCGCTCTGGCGGTGGATCGGGAAAACTTTTCAGCGGCTGTCACCGCAGCCATCAGCGATCACCCCCTGATTAGCGTGCGACGGGAGGAAGTGGCCGGCGCGCCGCCCGCCGATTGGGACTCGGTCATCATCGCCAGCGGGCCTTTGACCTCGCCCGCCCTATCGCAAGCCATCCTGGGATTGACCGGCGAGGAGTCGCTGGCGTTTTTCGACGCCATTGCGCCCATCATTCATGCCGACAGCATCGACTTTGACAAAGCCTGGTTCCAGTCGCGCTACGACAAGGGCGACGGCAAGGACTACATCAACTGTCCGCTGGAAAAGGAGCAGTACGAAGCGTTCGTTGACGCGCTGCTCGCCGGCGAGAAGACGACTTTCAAGGAATGGGAAGCGAATACGCCCTACTTCAACGGCTGCCTGCCCATCGAGGTGATGGCCGAGCGCGGCCGCGATACCTTGCGCTTCGGGCCCATGAAACCGGTAGGGCTGACCGACCCCAGAACCGGGCGGCGGCCTTACGCCGTGGTGCAGCTCCGCCAGGACAACGCGCTGGGCACGCTTTACAACATCGTCGGCTTTCAAACCAAACTCAAACACGCCGCGCAGGTGGAAACCTTCCGCCGCATACCAGGGCTGGAGAACGCCAGCTTCGCCCGTCTGGGCGGCCTTCATCGCAATACCTTTCTCAACAGCCCCCGGCTCTTGGACGGCGCGCTGCGCCTCAAGGCAGAACCGCGGCTGCGTTTCGCCGGCCAGATCACCGGCGTCGAAGGCTATGTGGAAAGCGCCGCCATCGGCCTCTTGGCCGGCCGGTTCGCCGCCGCCGAACGGCTGGGACGGCCGATCCTCCCGCCGCCGCCCACCACCGCCTTGGGCGCGCTCCTGGTCCACATCACCGGCGGCGCCATGGCCGATACCTTCCAGCCGATGAACGTCAATTTCGGCCTGTTTCCGCCCTTGGAGAGCAAGGTGAAAAAGAACGAGCGCAAGGGGGCCATGGCGGCGCGCGCCCTTGCCGACCTCGATGGCTGGCTAAAATCGTCCTCGCACACCGCGCCACATCAGCCGTAAGAGACGGCCCGGCCGCTGCCGCCGCAGCCTCGGGGCCAAAGGATTAAAGCCGGCGCGGCGCAACGCCGCCAAGTCGGAGCGGGCCAGCGCCAGCGGCAGGAACGCCGGCGCGGCCTGACGCGACACCTGCCGACGCTGACCATGGACCGCCGACAAGAGCGTCTCCGCCCGGGCGTAGACCCTGACCGCCACATCCGCCAGCGCGGCGCTGGGCCGCCCTTGGATGAGATCATGGGGATCGACCCCGGCATGGGCCAAAAGATCGCGGGGCAGCAGCACCCGCCCGCAAGCCGCATGGTAGCCCACGGCGCGCAGGATGCCGCTCAAGCTCCACACCGTTCCGGCCGCGATCGCCAGATCGAGGGAAGCGTGCGGGTCCAAGGCCCGCGCCGCCAGCGCCGTCAGCGCCCCGGCGGTATCGGCGGCATAGCGCTCCAGGTCATCGAGGGTGGCGAACGGCGCTTCCTCCAGATCGGCGGTGCGGGCCTCGATCAGCCGCGCCACCAGGTCGCGGTCCAAGACACCGGCCGCCCTCAACTCATGCAGCGCCCGCAGCGCCGGGTGGTCGCGCACGGTTCCGGCGAACACCCCGGCCACCGCCTCGCGCCACCATTGCAGGCGAATTTCCCCCAGCATGGGCTCGGATACCGCCTCGGCGATGCGCGCCAGCTCGACGTTGAGGGCATAGAGCGCGAGCAGCCCTTCGCGTTTTTCCGCAGGTGCGAAAAGGGCGCTTAAATAGCGGTCGCGGTCGAAGTCCCGCACCAGCGCCGCGCATTCGCTCAATCTTTGGACCATTCTAAATCAATGTGTTATGGTTCTTCGCGCCAATGCCTATCATTGGCGATAACGGATGCCAAGCACAGAGGGCATCCCCTTGCTGGCAACAGAGTAGGGCAAGAAGCAATGTCGAAGATACTCCAATCGTTACCGCTGACTGTCACGGCGGGCGTGGTGCTGACCATCATCATGGCCTTCCTGACCGATCAGATGTCAACCGCGCCAACTCCGTCGGAGATGATGGATGAGGCCGGCGATCAGATGCAAGACATGATGCACTAGGAGAGGGTAATGGAACAATTCATCGTTTTCTTCATCCGTTATCTTCATGTCGTCTCCGGCGTCATGTGGATCGGACTGTTATGGTATTTCAACTTCGTGCAAATCCCGAGCATGCCCAAGATTCCGGACGAGCAGAAACCGGCGATCGGCAAAGTGATCGCCCCCGCCGCGCTGTTCTGGTTCCGCTGGGGCGCCGCCTCGACGGTTTTGTTTGGCCTCATCCTTGCCTGGCAGAACGGTTATCTCGTGGATGCGCTCATACTGAAAGAGCCGGCCATCGGCTTCGGCATGTGGCTGGGACTCATTATGGCGTTCAACGTCTGGTTCATCATTTGGCCCAACCAGAAGATCGCGCTCGGCCTTGTGGAGGCCAACGCCGACGCCAAGCCGAAAGCGGCGCGGCTCGCCATGCTGACCTCGCGCGTCAATACCATGCTGTCGGTCCCGATGTTGTTCTCCATGGTGTCCTACCAGAACAACTTCTATTGATCGCAAGAAATCCCGAAGCAAAAAGGCCGGGCGCTGTCCCGGCCTTTTTTATAGAAACGTGGGTCCGCTGACGCTTGACCCACACTATGCCTTTTCCCTCTCCTTTGAGGAGAGGGTGACCGCTTAAGCGGTCGGGTGAGGTGAATATAATTTTCTACAAACACTCACCTCATCCGTCACGCTGGCGCGTGACACCTTCTCCTCAAGGAGAAGGATGTACATGCCACTCCCTTAAGGCTTCGCTTTCGCTTCCGTCACCTCGCCGAAATCGCGGCGGACCTTCAGCCATGGCAGAAGCGGGGCTGCAACGAAGATCGAGGAATAGGTGCCGAGCAGAATGCCCCAGATCATGGCGGCGGCAAAGCCATGGATCACCTCGCCGCCGAAAATAAACAGGGCCAGCACCGCCAGCAGCGTCGTAAACGACGTCATAGTGGTGCGCGACAGCGTCTCGTTGATGGTCAGATCGATAAGTTCGCGCAAATCCATCTTACGGTATTTGCGCAAATTTTCGCGGATACGGTCAAACACAACCACCGTATCATTCAAGGAATAACCCACAATGGCAAGAAGCGCCGCGATGATGGTCAGATCAAACTGCATGCCGGTGAGCGAGAATACCCCGATCGTCATCATCACGTCGTGGAAAGTGGTAATGACCGCCGCCAAGCCAAACTGCCATTCGAAGCGAAACCAGATATAGACGAGGATGGCGGCCAGGGAGATCAGCACCGCCTCAACGCCGACCTGCACCAATTCGCCGGAAACCTTGGGCCCGACGAATTCGACGCGGCGATAACTCACCTCGCCCGGAATGATTTCGGACACTTTGGCCTTGACCTTTTCCACCGCAGCCGCCTGGGCATCGGCTTCACCCGCCTGTCGCTGAATACGAATCAGCACCTCTTGCGGGCTGCCGAAATTCTGAATCGCCACGTCACCCAGGCCCAGCGTATTCAGGCCGGAACGCAAAGGCGCCAAGTGCACCGC
>JACFMS010000014.1 GCA_019455285.1 Sphingomonadales bacterium
ATCGCAGCAACACTTTATCAGTGTTGCACTTGTGCCGTGAACTCAGCGGATCCAGGGGCAACCTGAAGGCTGGATGCCCGTTTGCACGGGCATGACGGCATTGGGTTGTTTCCGATTTAACGCAACATACTCTAAGGATAATCGCAGCGGTCCATGGTGATGATGATCAAGCCGTGTGAGCCGGCCTGAATCTGGAAGCGAAATTCATCATCGCCGATGGCGATGGCATGCTGTAGCGGCAGGATGCCTTGGGCGCGGCTGGTTGCGCCGTTCAGATGTAAAAAGTTTATCGTCACCGGCTGCGCTGGATCAAACCAGGCTTCCGGCGCGCCAGATTGATTAAGGGCGGAGCGGCCTTCGGCGCGCACCGTGATGGCGTTATCGGCGAAGCTCGCCGCCGCCCCCTCCTCGCCGCCGCCCAAGGGCGTGCGCACCCGGAAGCGCTTGGTGGCGGGTGTATTGTCGCAGCGCCGTGTGCTACTGGCGGCGCTGACGATTTCATTCAAGCGGGCAAGCGAGACGCCCTCAGCCGCCTTGCGCCGTACCGTTTCCAGAAGCGATCCTTCCTCAGGGCTTGGCAGCTGGGCCTGAAGGGCCGACTCGCGCACCGTCGCCTCGCGGGCAGCCGCCTCCAGGGCGCTCACCGTGGTTTGCAGCGTCTGGTTGGCGGTTTTTAGATCATTCGCCTCGCGCCAGGCCACCTTGGAGGCGGTGGCCCAAGCGTACCAGCCGGCAAGGATAATCAGTCCCAGGAAGAAGGCCCATTTCATGACGAACGCCAACAGCCGCCGGCGTCGCCGTTGACGTTCACGTTGCAGGGAAGAGCCGAGCTTCACGATTAAGCGTTCCTTAGGCCAAAGGCAGGGCGAAATGGCGGAGGGGATGAGATTCGAACTCACGAGGGGCTTTCACCCCCACACACTTTCCAGGCGTGCGCCTTAAACCACTCGGCCACCCCTCCGCTGATCGTCGTCATGCCCCTTGGGGCAAAACCACCGGCACTATACTCATAGAAACGAGGGAGGCAAGAAGTACGCTCCGCCGCGACACGGATGGCGGATTTCAAGCGTCAGGGCTATACTGCCGGGACTCGAGGGCGGGGGGCTTAAGAGACCAGGCGTAAAAGGATGACGCGATGGTGCGAAAGACCCTGGCCTGGGCGGCATTCTGCTTTGCCATAGCCGTGCTAGCCTCAGAAATCTGGGCGTTCGGTGATAGTGGCCACCATGTGTCGCTGAACCTGGGCGACGTGTGGCGAACCCTTTCTCCCGCCAGTTATGATCGAACCGAGACCTTCCTCGTCACCAAGGTTTCCGCAAAAATTTGGCAGCCTGGATTGACCACGGTGCTGGCGGCGCCGGTATGGTTGGCGCTGGCCGCGCTGGGCGCCGGCATATATCCCTGGCAGCGGCGGCCTAGCCGCCATCCACTTTGAGGGCGGCGATGAAGGCGTCGTGGGGAATTTCCACCTTGCCGTAGGTGCGCATCCGCTTCTTGCCTTCCTTCTGCTTTTCCAAAAGCTTGCGCTTACGGGTGATGTCGCCGCCATAGCACTTGGCGGTGACGTCTTTTCTGAGCGCCGAAATGGTCTCTCGCGCCACCACCCGGCCGCCGATCGCCGCCTGAATGGGGATTTTAAAGAGATGGCGGGGGATTAAATCCTTCAGCCGCTCGCACAGTGCCCGGCCGCGGGATTCGGCACGGCTTTTATGCACCATGGTGGAGAGGGCGTCCACCGGCTCGCCATTGACCAGGATCGACATTTTAACCAGGTCGCCGTCGCGGTAGCCGTCCATCTGATAGTCGAAGCTGGCGTAGCCGCGACTGACCGATTTCAGGCGGTCATAGAAATCATAGACCACCTCGTTCAAGGGCAGGCGGTAGACCAGCATGGCGCGGCTGCCGGCATAGGTCAGCTCCACCTGCTCGCCACGCTTGTCCTCGCACAGTTTCAAGACGGAGCCTAGATGTTCATCAGGCACGAAAATAGTGGCCTTGATCCACGGTTCCTCGATTCTTTCAATCTTCACCGGATCGGGCATGTCGGCGGGGTTATGAAGCTCGCGCAGCTCGCCGTTGGTCAGGTGTACGCGGTAGATGACGCTGGGCGCGGTGGTGATCAGATCAAGGTCGAATTCGCGATGCAGCCGCTCCTGAATGATCTCCAGGTGCAGCATACCCAAAAAGCCGCAACGGAAGCCGAAGCCCAGCGCCGCCGAACTTTCCGGCTCGAACTCGAAGCTGGCGTCATTGAGGCGCAGTTTATGCAGGCTTTCCCGCAAATGCTCGAACTGGGCCGCGTCGGCCGGAAACAGGCCGCAGAACACCACCGGCTGCACCGGCTTGAAGCCGGGCAGCGGCACGGATGCCAGCCGCCCTTCCTCGGTCAGAGTATCGCCGACCTTGGTCTGCGCCACTTCCTTGATGGCAGCGGTCAGGAAGCCCATCTCGCCGGGGCCTAATTCGTCGACAATGACGTGCTTAGGCGTAAAGACGCCGACCCGCTCCACGGTATGAGTGCTGCCGGCCGCCATCATGCGGATCTTCATGCCCTTTTTGAGCCGTCCGTCGACGATGCGCACCAGCACCACGACGCCGAGATAGGGGTCATACCAGCTATCGACGAGGAGGGCTTTTAACGGCGCGTTGCTGTCGCCCTTGGGCGGCGGCAGGCGGGTTACCAGGGCTTCCAGCACATCGCGCACGCCAAGCCCGGTCTTGGCCGAGATCGGCACCGCGTTTGAGGCATCCAGGCCGATCACGTCCTCGATCTGCTGGCGCACCCGTTCGGGCTCCGCCGCCGGCAGGTCGATCTTGTTCAAGACCGGCACGATCTCGTGATTGTTTTCAATCGCCTGATAGACGTTGGCCAGCGTCTGCGCCTCCACCCCCTGGCTGGCGTCGACCACCAGGAGCGAGCCTTCACAGGCGGCTAGTGAGCGGCTGACCTCATAGGCGAAGTCGACATGGCCCGGTGTATCCATCAGATTGAGGATATAGGTTTTGCCATCCTTGGCCTGATAGTTAAGGCGCACCGTCTGGGCCTTGATGGTGATGCCGCGCTCGCGCTCGATATCCATGGAATCGAGCACCTGCTCGCGCATTTCACGATCGGACAGGCCGCCGCAGAGTTGGATCAAGCGATCGGCAAGCGTCGACTTGCCGTGGTCGATATGGGCGATGATGGCGAAGTTGCGGATTTGGCTGAGCTCTGGCATGCGGCGCTTGTATCATTGTCGGCGCGCCGTCGCCAGTATCTTTGAAGTCACCAGTCGGACATGGTTTTGGTGGCCTTTTTTACTGCCAGGAAGCGGCGCATCTGCAATAAGCCTTCGGCCAGCATCTTGGAGCGCCGCGACCACAATTCCGCCTCATGCATCAAGACTTCTACCAGTTGGCGGCCTTCCTCGCCCTGGCTTAAAAGCTTGGCGACCACAAGGTCGGCCTCTGACCAGGCATGGGCGATCATGGTTTGATACTGCTCGGAGATGTCCTCGTTGACGCGGACGGTAAAGCCGGAGTTGCCAAAAATATCGATCATCTCCTCGGCGGTGACCAGATAGGGCCGGGCCGGCTCCTTTTCCTTCCATTCCTTGTAGGCGTCGCTGTTGGCGGCGCTTTCGCGGCCAAGGAAATAGTCGGTGATGAGGAACAGGCCGTCATTTTTCAGCTTTTTTTGCACCTGACGCACCAGCGCCAGCTTGTCCTCGACGGTGTGCAGCCCTTCCTTGGAAAAGGCGCGGTCGAAATTGCGCTCAAAAGCGTCCGGGTGCTTGGGATCGTAATGCTTGATGATCGCCTTCTTGGCGAGCCCGGCCATCACCGACAGCTCCATGCCGGCCTCCGCCAGTTGCTTGGACTCCTCGACCCCGGTGATCCATACGCCGAACTCCTGGGCCAGCACCCGGCAGGGACCGCCCAGCCCGGCGCCGATGACCAGCGCGCTCATTTCCGGCGACAAGGCGAGCAGCTTCGACAGGGCGACCACGTATTCCGGCCCCCCCGGCCCGCAATAGCCTTCACCCCAAATATATTGAGCAATGTCAATTCGTCGGCTATCCCATGGCTCCACCGGCAAGTTGGGATCGATGGGCTTTGGCGGCGGCGTCGGTTTTGCCGGCCGCGGCGGTTGCTTGGGCTCAAGGGCGCGCAAGCGCGCCTCGACATCATGGATGTCGTACCCCTCCCACCAGACCTTGAGTTTGGTCTTTAAAGGAATTTTCGGCTTGTTGCCTGACTCTCCCATCAAACTGCCCGCCACCTTCGTATCCAGCCACGAAAGATCGTGGTTATCCGGCCGCCGCCCTGGCGTGCGCGGCAGCCGATTGCCCCTAAGATCTAGACCTTAGGGGGAAAATGAAAAAAAAGGGTAAAGGGCGTTAGGTCCGCAAGGTGGCTCCGGTGCGTTTGGCCGCCGCTTCCACCAGCCGGCCGGCGATGGTGTCGATCTCGGCATCGGTCAGCGTGCGGTCATCGGCCTGAAGGCGGACGCTGACGGCAACGGATTTCTTGCCCGCGCCGACATGGGGCCCTTCATAGACGTCAAACACGCCGATGTCGCGGATCAGGGTCTTTTCCGCCCCGCGCAGCGCCCGCACGATATCATCAGCCGTGACCTGGCGATCGACGACAAAGGCAAAATCGCGCTCCACCATCTGGAAATCGGACGCTTTCAAGGGTCCCCGCGACCGTCCGCCGCGGGCCTTGGGCAGCGGGATCGCTTCCGGGAACACCTCGAAGGCGGCTACCGGTCCGGACAGGCCGAGGGCGGCCAGTACCGCCGGGTGGATTTCACCGAAGCGGGCGAGGACCGTCTTGGGACCAAGCTTCAAGACGCCGGCGCGGCCGGGATGATACCAGCCGGGGGCTTCCGCCGCCGTTTGCAAGTTGTCCACCGGCGCGCCGGCGGCCGCCAGCGCGGCCAGGGCATCGGCTTTGCCGACAAAGGCGTCAACCGGGGCCTGCGGCCCGCTCCAATGCCGCTCGCCGGTCATCCCGCCGCGTACCCCGGCGGCCACCAGCCGCTGCTCCTCCGGCTTGTCGCCGTGAAACTCGTTGCCGACCTCAAACAGGCCGAGATTTACAGTCCCACGGTCGGCGTTGCGCCCCAGCGCCCGCAACAGATTGGGCAGCAGGGAGGGCCGCATGGTGTCGAGATCGGCGCTGATCGGGTTGGCCAACCGCAAGGAGGGTGGTACGCCGCCAAAGAGGTCGGCGTCGGCGCTGGCCAGGAACGACCAGGTGACCGCTTCGCGCAAGCCGCGGCCGGCCAGGGTGCGCTTGACCAGCCGCACCCGTTTTTGGCTTGACGTCATGACGCCCATGGGGGCGACGGGCCGCCCCATGGGGACCGCCGGCACATTATCGTAGCCGTGGACGCGCAACACCTCTTCCACCAGATCAGCCTCGCCGTCGATGTCGGGCCGCCACGACGGGACGATGGCCTCAAGCCGCGCGCCTTCCCCTGAAACCTTGAAGCCGAGCGCGGCGAGGATCCGCCTGCAGTCCGCCTCGGGCAGGGTCAAGCCGCCCAGCGATCCCACCCGGGAGGGGCGGAAAGCAACGGTTTTCGCTTCGTCAGGGACTGCGCCGGCGATCACCAGCTCGCTGGGCTGACCGCCGCACAGGTCAAGGATCAGACGGGTGGCAATCTCGGCGCCGGGGATGGTGGTCGCCGGATCAACGCCGCGCTCGAAGCGGTAGCGGGCGTCGCTCAAGATGCCCAGCGCGCGGCCGGTGGCGGCGATGGTGAGGGGGTCAAAGAGGGCGGATTCCAGGAACACATTGACCGTCTCATTGCTGCACCCGGTCTCTTCGCCGCCAATGACGCCGCCCAGCCCCAAGGCGCGCGCCTCATCGGCGATAACGCACACCTCTTCGCTGAGCGTATAGCTGCGGCCGTCGAGCGCCAGTACGCTCTCGCCGGCCTTGGCCAGGCGCACGATGATGTCGCCGGCAATCTTATCGGCGTCATAGACGTGCAGCGGCCGGCCGCGGTCGTACATGACATAATTGGTGATGTCGACCAGGGCCGAGATCGGCCGCAAGCCGATGGCGATCAAGCGGTCTTGCAGCCACTTCGGACTGGGACCGTTCTTGACGCCACGGATGTAACGGCCGACGAATGCCGGCGAGACATGGGCCTTGTCCTTGGGCAGACCCAGGCGTACCCCGACCGGGCTTTGAAAGGCGCCAGGTATGGGGGCGATGTCCGCGCCCTTCAGTCGTCCCAGGCCGGCTGCCGCCAGATCGCGGGCGACGCCGAAGACGCCCAGGGCATCGGGCCGGTTGGGGGTGATGGCGATGTCGATCACCGGATCGTCAAGGCCGGCATAGCGGGCGAACGGCTGGCCCACCGGGGCGTCGCCGGGCAGTTCGATGATGCCTTCATGGGCATCGCTCAGTTGCAACTCGCGTTCCGAACACAGCATGCCGTTGGATTTGACGCCGCGGATTTCGGTCGGCTTCAAGGTGATGTCGCTGCCGGGAATATAGGAGCCCATGGGCGCGAACACGCCCTTCATGCCGGTGCGCGCGTTGGGCGCGCCGCATACCACCTCCACCACCTCGCGACCGGTGTCGACCTGGCATACCCGTAGGCGGTCAGCGTTGGGGTGCTGTTTGGCCTCCAGGACATGGGCGATGATGAAGGGGGATAGCTTCTTCGCGCGATCCTCCACGCCTTCGACCTCCAGGCCAAGCGCGGTCAGCTTGGCGACGATCTCTTCAAGCGTCGCCGCGGTCTCAAGATGCTCTTTGAGCCAGGTCAGTGTGAATTTCATTGGACGCCTCGCTGCCCAAGAGCCGGAATATCGAGCGCGGAAAAGCCATAGTGGCGCAGCCAGCGCACATCGGAATAAAAGAACTGCCGCAAGTCCGGGATGCCGTATTTCAGCATCGCCAGGCGGTCGATGCCGCAGCCGAACGCGAAGCCCTGATACTCGTTGGGATCAAGGCCGACGTTGGCGATCACCCGCGGGTGCACCATGCCGCAGCCGAGGATCTCCAGCCAGTCGTCGCCCTCGCCGAAGGCGATCTCGCCCTCTTTGAAGGCGCAGCCGATGTCCACCTCCGCCGACGGTTCGGTGAAGGGGAAGTAGCTGGGGCGGAAGCGCATTTCTACCAACTCCACCTCGAAGAAGGCGCGCGCGAAGGCCTCGAGGCAGCCTTTCAGATGCCCCATGTGGGTCTCGCGGTCGATGACCAGTCCTTCCACCTGATGGAACATCGGGGTGTGGGTGGCGTCGGAATCGCAGCGGTAAGTGCGGCCCGGCGCAATGATGCGGACAGGCGGCTTTTGTTTCATCATGGTGCGAATCTGCACCGGCGAGGTATGGGTGCGCAGGAGCTTGCGCTCGCCCGCCTCGTTGGGCTCTAGATAGAAGGTGTCGTGCATCTCCCGCGCCGGGTGGCCCGGGGGGAAGTTCAAGGCCGCGAAATTATGGAAATCATCTTCGATATCAGGGCCTTCGGCGACAGAAAAGCCCATGTCGGCGAAGATTTCGATGACCTCGTCCATGACCTGGCTGACGGGGTGAATGGAGCCCTGGGGTTCGCCCCGCACCGGCAAGGTTACGTCCACCCGCTCGGCCTCCAGCCGCGCGGCTAACGCCGCGGCCTCCAGCGCTTGACGGCGTTGAGTGATGGCGTCGGTCAGGCGGTCTTTCAGCCCGTTGTAAAGCGGTCCAAGGGTCTTGCGTTCCTCGGCGGACATGCCGCCCAGGGCCTTCATCAGCTCGCTGACCCGGCCTTTCTTGCCCAGCGCCGCGACGCGCACCGCTTCCAAGGCGGCAAGATCGCCGGCGGCCCTGACGGCGGCCATCAGCTCTTGTTCTAAGTCTCTAATTTCATTCATGATAATTGCCTCTGTGGCGGGCTATTTTTGAACACGAAAAAAGGGCTCCTTCCCGACGGGAAGGCCCTTTTCTCGCTTAACCGATAAAGTGGGAGCTTGGTGTCTCAGGCGGCCTTGGCGAGGGCAGCCTGCACCTGCTCGGCGAGCGCCTTGAACGCCTCCGGTTCACGGACGGCGAGATCGGCGAGCACCTTGCGGTCAAGGTCGATCTGGGCCTTCTTCAGGCCGTCCATAAATCGAGAGTAGGTCAGTCCGTAAAGCCGCGCCCCGGCGTTGATGCGCTGAATCCACAGCGCCCGGAACTGGCGTTTACGATTGCGGCGGTCGCGGTAGGCGTATTGCAGCGACTTCTCCACCGCCTCGACGGCGGCACGATAGACGTTTTTCTTGCGACCGCGGAAGCCTTTGGCCTGATC
The DNA here is from genome assembly GCA_019455285.1 of Sphingomonadales bacterium. GTDB lineage: Bacteria > Pseudomonadota > Alphaproteobacteria > Sphingomonadales > Govanellaceae > PRO5. The sequence continues at coordinate 8,272 of JACFMS010000014.1, forward strand.
GAGAATTTTCTTGTGACGGGCGCGGGCCGTCACTCCCCGTTTGACGCGAGCCATGGGTGATACCCCTTAAGCGTAAGGCAGAAATTGTTTGACGATCTTCGCATCCTGGTCCGACAGCGTGTTGGCGCCGCGCTGGTTGCGAATTTGCTTATTGGTACGCTTGATCATGCCATGCCGTTTGCCGGCCTGGCCGCTTTTGACCTTACCCGAGGCGGTCAAACGGAAGCGCTTCTTAGCGCCGCTTTTGGTCTTCATCTTGGGCATTTCGCAATCCTTCATATATTCTTTAGAGGTCATGGACTTCCATGAGCTCCGGCTGGATGCCTTCGTGGGTGAGGAGGCATGCCCTGCCATCTCACCCGTTTAGAGCCCGAGGGTTATAACGGCTCGTCCAGGGAAAGGCAAGAGTAGGCCTGCCCCTTACAGTTATGGAGATTTTATGCGCCGCCTGCTTGCTTTTGCCGCCGCCCTGATCGCCACCGCCTTCCTTGTCTTCGGCCCAACGCGGGCTGCAGAAGCCGCCGCCGACGCTGGCAAGGGTATCTCGCCCGCCTTGTGGGCGGTGGATGGCGGCCAGGGTCAGGTGGTCATCATGGGCTCGATCCATCTCCTGAAACCCGGCACCCCGTGGCTGACCGACCGTCTGCAAAGCATGGTGGCTGGCGCCGATAGCATCGCCGTCGAGATCGATCGCACGCCGGCAGCCAACGCCCGCATTCAGGCCTTGATGCAGGAGCGGGGATTTTACGCCGACGGCGGTTCGCTGGAGGCGGCGCTGCCGCCCCAGCTCTATCGCGGCGCCGTCGCCATCGCCGGCATGCTCGGCATACCGGAACAGCAATTCCGCCGCTTTCGGCCGTGGGCGGCATCCATGGTGATCGGGCTTGGCGCGGTGATCAAGGCCGGGTTTGATCCCGCCCATGGCGTCGAGGAGACGCTGTTGCGGCTGGCCCGCCAGGACGGCAAGGCGATCGTCAGCCTGGAAACAGCCGACGAGGTGGTTGCCGCGCTGGCCGACCACCCCGACAGCTTGCAGGCTGATATGCTGCGGCAGGCGGTGGATGAGTTCGATACGGTCGACGCCATGCTCAGCGACCTGACCGCCGCCTGGGTAACCGGCGACATGGCCGCGTTGGAGACGCTGTTGTTGGACCGTATGAAGGAGTCGCCGGCGTTCTATCGGACGCTGATCGTGGAGCGCAACCGCGCCTGGCTGCCGCAGGTGAAAACCATCCTGGAAACGCCGGGTCGCCATGTGGTGATGGTTGGCGCCGCCCATCTGCTGGGCGATGACAACCTGCTCAAAATGCTCGAAGCGGCGGGATATAAGGTGCGGCGGATCGAAGGGTAGGAAACTGTAGTACGGTTCGTGTTTAAGCGTAGGCACGCTCAAATAAATAATCGTCATTCCCGCGCAGGCGGGAATCCATAGTGAAATCAAGGAACTGGATCCCCGCTTTCGCGGGGATGACAGTAAGTTCCGTCAAATTACTTTTAGGTCTGTTGAAGGAATGGCGTGCGTGCGGCGGGCCTACTTCGGGCCTAAGACCATGACCACCTGGCGGCCTTCCGATTTTGCTTCCTGCTCGATCTTGGCGATCTCGGCGGTATCGGCCTCGATGCGTTTTAAGACCGCCAGCCCCAAATCCTGGTGGGCCATTTCCCGGCCGCGGAAGCGCAGCGTCACCTTGACCTTGTCGCCCTCGTCCAAGAATTTCTTGATCGACCGCATCTTGACCTCATAGTCATGGGTCTCGATGCCGGGCCGGATCTTGATTTCCTTGATTTCGATGGTCTTTTGCTTCTTGCGGGCAAGATTGGCTTTTTTCTGCTCGGCGTACTTGTACTTGCCGAAATCGAGAATCTTGCACACCGGCGGGCTCGAATCGGGGGATATTTCGACGAGATCGAGGCCGACCTCGGTCGCCATCGTAAGCGCTTTCTCTATCCCTACTACGCCGTGATTTTCACCGTCCTGATCAATCAGACGGACCTCGCGGACCTTGATTTGTTCGTTGATGCGCGGCCCCTCCTGCGAGGGGGGAGCGCCCATGGGAGCTCTGGCTATGAAACTTCCTCCTTTACTGGGACGCCATGGAGCGCCGCCAATAACTTAGTTGTCATCGTTCTATGGTGGCGACAAAACACACCGCCTCCTGCCGTCTATTGGGCTAGGAGGGTGCTTTTGCCTCCGCCACAAGTCTATTCACGGCGTCGTCAAGCGCAAGGCTTTCTTGCTGGTCGACGCTCAAGCGACGGACGTTGACTGTCCGCTCCGCCGCCTCGCGTTCGCCCACCACCAGGATAATCGGGGTCTTGACCAGGGAATGTTCGCGCACTTTGTAGTTAATTTTCTCATTGCGAACATCCGCCTCGGCCCTGATTCCCGCCTGTCGCAATGCCTTGAGAACCGCGTAGGCATAGTCATCGGCCTTGGAGGTGATGGTGGCGACCACCACCTGCTCAGGGGCAAGCCACAACGGGAAACGTCCGGCGTAATGCTCGATCAGAATACCGGTGAAGCGCTCCAGGGAACCAAACAGTGCCCGGTGCAGCATCACCGGATGGTGCTTGGCGCCGTCGGCGCCGATGTAGGTGGCGCCGAGCCGCCCCGGCAGATTAAGATCAACTTGCAGCGTGCCGCACTGCCAGTCGCGGCCGATGGCGTCGCGGAGCACGAATTCAATCTTGGGGCCATAGAACGCACCCTCGCCGGGATTATAGCTATATTCCAGCCCGGTGGCCTCGATGGCGGCCCTAAGCGCCGCTTCCGACTTGTCCCAGACGTCGTTTGAACCGATGCGCTTTGACGGCCGGTCGGAGAATTTCAGACGCACGTCAGTAAAACCGAAGTCCTTATAAATGTCGAGAATAAGCCTTGTGACGGTGACGCATTCATCCTGCAACTGGTCTTCGCTGCAAAAGATGTGAGCATCGTCCTGGGTAAAGGCGCGCACCCGCATCAGGCCATGCAGCGCCCCCGACGGCTCATAGCGGTGAACCTTGCCGAACTCCGCCATCTTCAAGGGCAGATCGCGGTAGCTTTTCATGCCGATCTTGAACACTTGCACGCAGCCCGGGCAGTTCATCGGCTTGATGGCGTAGGTGCGCTCGTCCGGCGTTATGGTGGTGTACATGTTCTCGCCGAACTTTTCCCAGTGGCCGGACGCTTCCCATAAGGAACGGTCCATGACCTCAGGCGTATTAATCTCCAGATAGCCGGCGGCGTCCTGACGACGGCGCATGTAGGCAATAAGCGACTGAAACAGCGTCCAACCCTTGGGATGCCAGAATACCGCGCCCGGCGCTTCTTCCTGGAAGTGAAACAGACCCATTTCCTTGCCGAGCTTGCGGTGATCGCGCTTCTCGGCTTCTTCCAGACGGTGAAGGTACTCCTTCAATTCCTTTTCGTCGCGCCAAGCGGTGCCGTAGATACGTTGCAGCATCTCGTTCTTGGCGTCGCCGCGCCAATAAGCGCCTGCCACCGACATCAGCTTGAAGGCGTGGCCGAGCTTGCCCGTGGACGGCAGGTGCGGGCCGCGGCAGAGGTCAATAAAATCACCCTGGCGATAAAGCGTGATGTCCTCGTCGCCGGGGATGGCTTCAATGATCTGCGCCTTATAATGCTCGCCATCCTGTTTGAAAAAGTCGATGGCGTCGGCGCGCTCCCACACTTCGCGCACGATGCGTTCGTCGCGATCGACGATCTCGTGCATGCGGGCCTCGATCCGGGCGAGGTCCTCGGGCGTGAACGGCTCGGCGCGGGAGAAATCGTAATAAAAGCCGTTCTCGATGGCCGGGCCGATGGTGACCTGGGTCTCGGGGTAAAGCTCCTGCACCGCCTCGGCCATGATGTGGGCCGCGTCATGGCGCAACAGTTCCAGCGCTTCCTCGTTCTTGCGGGTGATGATGGCGACCTTGGCGTCACGATCGATGAGGCGCGACAAATCCTGCAACTCGCCGTCAACGCGCATGGCGATGGCGGCCTTGGCCAGCCCAGGGCCGATATCGGCGGCCAGCGTCTCGCCGGTGACGGCGCGGTCATAGCGGCGCTGGCTGCCATCGGGCAGGGTTATGGTTACGGCACGTTGCGGCTCACGCTCGCTCATGGCGGTTCTCGTCCAACGATGGGGCTCTTTTGGTCAGCCCGGAAGGTAGTGGGATTTCCCGCCCTGTCAAGCGCTGCGGCGGTCTTCCGCCGGGCCTGTTGCCGCCGCGGCCAGTACGCGGGCGTAGACCTCAAAGGTGCGCCGGCACATCGCCTCCAAGGTGAAATGCCGTTCGATGTGGGCGCGGGCGGCCAGGGCAATGCGCTCGCGCTTGGCGGGGCCGAGCGATAACCCTTCCGCGATGGCGGCGCTCAAGGCCGCCGCATCTCCCGGGGTGACGAGCCAGCCGGTTTCCGGCGCACGCACGATCTGAAGCGCGCTGCCGTGGTTGGCGGCCGCCACCGGCCGGCCCATGGCCAGCGCTTCGGCAGCGGCCAACGCGAAGGCCTCCGGCTCCAGGCTGGGGATAACCACCAGATCAGCGAGCATGTAGACCGCCGGCATATCGTCGCAAAAGCCGCCGAAGCGCACCTTGCCTTCAAGGTTTCTGGCGACGATCAGTTCCTCGATCTCCTGACGGTAAGTGTCGTTCTGGCTGTCGTCGCCGAGCATCAGGCAATAGAACGGCCGCGGCCCAAGCAGCGCCAGCGCTTCGATGAGGAGGGCGTGGCCCTTCTCCGGCAGCAGCGCCGCCGGCATGATGATTAAAGGCACGCCATCGGGCAACAGGAGCTTTTGCGCATGCTTGATCAGCCGGTCGGCATTGATCGCGCCGGGGTTGAAGCGCGCCAGATTGACGCCGCGTGGGATCACCGTCAGCCGATCACCGGCGAGCCCTAAGACGTTGCGCGCATGAGCAGCGACGAAATCGGACACCGCAATGACATGATCGGCGTTGCGCAAGGCGTCAGCGTACCAATGATGAACGCGGCGCGTCGGCTCAAAACAATCATGAAGGGTGGCGACGATCGGTAGCTTGGCGAAGCGCTGGGCTTTTGTCGCCGCCCAAGCGGCGGGCGCGCTGCGGGCATGAAAAATATTGATCCCTTCACGAGAAGCCAGGCGGCTTAATTGCCAGGCCAGCTTCAACATCAGCCAGGGTGAGTCGCTATCCACCCGCAGGGTTTCGTGGGTGATGCCGCCGCGCAACACCTCCGGCAACAAGCGTCCGCCTTCCGAAGCGATGAGAACGCGGCCGCCGGCGCGCACCAGGGCCATCGACAAGTCGATGGCGCCGCGCGCCGTCCCGCCGACCTCAAGGCGCGGCAGGATTTCCAGCACCGACAGCGCTTGCCGCGCCGCCGGCGATTCGCTAGCTAAAGAAGCCGACGATGAGGAAGGGTCAATGGCCATGGTTCAACGAATCGAAGTCTCTGACGGCACTATCATTGCCTATGAACGGACGCCGGGGAAGGGGCCGGGCGTGATTTTTCTTGGCGGCTTCATGTCGGACATGACCGGCAGCAAAGCGACGGCGCTGGAGGCGCATTGCCGATCGAGCGGGCGGGCGTTCGTCCGCTTCGATTATCTGGGGCATGGACAGTCCTCGGGCGCGGTGCGGGACGGCACCATCGGCCGCTGGCTGGAAGATTCGCTCCTGGTGTTCGACCGCCTGACCGAAGGAGCGCAGATCGTTATCGGCTCCAGCATGGGCAGTTGGCTGGCGCTGTTGTTGACGCTGGCCCGCCCGGACCGCGTCAAGGCGCTGATCGGCATCGGCTCGGCCCCGGATTTCACCCGCGAGCTGATGTGGCCGAATTTTTCCGAGGACGAAAAGCGGCAACTCCTCTCCAACGGATTTATCACGCAGCCGTCCTATTACAGCCCCGATCCTTACGTCATCAGTTACCGGCTGATCGAAGAGGCGGATCGACATTTGCTGCTGAACAGCGAGATCGCCATCGACTGTCCGGTGCGGCTCTATCACGGCCTTCTTGATCATGACGTTCCCTGGCAGCTTGCCCATCGCCTTATGGAACGCTTGAGAGCAGAAGATGTGACGCTGACGCTGGTTAAGAACGGCGATCATCGGCTGTCATCGCCGGCCGACATCACACGCCTGATTGCCGAGGTGGATGCCTTGGCCGTGCTATAACAGGGCTTTCAGTCCTTCCCGATAGGTCGGATAAAGCAGCCGCACGCCAAGCTCGCGCTTGATACGATCGTTGCGCACCCGCTTATTCTCGGCGTAAAAACTTTTTGCCATGTCGCTTAGCGACGGATCATCAGCGCTGATGGTCGGCGGCGCGGGCAAGCCAAGGAGAGTTGCCGCATAATCAATGACATCCTCCGGCGGCGCGGCTTCATCATCGCACACATTATAAATTCGTCCGGGATTGGGATGCTCCATGGACGCCATAAGAATGGCGATGATGTCATCGACATGGATGCGCGAGAACACCTGTCCGGGTTTGATCACGCGCCGCGCCTCGCCGCGCCTTAAGGACTCCAACTGATTGCGGCCTGGTCCATAAATTCCGGCCAGGCGAAAGACGTGCACCGGCAGGCCGTGCCGGCGATAAAGATCAAGCCATTGCCGTTCAGCCAACACCCGGCGTACCCCGCGCGCCGTGGTTGGTGCGGCGGGCGTTTCCTCGTCCACCCATTGGCCGCCCTTGTCGCCGTAGACGCCGGTGGTGGACAAGTACCCAAGCCACTGGAGATGCGGCAACCGGCGCAATTCCTCGGCCATGATCCGCGCCACCGGATCGCCCGCATCGTCCGGCGGTATGCTGAGCAGCACGTGGCTGACATCATCGGAAAGCTTGATTTCCGTGCTGCCGTCAAAAGCATAGAGGTGAACGCCATTGGCGCAATCCGCTGCCGGGGCGCGGCGGGTGCCGGACACCCTCCAGCCTGCGGCCAGAAGCTCGCGCGCCAGGTGGCTTGCCGTATAGCCAAGCCCAAAACAAAACAAATGATTGGCCATAATCCCGCTCAGGTCTTGTGCCTCTCTGTCATACGATGCTACGACCGGAAAAGCCAAAAGGTTTGCACCCATGTTTATGATTTTAGCCGTTGTGGTTCAGCTTGCCGCCGCTGACAATCCGTTCGCGGGCACGCCGCAGCCGGACGCCGCGCGCTATCAGGCCTGTCTCGCTCAGGCGGCCGTCAACCCGGTGGTGGCGCGCCGCGCCGCCGAGGTGTGGCTGGACAACGAGGGCGGCGCGCCGGCCAAGCACTGCTTAGGAACCGCGCTGGCGGGCCTTGGGCAGATGGAAGAGGCCGCCGCCTGGGTGGAGGATGCGGCGCATGACGTTGCCGCTGGCAAAAGCGCCGCTTCCTTGGGCGCGCTGCGCACGCCAGAATTGATTGCCGAGTTGAAAGCCCAGGCTGCCGACTATTGGCTGGGGGCGCGCGACTACGAGATCGCCCTGGCGCGGCTTGAGGAAGCGATCGCGCTGGTCTCGGCGGCGTCGGAGAAAATGGTCGATTACCTGATCCTCTATGCCCGCGCCGCCGCTGGACTGCAACGATACGCGCTTGCCGTCGACTCGCTAACCCAGCTCATCGACCGCCACCCCGACCATGCCGAAGCTCATGTGCTGCGCGCCACTGCGTCGCGCCACCTCGGACATTACGAGGAGGCGGAAGTTGATCTGACCCGTGCGCTGACGCTCTCACCCGATGACAAGGATGCGTTGCTGGAACGCGGTATCGTACGCCGTCTGGGCGGCGATACGCAAGGGGCCAAAGCCGATTGGCAGCGGATCGTGACGCTTTATCCGGAGAGTGACGCGGCGGCCACGGCGCAGCGTAACCTGGAGCTTCTGGACGGTGGGAATTAACTCCATTCGGCGCGCACGTCGGCATCGCGTTCGTGCGCTAGATGCGCGCGTCGCATGTCGGCGAAAGCGGAAGCGGGCAGCAGTTGCGATAGCGCCCATACCGCCATGGCGCGCACCAGCGGCGAAGCGTCGCCGAGCAATGTTTCCGCCGTCGCCGCCAGCGCTGCGTCGTTTGAATTGCCGATGGCGATCAGCACATTGCGGATAAAACGGTCCCGGCCCAGGCGCTTGACGGGTGAGCCGGAAAACAGCGCGCGGAAGGAGGCGTCGTCCAGCTGCGCCAGCTCGGCAAGTTTGGGCGCGGTCAGATCGGGGCGCGGCTGTAGCGCGGCTTCGCGCGCTTTAGCCGCAAATTTGTTCCACGGGCAGACCGCCAGACAATCATCGCAGCCGTAAATGCGATTGCCGAGGTGCGGCCGTAGCGCACGGTCAATGTGTCCTTTATGCTCGATGGTCAAATACGAAATGCAGCGCCGGGCATCGAGCACATAGGGCGCGGGGAAAGCCTGGGTAGGGCAGATGTCCAGACAGCGCCGGCAGTCGCCGCAGCGGTCGGCATGGGGCGCATCGGGGATCAGGTCGAGCGTGGTGAAGACCGCGCCCAGGAACGTCCACGAGCCGAGATCGCGCGTTACCAGATTGGTATGCTTGCCCTGCCAGCCAAGACCGGCGGCGGCGGCCAGCGGCTTTTCCATCACCGGCGCGGTGTCGACGAAGACCTTGACTTGCGCGCCGTAGGTTCCGGCGATGAAGCGCGCCACCGCTTTGAGGCGTTTTTTGACCAGATCATGATAATCGCGGTTTTGCGCATAAACCGAAATCACGCCGCGATCACGGCGGTTCATGCGCGCCAGCACCTCGTCCTCGGGGCCGTAGTTCATCGCCATCATGACGATGCTTTTCACCTCCGGCCACAAGGCTCGCGGGTCGCGCCGCCATGCCGCCTTCTCGGCAAGCCATGTCATGTCGCCGTGATAGCCGCGCCGCAATGCTTCCATCAAATGCGCGCCGGAGCGCGAAACGGCGGCAGGATCGGCGATGCCGACGAGATCGAAGCCGGCGCGCCGCGCTTCTTCCTGGATGCGGTCTTTGGCTTCAGAAATCGAGATCGGCATAGTGAGCGGGCGGCCGCAAGCCGGCGACGAAATCCTTCAGGATCGGCCGCATGCTGGGGCGAGACTTGATGCGCATGTACCACGCCTTGGCGCGTTCGTTACTCTCCCATGGCACGGCGCCCAGGTAATCCGCGGCAGAGAGGTGGGCGGCGGCGGCGATATCTGCCAGCGTCATGCGGTCGCCGGCCAGCCAGTCGCGCCGGTCGGCGAGGTAGGCAATGTAATCAAGGTGTATGCGGATGTTGTGGGCGGCGACGCGCAGGGCCTCTGAATCGGGCTCGCCCTGGCGCAGGAAACGCTTCATCACCTTTTCGGTGACGACATAATTGGTTACCTCACGATAAAACTTGGCGTCGAACCACCATAACAGCCGACGCACCTCGGCGCGCATCTGCGGCGTCTCGCCCATCAGATTGCGTTCAGGATAGGCTTCTTCCAGGTATTCGGTGATGGCGTGATTGTCGGCCACCACCAGGCCGTTGGCCTCGATCAGCACCGGCACCGTGCCCGAGGGATTGAGCGCCAGGAACTCGCGCCGCCGCTCCCAGGGCTTCTCAATCTTCAGATCGACCTCAAGCCCTTTTTCCGCCAGCACGATCCGCGCTTTGCGGGAATAGGGACAGAACCAGCTATGATACAGCGTTCGCATGGGGGCAATTAGTAGTTCACTTGGCCAACCGCTCATAAAGCGAGGCGTAGCGGTCATGGCTTGCTTGGTAATGAGCCATGATGTGACGACGGAGTGCCGCATGTTGGTGTTTTGCACGGCGGACGTCAAAGGTGTTGCGGCAGATTTTCGTCGGCAGCATAGCCTTGACCAAGGCGGCGAATTTAAGTTGAAAAATGTTCATCAGCCTACCTTCGTTAAGCTCCACAAGCTACTATGATATAGTAAAGAACGTTCTTGTGAAATCCTATCGACGTCATGCCCGCTTCAAGCGGGCATCCGGCAGCTATTTACAGAACAGATAAGACCGGATCCCCGCTTAAGAAGCGGGGATGACATGGCTAGGCTGGCGGATTATGAGATCAACCTGTTGCGGCGAGATAGCCGGTTTCCTCCAAGGGCGCGGCGAGGCGGTCGACGATCTCCTTCGGGCAGACCTGCCAGAAGAGGCCGCGGGTGGCGTCCCAGTTGGCGAGGATGGTGGCGGCATGGGCTGATTGGGTCTCCGCCGCGTGCTCGCCGATCAGGCGCTTGACCACCCCTTCCCAATGCGCCGAGGCGATGCGCCGCACCACCACCGAATCAGGGTTCAAGTGGCTCATGAAGGTGTCGTTCTCGTCATAGACGAAGGCCATGCCACCGGTCATGCCGGCGGCAAAATTGTCGCCCACTTCGCCCAAGATCACGGCGACGCCGCCGGTCATGTATTCGCAGCCGTTGGCGCCGCAGCCCTCGATCACCACCTCGGCCCCGGAATTGCGCACCGCGAAGCGCTCGCCGGCCTGACCGGCGGCGAACAGCTTGCCGGCGGTGGCGCCGTAAAGCACGGTGTTGCCGATGATGGTGTTGTAGTTGCTGACCAGGGGGCTTGAAGTCATGGGACGGACCACGATGGTGCCGCCCGACAATCCCTTGCCGACGTAATCGTTGGCGTCGCCGAAGACTTCCAATTTCAAGCCTTGCACCGCGAACGCGCCCAGTGACTGCCCGGCCGAGCCCCTGAGGCGCACGGTGATATGACCAGGCTTCAAGCCGGTCATGCCGAAACGGCGCACGATATGCGAGGAAAACCGCGTGCCGATGGCGCGCAGGGTGTTGCGCACGGTGTAGGTGAGCTGCATCTTCTCACCCTGCTCGAACACTGCCTTGGCGTCTTCCACCATCTTGGCGTCCAGGGTATCGGGCACCGGGTTGCGCCAGGTGGCGCGGGTCTTGCGGTCGCCCGGCGCGACATCGACACGGGCCAGTAGCGGGTTTAAGTCCAAATCGTCCAGGTGCGCCGCGCCGCGGTTGACCTGGGCCAACAGATCGCTGCGGCCGATGATGTCGTCGATGGTGCGATAGCCGAGCTTGGCGATGATCTCGCGTACCTCCTCGGCGACGAAGCTGAAAAGGTTGACGACCTTTTCCGGCGTGCCGGTGAATTTCTTGCGCAGCTCCGGGTCTTGCGTGCACACCCCCACCGGACAGGTGTTGGAGTGGCACTGGCGCACCATGATGCAGCCCATGGCGACGAGCGACGCCGTGCCGACGCCGAATTCCTCGGCGCCCAACAACGCCGCCACCACCACGTCGCGCCCAGTTTTGATGCCGCCGTCGACGCGCAAGGTGACGCGGTCGCGCAGCTTGTTTAAGGTCAGCACCTGATGCACTTCCGACAGGCCCATTTCCCACGGCGTGCCGGCGTACTTGATGCTGGTCTGCGGGCTCGCCCCGGTGCCGCCGCAGTTGCCCGAGATCAGGATCACGTCAGCCTTGGCCTTGGCGACGCCGGCGGCGATGGTGCCGATGCCGGCCGCCGAAACGAGCTTGACACACACCCGCGCCACCGGGTTGATCTGCTTTAAGTCATAGATGAGCTGCGCCAGATCCTCGATCGAATAAATATCATGGTGCGGCGGCGGCGAGATCAGCATCACGCCGGGCGTCGAATGGCGCAGCCGCGCGATCTCCACCGTTACCTTGAAGCCCGGCAGCTGGCCGCCTTCGCCGGGCTTGGCGCCTTGCGCGATCTTGATCTCAATCTCGCTGCAATTGTTCAAATACTCGGCGGTGACGCCGAACCTGCCGGAAGCGATCTGCTTGATGGGCGAGTTGGCGTTGTCGCCGTTCTCCCGCGGCCGATAACGCTCCGCACCTTCGCCGCCTTCGCCCGAGGACGATTTGGCGCCGATGCGGTTCATGGCGATAGTCAAGGTTTCGTGCGCCTCCGCCGACAGCGCGCCCAACGACATGCCGGGGGTGATGAAACGCTTTCTGATCTCGGTGATGGATTCCACTTCCTCCAGCGCGCCCGGCTTTGCCGGATACTTGAAATCAAGAAGGTCGCGCAAATTGACCGGCGGCATGTCGTAAAGCGCGTGCGCGTATTTCAAGTACAGGGAATAGGAATCGGTGGCCACCGCCTGCTGCATCATATGGATCAAGGGGCCGTCGAAGGCATGCAGCTCGCCGCCCTTCCTATAGCGATAGATGCCGCCGATGGGCAGGCTGATCACGTCATCGCGGTAAGCCTTGGCGTGCTGTTCGAGAATTTTCTTCTGCACGCCGGCGGAGCCGATGCCGGAAATTTTCGATGGCATGCCAGGGAAGAATTCCAGCACCAGCGAGCGGCTCAAGCCCACCGCTTCGAAATTATAGCCGCCGCGATAGGAACTGATGACCGAAATGCCCATCTTGGACATGATCTTCAAAATGCCCTGGTCGATGGCGGTGCGGAAATTGCGCAAGCACTCCTCGAACGACAGGTCGCCGAACAACCCGCGGCGATGACGATCGGCGATGGATTCTTGCGCCAGGTAGGCATTGACCGTGGTGGCGCCAACGCCGATCAATACCGCGAAGTAATGGGTATCGAGACACTCCGAAGAGCGCACGTTGATCGAGGTATAGGTGCGCAAGCCCTGCCGCATGAGGTGGGAATGGACGCCGCCGGCGGCCAGGATCATCGGGATCGGCGCGCGATCCTCGCTGATGTATTCGTCGGTTAAAAAGAGCTGGCCCTTGCCGGCGCGCACCGCATCCTCCGCCTCCGAGCGGATGCGTTTGATGGCGTCCTTCAAGGCGTCGTCGCCGCCGTCCGCCGGGAAGGTGCAGTCGATCACCTGGGCGCTGTCGCCCCAGTGCTTTAACAGCAGATCGTATTCGCCGTTGGTGAGCACCGGCGAGGACAGCACCAGCACATTGGTCTGATTGGCGTTCTGCTCCAGCACGTTGTTGAAGTTGCCGAACCGCGTTTTTAAGCTCATCACGCGGTATTCGCGTAAACTATCGATGGGCGGGTTGGTGACTTGGCTGAAGTTCTGCCTGAAATAGTGGCTGAGCGGCCGATACTGGCTGGAAAGCACGGCCAAAGGCGTATCATCGCCCATGGAGCCGACCGCTTCCTTGCCTTCCTCGGCCAGCGGCTGGAGAATGAGTTCAAGGTCTTCCACCGAGTAGCCGGCGGCCACTTGGCGACGCCGCAACTCTTCCTTGTCGAAGCAGGGCGCTTCCTTCACCGCCTTGCGGTCAAAGAGATTATCGAAGGTTTTGAAGTTTTTCACCCACTCCTGATAGGGATGCTCGGCGGCCAGATAATCCTTCAGCTCGCGATCGTGATAAAACACGCCGCGCTCCAGATCGACGCCGATCATCTGCCCTGGCCCTAAGCGCCCTTTCTCCTTCACCTTGGCTTCCGGGATCATCACCATGCCGGTTTCCGAACCGACCGCCAACAGTCCGTCGTTGGTGACGGTGTAGCGCATGGGACGCAGACCGTTGCGGTCAAGCCCGGCGATGATCCAGCGCCCGTCGGTGGCGGCGATGGCGGCGGGGCCGTCCCACGGCTCCATCACCGAGTTGGCGTAGGCGTACAGGGCGCGGTGGCTGTCCGGCATCGACGAGGTTTTCTTCGACCACGATTCCGGAATGAGCAGCGTTTTCACCAGCGGCGCGATGCGGCCGGCGCGCACCATCGCCTCGAACACGCTATCAAGCGCCGCCGAGTCGGAAGCGCCCGATGGGATCAAGGGCTTGATCACGTCGCTGGCTTCGCCGAACGCCATCGCCGCCATCTTGATTTCGTGGTTGCGCATCCAGTTCTTGTTGCCGCGAATGGTGTTGATTTCGCCATTGTGGGCGAGCATGCGGAACGGTTGCGCCAGCCACCAGGTGGGGAAGGTATTGGTGGAATAGCGCTGATGATAGATGGCGAAGTTGGAGACGAAGCGGCCATCCAATAGATCGGGGTAGAAAGACGACAATTGTTCGGCGAGGAACAATCCCTTGTAGATGATGGAGCGGCACGACAGCGTGCAGACGTAAAAATCCTTGATGTGCTGCGCCAGCACCGCCTTTTCGATCTTGCGGCGGATCAGATAAAGCTCGCGCTCGAACTCTTCCTCGGGCACGCCGCGCGGGTTGCCGACCATGATCTGCTCGATCTCGGGGCGGGTGGCATTGGCCTTCTCGCCGATCACCGAGGCGTCCACCGGCACCTGCCGCCAGCCGTAGATGTAATAGCCGTAGTCGAGAATTTCCGATTCCACGATGGCGCGGCAGGCTTCCTGCGCCGCCATATCGGTGCGCGGCAGAAACACCATGCCGACGGCGAGCTTGCCATCCATCACCTTGTGGCCGGCGCGGGTCACCTGCTCGCGGAAGAAATCCTGCGGAATGGCGATGTGAATGCCGGCGCCGTCGCCGGTCTTGCCGTCGGCGTCCACCGCGCCGCGATGCCATACCGACTTTAAGGCCTCGATGCCGGCCAGCACCACGCGCCGGCTGGGCTTGCCGTCAATGGCGGCAATCAGGCCGACGCCGCAGGCGTCATGCTCATCCTCGGGGTCATACATGCCAACGCGCGCCAGTCGTTCGGCTTCGCGCTGCTGCCATTGCACTACTGCCGCGGCTGTCGCACGCTCATTATTGTTGGTTTGTTGGGCCGACATGGAAATTTCTCCGTTAAGACGCTGCAACCAGCACTTTGCGTTTGCGCGGACGGGCGTCGCGCGCGGGCCGCGCCGCCAAATACTTATCGATGGCCGCCGCCGCGTCGCGGCCGTCGCGGATCGCCCACACCACCAGCGACGCGCCGCGCACGATGTCGCCCACCGCGAACACGCCGTCGAGGTTGGTCATGGCGGTCTTATGATCGACTTTCACCGTGCCCCAGCGCGTCACCTCCAGTTCGGGTGCATTAAACAGCGTCGGCAGGTCTTCCGGGTCGAACCCTAAAGCCTTGATCACCAAGTCGGCCTCTATCCTGAATGTAGAGTCCTTCACCGCTTCCGGCGAGCGGCGGCCGCTGGCGTCGGGCGAGCCTAAGCGCATGCGCTGCGCCAGCACGGCCTTGACCGCGCCGACGCCGTCGCCATCGGCGCCGACGAAGGCTTGCGGCGCCGACAGCCAGATGAATTCGACGCCTTCTTCCTCGGCGTTTTTCACCTCGCGCATCGAGCCCGGCATGTTGTCGCGGTCGCGGCGATAGAGGCACTTGACCGATTTAGCGCCCTGACGCACGGCGGTGCGCACGCAGTCCATGGCGGTGTCGCCGCCGCCGATGACGACGACATGTCTGTCCGCCGCATTGAGTTGGCCTGAGGTGAAGGCCGCCACCGTATCACCCAGTCCGACGCGATTGGCGGCGATCAGATAATCGAGCGCCGGCACCACGTTATCAAGGCCCGCGCCCGGCACGGCAACGTCGCGGGGCTTATAGACGCCGGTGGCGATGAGCACGGCGTCGTGGCGGTCGCGCAGCTCTTGCAGCGTGGCGTCGCGCCCCACTTCGAAGTTGAGATGAAAGATCACGCCGCTGTCGACATATTGCTTGGCGCGACGCTGCACCACCTCTTTTTCCAGCTTGAAGCCGGGGATGCCGTAGATCAGCAAGCCGCCGATCCGGTCATAGCGGTCATAGACATGGACCTCATACCCGCGCCGGCGCAGACGTTCGGCGGCGGCCAAACCGCCGGGCCCCGCGCCGATGATGCCGATGGAGGCGGCCAGTTCGCGCTTAGGCGTGAACGGCTTGATCCAGCCCTGATCCCAGGCGGTGTCGGTGATGTAGCGCTCCACCGCGCCGATGGTCACCGAATCGAAGTTCCGCTCGATGACGCAATTGCCTTCGCACAGGCGGTCTTGCGGGCAGATGCGGCCGCACACCTCAGGCAGGGTGTTGGTGGCGCTGGCCAGCTCATAGGCCTCTTCCAGCCGGCCTTCGGCGGTCAGCTTCAGCCAGTCGGGGATGTTGTTGTTCAAGGGACAATGGATCTGGCAATAGGGCACGCCGCATTGCGAACAGCGCGCCGCCTGCTCCGCCGCCTGGCTGGTGGAGAAGCGATCGTAGATCTCCTGGAAGTCGGCGGCGCGCTCGGCGGTGCTCCGCTTGGTCGGCATGCGCTGCTCGACGGTGACGAATTTGAGCATTTTCTGCGCCATCGTCCTTACACTCTGGTTTGGTTGCGTTGTAGGGAACTCGGCGGGCAGTATATCGGCCAGCCAGCGGGCCACAAAGCAAAAAAACGCATTTAGGACAATATAACTGACCTAAATTAGGACAATTTTTGCAAAATTCGGCACGAACAAGGAAAAAGATAAAGCTGGGCAGAGGGCATTTAGTACCAAATCGGACCTAATTACCGAGCGCAAGACAGATCAGCGCCACCGAGCCGAGGATGATTCGGTACCAGGCGAAGGGGCCGAAGCCGTGCCGGCTGACAAAAGCGACCAGTGACTTGACCACGGCCAAGGCCGCCGCGAAAGCCACCAGGAAGCCAATGGCGATCGAGACCGCATTGTCCAGGCTCAACATCGCGCGTTGCTGATAAAGGTCGTAAACCGTCGCCGCCGCCATGGTGGGGATGGCCAGGAAGAAGGAATATTCGGTGGCGGCGCGGCGGTCGACGCCCATCAGCAGCGCCCCCATGATGGTGGCGCCGGAGCGCGATACGCCGGGAAACATCGCCAGGCACTGCATCACGCCGATACGCAACGCCAGGCCGGCGGAAAAGTCCTCCACCCGGTGATGGCGGGCTTGTTTGACCAGGCGCTCGATAAGCAGGATGGCGAGGCCGCCAATGACCAGGGCCCAGGCGACGCCCCAGGGATTTTCCAGAAGCTCCTTGATTTTCTTATAGACCAGCACCCCCACTGCCATGGCCGGCAGGAAGCCCAAAAGAACGGCGATCACAAACCGCCGCGCCTCCGGCTCGCCTCGAAGGACGCCTACGGTGACGGTGGTCAGCTTCTGACGGTAAGCCAAGCAGACCGCCAGGATGGCCCCCAGTTGAATGGCGATCTTGAAGGCGCCGCCGGGGTCAGAAAAGCCGAGAAAATGGCCAGCCAACACCAGATGCCCGGTGGAGGAGACGGGGATGAATTCGGTCAATCCCTCCAACAGCCCAAGCAGAAAGACCTGGACGAGGTGAAGCATGTCCATGGCGGCGCGCTCCTTGATTTTTTTTAGGGCTATTCGGCGCTGGGCCGGGAGAACTGGCCAAGCTTGCGATAGCGCCTCAAGTAGGTGGGCGCGATCGCCTCCGCCGGCGTCGGCGTAATGCCGAGCGCTTTCAAGCCGTTCGTTCCCGCCACCACATTATCCCGCTTCAACAAGCGGACCTGGTCGACGGTTAGGGGCGGCGTGGGCAGCAGCTGCAGAAAAAACGCCAGTATCTTGGCGGCAAAGAACGGCAGGGGGATCAGCGGCCGGGAGACGCCGATCTCCTGGAACACATACTCATAAACTTGGCGCAAGGTGTAGACGGTGGGGCCGCCCAGCTCATAGGTTTGGCCGGCGGCAGCCGGGTTTTCCAGCGCCGCCAGGATGGCGTCGGCCACATCGCCCACATAGACTGGCTGGAATTTGGTGTCGCCGCCAATGAGCGGCAGCACCCACAGTATCTTCGCCAGGCCGGCGAACCGGTTGTAGAAGCCGTCATCGGGGCCGAACACCACGCTGGGGCGGAAGATGGCGGCGGCGGGATAAGCCGCCTTGACCCGCGCTTCGCCTCGCGCCTTGGAGCGGGCGTAGCGGGCGGGCGAGAGGGCGTCGGCGCCAAGGGCCGAGAGGTGAATGAGGCGGCGCACACCGGCCGCGGCGGCCGCCTCGGCGATGAGCCCGGCGCCTTCATCCTGCAGGGCATCGAACTTCTGCGTTCCCGCCTCATGGAGGATGCCAACCAGGTTGACCACCGCCTCAGCGCCGTTGACCGCCGCCTGGACCGAGGCCGCGTCACGCACATTGGCCTGCATCAGCTGAATCTGCCCCACCGCGCCAAGGGGCTTTAAATACATCGCCTCGTTGGGCCGCCTTACCGCCACCCGCACCCGGTAGCCCTTAGCCGCCAGACGCTGCACCAGGTGGCGGCCAATGAAGCCCGAGCCGCCAAACACCGTCACCAGGCGATCCGCCATCGCGACCTCCTCGTCCTATCCCCTTTGGCCGGCGGGCAGGGACGCCCGTCGCCTGCCGTCTGGTTAGCAAAATTCATCCTACTTCTCTAACCTTTTTTATCCCGCAGGCAATACCGCCCGCGGGGCTTGACATTAGGCGGCCCAAAGAGTAGCGACAGGGGGCTTTTTTTACGCCCGTGCCCAGGTGGCGGAATTGGTAGACGCACTAGCTTCAGGTGCTAGCGGTCGAAAGGTCGTGGAGGTTCGAGTCCTCTCCTGGGCACCACTTACCCTTGCCAAGACACAATCCCCATTGCAGACACGCCGAGAGAATTGAGGTAGCTTGTCCGCCACATGCTCTACCGTCGGCGGTAGAGCATGGATCGGGAGGTCGGCGCATGGCGGCCGGTTATTTTATCCTGACGCGACTTGCCGAATTGTTGCTGACCTGGACGCTGATGGCGGCCATTGCCCTGGTTTCCGCTCCCCACTTGTTGCGCGCCGATCCCACGGCGCTTGCGCTTGCGCCCTTGATCCCATGGGGCAAGCATCAGGTTGTTTATTTGTTTCTCCCAGCCCAGTTCATAGTCTGGCGTCTCATCGGACGTCAGATCGAATTGCGCATTCTGGCGCTGTCAGCCCTGCTTGGCGTTTACGCCGTAGCGCTTGGGTATCCGCATGATTTTACAATCAGCTTTCTGATCGCGCAGGCGGGCGCGGAATTGGCGGTTTGGCGTCGAGCGCAGCGGGCTTAATAAATCATGCTAAACTTATGAACCAAGCTTAACGATTGCTCCGACTTGGCGACTTCGGCAACCGGCAGCGGCCAATCCAGTGGCCCTGTCCTGAATCGTGGGAGTCGGCAACCGCGCGCGTCCATATCGCGCCGCAGCGGCCGCCGCACGAAGGGCAGGGGCGCGCCATCGCGCCGCCATCGCATTCACCGCAATCCCGACTGTAATGACCGGCAGACCAGTCGGCATTGCACCTGGAGCAGAGCGCCATCGTTCCACCGCGCGTTGTCCAACCCTATTGCTCATAGCAAAACTGGTGTCAGCGAACCATGGCTTTTTTCCCGATCGGGCCGGGCGTTGGCTTAAGATTTAGTAGAAAAACTCATTGGCGCGACCTCTACTTTTGCGATAAAAATGGGGCCTTGCTGGCGGCGTTGTATTTTCAGGGGGCGGTCAATGAACGCACAAGCACGGGCTGGCCGGGTTCTGACCTCGGCTTTTCTGGCAATCCTGTTGACGATGACGGCCTCTTCAAACGCCCTGGCGGTGCGGGAAGACTGCGCCAAGGATAAAAATGCGCTCGCCAACATTGATAAATCGATTTCCCAGCTTGAAGCGATCCAGATGCCGGGCAAGATGGCGAGCGACATGGTCGCGGTCATCGACCAGCTCTTGGAGGGCCTGAAGGCGACCAAAAAGGATCTGGGCAAGGTCACCGGTCCCAACAAGCAATTGACCGGCGCCTTCAAGAACGCCAAGGAGCAATTGGGCGGGATCGGCGAGACCATGGACACCCTGAAGGTGCCGCGACCCAAGGCCCTCGTTAGCCTGACCAAGAGTCTCGGCGTTCTCCAAGGCGACATCGAAAAAGGCATCAAGAAATACCAGGCGACCGCGCCCGGTAAGGTTGCCGCCGGGCTTGATAAGGCGAGCAAGACGATAGGCGGCGTCATCGATCAGCTGGAAGCGGCTAAGACCGCGCTGGAGGGAGTCAAGGCCATCGATGATGCCGCCAATGGCACCGGCGCCGAGCAGATCCGCGCCATGAAATACGGTTTCGATCAGCTTAAAGGCAAGCTTGGCGTTGATGAGGTGCCGGGACTGGGGGCGTTTCTGGATGCCTATTCGGAAGCGATGGACGGCATCGCCAGCAATGTCGACATCATCGAGAAGACCACCAAGGAGCGTCTGGCGGTGGCCGATACCATTCTGCGCGATGCCGGTTTTTCCGGTGCTGAAAATCTCTACACCGGCCTGCAATCGCCGCGGGAGAAGCTGGAGCGCCGCCTGCAGGCGCTGCGATCGGAACGCAATGATCTGCTGCGCCAGTTCGAGGAGGACGAGTGCGCAACGCCCGACAAACCCACACCCAATGATCCTTGCGCCACGGGGACGCCGCCCGACAAGGCTCGCGCCATCGCCGAAGCGATGACGCGCAAAGAGCGCGAGGCCTATGACGATGCCCAGATGCTGCTGCGGGATCGCATGGGTGACCTGGCCACCCATTCCTTCCAGCAACCCACACTGACCCCATCGTCCGAAGAAGCCAAACTATCGAGCCAGAAGGGCAAACTGGATCTGTTGAAGCGCGCCGCCGTCGCCAAGGATCGCTCGCGCTACGCTGCGGCGGATCCGCTCGATGAGGCGCGGACCATTGCCCAATCACTCGGCGTTGCATTGCCGGTCGTGCCCAACTCCATGCGCTGGGAGGAAGTGGCTCTGCAATATGCCGCCGCCATAGAACCGGTTCTGGCCAAGCGGGAACGACAGTTGGAACAAAAAGCGCAGTCTGACCTTGCGGCCAAGCGCAAGGCGTGGCAGTCGACCAACGACAAGCTGTTGGCCAGCGCCAAGCAGGCCCGCACCAAGCGCGATGCAGCCAAATCGGCGCTGGACAAGGCGCTGGCTAACGCCTTGAACCGGGAAATGGCGGCGAAGAACTGGAGCCAGGACCAGCGCGACCGCTTTGACGAATGCTTCCCGGATTATGGCAAGGTACGCAAGACGGCGGCCGCCGCCCCGGCCCCGTCGACCGCGCGACCGACGGCAGCGAAACCCGCCGCCAAGCCCGCCGCGCAACCTGCGCCGCCGAGCGCGCCAGCGCCCGCGCCGCAGCCCAAACAGAAGGAATGCGATAGCGGCGGCGGGCTTGCCGGCGCCATGGGAGGCGTGGCGTGCGAAATCAGCAAGTGATCGACGCATGAATCGGCTGGCGACCATCGCGCTTGCCGCGGCGCTGTTGGCTGTCGGCGCGGCGCGGGCGCAAACGCCACCGCGCTATGACGCGGTCCAACTGCCCGGTCGAGCGGCGAGCGTTGATGCCAAGGGGGCGGTTCTTTTCGCCGTTGAAACGACCTCGGGAGAATTGAAGCCCGGCTGGTATCGCCGCCATGCCAACGGCGGCATCGAGCGGCTGGAGGGCCTTGAGCCAACGGATTGGCTCAGCGCGCCCAACCCAGCCGGGACCATCGTCGGCACTCGGCCCATCGGTCCCTTGTGCGCTTCGACGAATGGTTGGGTAAAGGATGGCAAGCTCTATTGCCATAACCATGCCTTTGTCTGGCGGAACGGCAAGCTGCGCGATTTAGGAACGCTGGATGGTCTTCACACCACCCTGGTCGCCGTCAACAGCGCGGAGGTCGCCATCGGCGTATTTTCGCACAACTCCAGTGACGGCTCGCAATGCGGCCCAGACTGGGGCGACCAGTCCGTCATGGAAGGATTGATTTATCAAGGCGGACAGCTTTCGCGCAAACAGCTCCCCGGCGCGGTCTGCGTTGATTTTTCCGATATCAATGATGCCGGCGATATCATCGGGCAGGTCTCCGACGGGCGTGAATGGCACGGCGTTTTGTTGCGTGACGGCGGTGTTACGCGGCTCGACAATTTCAGCCCGACCGCCATCAATAACAGCGGCGAGATCGTCGGCGTCATGAAGGACGGATCTGGTCCGGCGATTTATCGTCGCGGATCGTCCGAGCGGATTTCCGGCGCCGTCAAGGGCAGTTGGGCCGACGATATCAATGATGCGGGTACTGTTGTGGGGGCGGCGAAGTTCAAAACGGATGGGCCGCTCACCGCCTTCGTCAGTCACCAAGGCCGGGCGGTTGATCTTAACGCGCTGGTGGACTGGAAAAAAACGCAGTTTGTGAATGGCAAGCCGCCCGTTTTGAATTGGGCCTTTAGAATAGCGCCGCGGGGAGAGATTCTGGTTCGCGCGGAAGGAAAACAGAATACCACGTACTTATTGATCCCAAAGCCTGACGGCATCGCCGCCGCCGTGCGGCCCGGCGCAGTGTTTGTCTATTCGGTCGGGCGCGGCGGGCCGGACGCCATGGCCGTTGGCTCAGGCAACGCCGAGAGCACGTTGGTTTATCGCCTGACAAAAGCGGATGCGCAGGGCCTGCGCTTTGATTTCTCGCTGGCGGCGGCGGTTCCGCTCAAAGGAACGCAAACAGTGGCGGCGGCCGATGCGCAGTCTGCGCAGACGGTGCGCACCGCCCGCGCCAAGGGCGACATCAGCCAGCTGGGCGCGCTCGCCCTGCCGCGCGTGTCCGATGACGTTTACGCTCAATTAAAGGCGGGCAAGCCGTCATTTCTAACCTTTGACGGCGAAGGCCCTGGGGCGATTGCGCCGGACGGCGGCGAGGACGTGCCGCTATCCCTCAACGATCGGCCGGTCAAGGTGCGGGCATTGCGGGCGCGCGGCGCCGACGGCTGTCGGGTGTGGATTGCCGATGACCGCGCTTTCCCCATGTTGTTGCGGCACAACTGCGGCGCCGTCGCTTTCACCGCGACCGGCGTTTATGATCCTGCGCGCGTCGCTCAGGATTTACTGGCGCGGCTGGAAGCAACCGCCACGGCCGCCACCGGCACGATCCTCTTTGCCTTCAATTCGGCCGCGCTGCAGACGGAATCACTTCCCATCCTCGATGCGATCGCGGCGCGCATAAAACAGCAGCCGTCCCTGCGGCTCATTGTGGAAGGCCATACCGACAGCATCGGCTCCGCCTCGGCCAATGAGGCGCTTTCGCTCTCACGCGCCAAGGCGGTCCAGGCCTACCTTGCCCACAAGGCCGGCGTGGACCCCGGCCGGATCGTTGCCAAAGGCCTGGGCGCTTCCCAGCCGGTGGCCGACAATCGCACCCCTGAAGGCCGCGCCGCCAATCGGCGCTGCGTGCTGCGCATGACCGCCGGTCTGAAGCTGACTAAGCACTAGGCACCATAAGACAAACGCCCGGCTCAGGCTTGCGCCGTGCGGCGGAAAGCCGATTTCATGAAATCGGAAAAAACTTTTCGCCAAGCGGCTTGATCTGCCGCGCGGCGGCTTTCCAGAACCGCCGAGATCCCGCTTAATTCCCAATTGGGTGTTAAGATGCGTGAACGTTCCCGCAGGACAGGGGGGAACGGGATTTTCAGGGAAAGGCTCTACCATGCATATCAGGCAAGTGTTCGCGGCATGCCTTCTGTTGGTCATGGCCGGCGCGGCGGCGGCCTCGCCGCCGGTGCGGGTGCTGGAAAACACCACCGAGCGGCGGCAGAACGAAATGCTGCCGATGCGCGACGGCGTGCGGCTGTGGACCAGCATCCACTTTCCCAACGGCATGGCGGCAAAAGCCCCGGCGATCTTGGTGCGAACGCCTTATGCCTTTGAAATGGAAGGCACCTTGGCCCAGGGCATGGTCGCTGACTTCGCCGCCGCCGGCTACATCATCATTTTTCAGAACGAGCGGGGGCATTTCTGGTCGGAAGGCGAAACCCGGATCATCGCCAACAGCGCCGAGGATGGATACGACACCATCGATTGGATTGCCAAGCAGCCGTGGTCAAACGGCAAGGTCGGCACCTTCGGCTGCTCCTCTTCCGGCGACAGCCAAGTAAAATTGGCGTCCATGGGACATCCGGCCCATGCTGCGGCGATGACCATGTCATCGGGGTCAGCCGTCGGCGTGTTGGGCGCTTTTCATGAACAGGGAGCGTTCTATCGCGGCGGCGTGCCGCAGGTGCCGTGGTGGACGTGGTATGCGGCGGCAGGCATCAGCGATTATCCGAAATTCCCCGCCGGCATTTCAGATCATAATCGGGACTGGCTGGCGCATTCCTTGCGCGATTGGCTGGCGAGGACGCCTCAGTCCAATTACAACCCTGAAACCGGATACCCTGAGGATGTTCTGGTCAGCCATTTACCCTCCATGGATGTCGTTCGCGCCGTCAATGGCCAAGTCACCGAGTTTGAAAAATTCATCCGCCGCCAGCCCAATGATCCGGCGTGGGATAAGGAAAGTTTCTTCAACGAAGGCGATCCCTACCGAGTGCCGACCTTATGGGTATTCCAGGCCTATGATATCGGGCTCAGCCCAAACGTGGCGGCGTTTGAATATGCCCATGCCACAGCGGAAAAGAGCGACATCAGAGACAGTCAATACATGCTCATATCCGCACTGGGTCATTGCTCCATGTTGACCGAAACTGACCGCACCATAAACGGCGAGCGCTATGTGGGGGACGCCAGATATCCCTACAAAAAAGCCTTTATTGAGTGGTTTGACCATTGGCTGAAGGACAAGAAAGGGAAGGCGCTGAAAAAGCCGCGAGCGGAAATATATGTTTCTGGGCGCAATCAGTGGCGGCAGTTCGCCTCCTGGCCGCCGGCCGGCGCGCGGCAAGTCTCCTACTACCTCGATAGCGAGGGCCGCGCCAACAGCCGGCATGGCGATGGACGGCTGAGGGACGCGGCGGCGGCAATCGCGCGCCAGGACGCCTATGAGTACAATCCCCGCTACCCGGTGCCCTCGGCGGGCGGCGACGTATGTTGCGTGGGACCGAAATATCAGCCGGGAAGCTTTGATCAGTCGCAACTGGAGGCGCGGGATGATGTTCTCGTCTACACTTCAGAACCTTTGCCGCAACCGTTGGAGGTGGTCGGTTTCGTCGAGGCGGTGATTTATGTCTCGTCCGATGCGCCGGATACGGATTTTACCGCCAAGTTAGTGGATGTGGACGCCGAGGGCCGAGCTTACAACGTCGGCGACAGCATTCAGCGGGCGCGCTGGCGGGAAGGCTATGATAAACCGAAGATGATGGAAAAGAGTGGCGTTTATGAACTGCGCATCGGGCCGTTCTTCGTCGCCAATCGCTTCAACGCCGGCCACCGTCTGCGCGTGGACATCACCAGCAGCAACTTTCCCCGCTATGAACGCAACCTCAACACCGGCGGCAATAATTTCGATGAGGCGGTGGGGCGCACGGCGCGCAACGTGATCCATCACGGGTCGCAATATCCGTCGCGGATCATCCTACCGGCGCTGGCTGAATAGTAGGACAGATTGGCCCATCAGCTGCTGCAGAACCAGTAAATATCGCGCTATTTCAAAGCGGTAGCGGCGGCCAACTTGATCGCGCGTGAGCCGGCTTTCGGTAGGTTATTTTTCGGGCCTGCGCTGGCAAGTTCAGACGGCGTTCGGCAATGAATTGTCCGCCTGCCCTGTCCAATCGCCTCATTTTTCGGTCCTCTTTCAAGAGGCAGTCGCCAAGGCTTGTGTTCTAATGCAGCGGCGCAATCCTTGCCTGGCGCAGGGTGTTTCGGGAACTTTATGGCGGGAGGAAAAATACATGAAGAGAACAAGCGTTTCAGTCACGGCTATCAAGTACGGCGCTTCGAGCATCGCCGCTTTGAGCGTGGCGTTCGGCATCCTGGCGTCCGCCAACGCGGCGGAGGATAAGCTCGCCCTGGAGGAAGTGCTCGTCACCGCCTCCAAGCGCGGTTTTGCCGAGACGCTGCAAAGCGTGCCCTTAAGCATTCAGGCCTTGACCGAACGCACCCTGGAGCAGGCGGGGGCCAAGGACTTTTTCGATTTTGCCCGCATGGCGCCCAGCGTGTCGGTGGTGGATCAGGGCATCGGCTCCGCCCAGGTGTCGATCCGCGGCGTGCGCGTCGGCGTCATCCCGGCGCAGACCACCCAGGAAAAGCCGCTGACCAGCATCTATTATGACGACCTGCCGGTGTCTTTCGCCAATTTCAACCCCAACCTCGATCTCTTCGACGTGCAGCGGGTGGAAGTGCTGCGCGGGCCGCAAGGTACGCTTTATGGCGCCGGCGCCATGGGCGGCAATATCCGCTTCGTCACCAACCGCGCCAATCTTACAGACTGGGAGGTGAAGGGCGAGGGCACCATCGCCACCATCCGTCACGGCGGCGAGATATATGACCTGAAAGGTCTGGTCAACGCGCCGGTGGTGGAAGATAGACTGGCGCTGCGCATCACCGGCACCATGAATTGGGACGACGGCTACATCGACAACGTGTTCCTTGGGGAAAAAGATTGGAACAGAAGCCGCCGCAAGGGGGTGCGGGCGTCCGCCTTGTTCCAGCCCAGCGAGGACTTGTCGATCATCGCCAATTTCATCTACCAGGATATGGAGTTCGATCACGGCCGCGGCCAGATCAACATTCCGGGGCTGAGAAACCCCACCCAAAGCTATTACAGCGCGTTGCCGTTCTTGGATGAGATCGCGATCTATAACCTGACCGTGGAATATGATCTTGGCTGGGCCAATTTCTTCTCCTCCTCGTCGTACTATGATCGCAACATGAATGAGTCCGGTACGGTACAGGAGCTCATGGAAGCATATTTCGGCGTCCAGTCGCCCTATCCCAACCGGGTGTTGTGGGACAATCGGGATTTCGTGCAGGAATTCCGCCTCACCTCACCGCAAGAACAACGGTTGACCTGGGTGGTTGGCGCATTTTACGCCAATCAGAAAACCGACTACATGCAGGACTTCACGTACCCGGGGTTTGGCGAGATGTTTGAGATGCCAACCGATATTTACGGCGCGCCGGAGGACGTGCTGTTTTACGGCGATGTCAGCAACCGCCAGAAGCAGTATGCGCTATTTGGCGAGGCGACCTATAATATAACCGATGACTTGCATTTCACCGCCGGTCTTCGTTGGTTTGACTGGAAGCAAAAATTCGATCTCTTGTACGCCGGATTTTTCCAGGGTGGACTTTATCCCCTGGTCGATAAAACCTCGGCCAATAAATTCACGCCCAAATTCACGTTGTCCTATAAGGGCAGTGACGATTGGATGGTCTACGCCACCGCCGCCAAGGGCTATCGCCTGGGTGGCATGAACGACCCGGTGCCGTCGGATCTTTGCGCCGATGACTTGAACGAAGTCGGCCTGACGGAAGCGCCCACCACCTTTGCTCCCGACAGCCTGTGGAGCTATGAGCTGGGTGCCAAGACGCAGTGGTTCGAACGCCGCATGACCTTGAACGCCGCCCTGTTCTATATCGACTGGACCGCCGTTCAAACCCTGAAACGGCTGCCCAATTGCGGCTTCTACTTCACCGAGAACGTCGGCAAGGTGGAAAGCAAGGGCATCGAGGTCGAGATGGTCGCCATGCCGGTGCGCGGACTGACGGTGATGCTCAGCGGCACCTATACCGATGCGACGTTGGCCGAGGATGTGCCGAACCTGTTTGGCGTCGAGGGCGATCGCGTGCCCTATGTGCCGAAATTCGCGCTCAGCGCCTCGGTGGAATACATGCAGCCCATCGCCAACTCGATGGATGGCTACATCCGCTTCGATTTGCAACATGTCGGCCATCGCAATACCGAGTTCAACGAAGCGCTGGGCATCGACATGGATTCCTATCAAATCGGCAACGTCCATGTCGGCGTGCAGATGGAGAAATGGGAAGTCGCCTTGTTTGTGAAGAATATCTGGGACAAGCGGGCGATATTGAGCGCCGAAAACAACTTCGGCATCGATAACTGGACCATTGAACGGCCGCGCACCATCGGTTTGACGGTCCGGGCGCACTACTAAATATTATTATCGCCGGTTCTGAATGAAGGGAGCGCCATCCATGCCATGTGAGGATCATGATCCAGTGGCCATGGTTAGGCGCTCCTTGACCCGGCGGCGCTTCCTGCAATCGGCGAGCCTGGCGGCGCTGGCCGCCGGCGCTTTGGGCGGCGCGGCGACGGAAAGCTTGTTCCGTCCCGCCCGGGCGCAAATCGTCACAACCGCGACCAAGGTGCGGGAGATTGAGAACGTCTGGATTCCCATGCCCGACGGCGCGCGGCTGGCGGCGCGCCTCTGGCTGCCCGAGGGCGCGGACCAAAATCCCGTGCCCGCCATTTGGAACTACTGTCCTTATTTCAAGCGCAGCTTCACCCGGCTAGGCGATGACATGCGCTTTCCCTATTACGCGGCGCGCGGTTATGCCTGCGTGCGGGTCGATATCCGCGGCTCCGGCGATTCCGACGGCCGGCCGATGGATGAATACGTCAAGCAAGAGCAAGACGACGCCCTGGAGGTGATCAAGTGGATCGCCGCGCAGCCCTGGTGCAGCGGCGCGGTGGGCATGGAAGGCATTTCCTGGAGCGGCTTTAACTCCTTGCAGGTGGCGGCGCGTCGCCCGCCGGCGTTGAAAGCCATCATCACCCACTGCTCCACCGATGATCGCTACGCCGATGACGCCCATTACAAAGGCGGCTGCATTCTCCACGATCAGTTCAACTGGGGCACCATGTTCTGGACCATCCAGGGCCAACCCTCGGACCCGGAAATTACCGGCTCGGAAGGGTGGAAAGAACGCTGGCTTGAGCGCCTCAATGCGGTTGAGCTAAATCTGGGCACGTGGCTTACTCACCAGACGCGGGACGATTTTTGGAAGCATGCTTCGGTCTGCGAAGATTACAGTCAGATCCAATGTCCGGTGTACGCCATCGGCGGCTGGGTCGATGCCTACAAGAATACGGTGTTTCGGCTGCTGGAGAACCTCAAGGCTCCCGCCAAGGGTTTGGTCGGGCCGTGGACTCACACTTATCCGCACACCGGCGTGCCGGGGCCGGCCATCGGCTATCTCGATGAGGCGCTGCGGTGGTGGGATCATTGGCTGAAGGGCGTTGACACCGGCATCATGAGCGAGCCCAAGCTGCGGCTCTGGATGCAAGATAAAGCGGCGGCGGAAGACATGAAGGAAACGCCGGGCCGCTGGGTGGCGGAAGAGTCATGGCCGTCATCGCGCATCCGCAATAAAAGCTATGTCCTCAATGCCGGCGGCCGGCTGGAGGAAAAAACCAAAGGCGAGGCCAGGCTCGATCTTTCGCCCTTGCAAACGGTCGGGCTGTCGTCGGGCAACTGGTGTCCATCCGGCGGCACGTCGCCGGAGGATTTACGCATCGAATTGGCGCAAGATCAACGCCTGGACGATGCGCGCTCGCTGACCTTCGACAGCGAACCGTTGACGCGCGACATGGAAATTCTTGGCGCGCCGACGGTGACGCTGGAGCTGTCGGTGGACAGGCCGGTGGCGTTCGTGGCGGTGCGCTTAAACGAGGTATGGCCGTCCGGAGAGTCCAACCGCGCCACCTATGGCATTTTCAATCTGACCCATCGCGACAGCCACGAATTTCCCGAAGCGCTGGAGCCGGGCCGTCGCTACAAGGTTACCATCAAGCTCGATCATACGGCGCATACATTCAGCGCCGGCAATCGAATCCGCGTGGCGGTTTCAACCTCCTATTGGCCGATGATCCTGCCGTCGCCGGAGCCGGTGACGTTGTCGCTCTATGCCGGCGCCAGCAAGCTCACGCTGCCGATGCGGCCGCCGCGCCTGGCGGATCGCAGCTTGCAGGATTTTGGCCCGCCGGTGGTGCCCGATATCGCCGCCAAGCTTGGCGAGCCAAAGCCGGGCGAGCGGGTGGTGGAATGGGATGTCGCCCGCAGCAAGCAAACCATTCGCCATACCGGCGCCAGGGAACAGGCGCTCATCCTCGCCACCAATACGGAAATATACTCCGCCAATGACATCACCTACGAGATTGCTGACCATGATCCCACCAGCGCCATGATCGAGCAGCGCTGCATGATGGGCAGCGCCCGCGGCGATTGGCGGCCGCAGGTTCATTCCACCGCCCGCATCACCATGACCAAGGATGAGTTGATCCTGGTCGGGGAAATGAACGCCTATTATGGCGAGGAAAAAGTGTTTTCGCGCACCTGGGAGCGCAAAGTGCCGCGCCGCCTGGTGTAGCCGGTGCGACCATTCCCTCTTTTGTATAAAAATTGATTCTGCGGGCGATTTCCCGTACCCTCTAGGCCAGCAGAGGGCCCCCCATTGTCGCAAGGCTTTGCATCAACGTCGAAAAACTGGGTTGAGAATGGCCCGGCGATCGCCCGCGCTCCCTTGGTGGGCGGCGCGGCGCGCCTGCAAGACGCCTTTGAGCTCATTGATACCGCCATCGACGCCAGCCGCCTTTATACCTTGGAGCGCTCCGATTTCCGGCTGGCCGGCGCGCGCTTCGATATTTCCCGGCAGGAAGGGCGGGGATATTGGGAGTTCCTGCGGCTGGCCAAGGATCTCTTCGTCATCATCAGCGATATGACCTATCGCGACAAGGTGCCGGTGCAGGTGCCGGGCGAGGATTTCATCGAATTTCATTTCCACTTCAGCGGTCGCCTCAGCCTGATGCCGGCGCCGGACGCCGCGCCCATCGACGTCCAGGGGCCGAGCCTGTTGATCTGGCGTCAGGCATCGGGCTGCGACATTACCGAATATATCCATGGCGGGCTGCGTGACACCACGCTGACGGTCTATTGCCGACGCTCCGCGCTTGATCGCTATTTCGGCCGCTATGTGGAAACCCTGCCGTCAAATATCCTCAACTGTGAGGACGTCGGCTTTTTGCGCATGCCGATCTATCCCAAGCTTGCCACCAAAGTCAGCAATATCATTCGCTCGCCTTATGATGGCGCGCTGCGGCTGGTGTCCAGCGAGGCCATGGTGGTGGAGATGTTGTGCGAAGTGATGTCCATGATGCAGGCGCATCAGCAGGATACCGAGTCCAGCCTCAGCCTCTCGGACCGCGACATCAGATGCCTGCAAAAGGCGCAGGAAATGTTGCTCGAACGCCATACGCCGCCGCCCACCATCCAGGATATCGCCCACAATGTCGGCATGAGCACCACCAAGCTCAAATCGGGTTTTCGGGCGATCTTCGGCAAGACCATTCACGAATACGCCCATGACCTGCGCATGGATTACGCCTGCGATCTGTTGAAAAACCGCGACATTCCCATTGCCGCGGTGTCGGAAATGCTGGGTTATGAGTATCAGAACAGCTTCACCGTCGCCTTCAAGAAACACCATGGCGTCTTGCCCAAGGAATATCGGCGCTCGCCTTTTGACGCTTCTTAGAATTTAGCGCCCTGCCCTTGGTTGCCCGGTTTTTTTGCCGGTCATCATAAAAGTTATTGCTCCCCCCTTAAAACGGCCATCGGTTAATTCCCTATAGTCAGGGTCGATGCTTGTCGGTTTGCGTCCATTAGGTTGATGGGGGGTCACGGACTTTGACCATGAAGTCACATGCGCGGGTAGTTGTGATTGGCGGCGGCGTGGTTGGCTGCTCGGTGCTCTATCACCTGACGAAATTCGGCTGCCGGGACGCGGTACTGTTGGAGCGCAAGGTGCTGACGGCGGGCTCGACCTGGCATGCCGCGGCCGGCTTTCACGCCTTTAACGGCGATCCTAATATTGCTCGCTTGCAGGCTTATACCATCTCGCTTTACCAGGAAATTCAGGAAGCCGGCGAGCAGAACGTCGGCCTGCACGTGCCGGGCGGCATCAATCTGGCGGCGACGCCGGAACGCTGGGAGTTTTTGCGCACCGAATGGTCGCGGCATCGCTTCATGGGGCTCGATACCCACCTCATCGGCCCCGCGGAGATTAAAAAAATGTGCCCGATCGTCGATGTCGGCGATGTCATCGGCGGGCTCTACGATCCCCACGATGGCCATCTTGATCCTTACGGCTGCACCCATGCCTACGCCCGGGCGGCGCGCAAGAACGGGGCCGAGATTTACCAGCAGACCAAGGTGGAGGCATTGACGCCGCGCGCCGACGGCGGTTGGGACGTGGTCACCGATCAAGGCGCCATTTGCGCCGAACACGTGATCAACGCCGCTGGCCTGTGGGCGCGGGAAGTGGGGTCGATGGCGGGGGTGCGCCTGCCGCTCATCCCCATGGAGCACCATTACCTGATCACCGAAAACATCCCCGAGCTGGAAGCGCTCGATCGGGAAATTCCGGTCACCGTCGATCTCGACGGCGAGATTTATCTGCGCCAGGAGCACAAGGGCGTGCTCCTCGGGGTTTATGAAAAGAATTCCACGCCGTGGGCCTTGAACGGCACGCCGTGGTCTTACGGCGAAACCGATCTGTTGCCGCCCCACCTTGAGCGCCTGGAAGATAACCTGGTGCAGGGCTTCAAGCGCTTTCCCAGCGTCGGCGCGGCGGGCATCAAGCGGGTGGTCAACGGTCCCTTCACCTTCACGCCCGACGGGAATCCCTTGGTGGGCCCGGTGCGGGGCCTGCACAATTACTGGGTGGCCTGCGGCTGCATGGCCGGCTTCAGTCAGGGCGGCGGCGTCGGCCTGGCGCTGGCGCAGTGGATCCTGGAAGGCGAGCCACAGGATAACGTTTACGCCATGGACGTCGCCCGCTTCGGCGCGTTCGCCACCCCCGCCTACACCGCCGCCAAGGCGCGGGAATTTTACGAGCACCGCTTTTACCTGGCGCGGCCCAACGAGCAATGGCCGGCGGGGCGGCCGGCCAAGACGACGCCGGTTTACGATCTACAGCAAGCGGCCAATGCGGTATTCGGCGTCACCTATGGCCAGGAAATGGCGCTGTGGTTCGCGCCCAAGGGTGCACAGCCCAGCGAGACCCCTACCTTCCGCCGCTCCAACGCCTTTCGGCCGGTGGGCGAGGAATGCCGCGCGGTGCGCGCCGGCGTCGGCGTCTTCGACGCCAGCGGCTATGCCAAATATGACATCAGCGGCCCGGCGGCCGAAACTTGGCTCGATCGTCTGCTGGCCTGCCGCTTGCCAGCGATAGGCCGCGCCCGCTTGGCCCCCATGCTGGCGCCTTCGGGCCGCCTGATGGGTGATCTGACGGTGATGCGGCTGGCCGCCGACCACTTCATGGTCACCGGCTCGGGTTATCTTCAAGAATGGCATATGCGCTGGTTTGAGCATCATTTGCCAGAACGCGGCGTTGAGGTGAGCAATGTCTCGGACAGCCTGTTGATGCTGGCCGTCGCCGGGCCCAAGGCCGCAACGCTGGTTGGCCGCTTGATCGGCGGCGATCATGATCCCGCCGCCATGCCGCTGTTGTCGGTCATTGAGCGCGATATCGGCTTGGCACCGACGCGTCTTGCCCGGCTGTCGCTGACCGGCGAGACCGGCTATGAGATTTACGCGCCGAGCCAATATCTGCGCCAGCTCTATGTCCGCTTGCTGGAAGAAGGCCGAGATCTTGGCATCCGGCCCTACGGCGTGTGGGCGTTGTTGTCGCTGCGGCTGGAGAAAAGCTATGGCATCTGGTCGCGGGAGTTCGCCACCGAGTACACGCCGCGCATGTGCGGCCTGGATCGCTTCGTCGACTATGGCAAGGCCGACTTCATCGGCCGGGAGGCGGCGCTGCGCGAGCGCGAGGCGACGCCCGCGCGCCAGCTGGCGACCTTCATTGTCGACGCCAAGGACGCCGATGCCGCCGGCTTCGAGCCAATCTGGATCGGCGAGCGCGTCGTCGGCTACACCACGTCGGGCGGCTATGGCCATACGGTGGGCGAAAGCTTGGCCATGGGCTATGTGGAAAGCGCCGATATCAGCCCCGACGCGCCCTACGAAATCCACATCCTGGGCGAGCGCTGCAAGGCGCGGATGATTATGGAACCCGCCTATGACCCCGGTGGCGGTCGGATGCGGCGGAGCGCCGCAGCACGGTAAAACCTTCGTCGGCTTGTGCAGTCCGCTCCCCTGCCTTATGGTGCGCGAAAAGGAGGAGGCGGCGGATGACCATCCATTTGCATCACGGCGATCTGCCCGATGGGCTGACGTTCCCCGGCGGGGCGGCGATCGCCGTCGATACCGAGACCTTGGGCCTTAATCTGACCCGCGACCGCCTCTGTCTGGTCCAGCTTTCCGCCGACGGGGCCGAGTTTCACCTGGTCAGGATCGCCGCCGGCCAGTCCGCCGCCCCCAATCTGAAGCGCCTCTTGGAAGACCCGGCGCGGCTGAAGATTTTTCATTATGCCCGGTTTGATCTGGCCATGCTCAAGCGCGGCCTTGGCATCGCCGTCGGTCCGGTCTACTGCACCAAGGTCGCCTCGCGGCTGACCCGCACCTATACCGATCGCCATGGCTTGAAGGACTTGTGCCGAGAGCTCCTGGACGTCGACCTCTCCAAGCAGCAACAGTCCTCCGACTGGGGGGCGAATGCGCTCAGCGAGGCCCAGCTCGCCTATGCCGCCGCCGATGTCCAGTACCTGCACGCCTTGCGGGTAAAGCTCGACGGCATGCTCACCCGCACCGGCCGCGACGCCCTGGCGGCGGCCTGCTTCGCTTTCTTGCCCACCCGCGCCGAGCTCGATCTGGCGGGGTGGGGCGAGGAAGACATTTTTTCTCATTAATTTTCTCACGAACTGCCGTTTATATTGCTACTATGAGGAGTGCGGCATGAGTTTTGCTTGCCGCGAACGGTTCGTGTGCGTTCAGGTTGCGAGTGGGGCAGCAGCAGGTGGCTGAAAAAACGTCATCGGGAGATAGTCAGACGCCATCCGGGCACGGCAGGCCGTCGCCTGAGGCCGAGGAGCGTTTGGGGCAGTTTTTCTCCGAGCGGCCGGCGGCGGAAGCCGATGAGAGCGTCACCAGGTGGCTCAAGCGGGGGCTGCCCATCGCCGCCGTGGTTTTGGTGATCGTGGTCGTGCTGTGGCCGATCCTCAATGATACCGGCACCAGCATCACCCTGTCCTATGAAGCCGTGCAGCGCCATGGCGAGCAGATTCGCATGGTCGGCGCCAAATATACCGGCACCGACATCAAGGACCGGCCGTTCGAGCTGAGCGCCGACCTTGCCGTTCAGGAAGGTCCGAAGGCCGAGAAAGTCACCCTGGAGGGGGTGCGGGCCAGTCTCGATACCGGCGAGCGGGGCAAGGTGACGGTGGCCGGCAAGTCCGGGGTCTATCGGCCCAAGGCGGAAAGGCTGGTGGTCGAGGGCGGCATCGAACTGGCCTCTGATACCGGCTATGTGCTGTCCGCCGAGGCGGCCGAGGTCGATTTGAAAACCGGCACCGGGCGCAGCGCCACCCCGGTTTCCGGCTCGGCGCCGTTCGGCTCGTTCTCGGCCAACAGCTTCGAAATCAATGTCCGCGATCGCTTGTTGAAGCTGGAGGGCGGCGTCAGGGTGCGCCTCAACCCCGGCGAATTGGATAACGTCGACGCCAGCGCCGGCGAGGCCATGGAATAATATCAGGCGGACCTGAAGGAAAAAGGGAAACGTGAGTTGATGACAATAGATAACCGAACCATGAAAGCAGTTCTTGTCGCCCTGGCGCTGGCCCCGGCATTGGCCGGCAGCGCTCCCGGCAGCGACCCGGTTTCCGCTTTGAAAGAACACGATATTCGCCAAGCGATTGACATTTCCGCTGACCGCCTGGAAGTGCGCACCAAGGATAACGTGGCGGTGTTCGAGGGCCGGGTCGAGGCGGTGCAGGAAGATCTGAAGCTGCAGGCCGACCGCATTACCGTGCACTATCAGTTGCGCCGCGCCGATAACGCTGATGACCGGCCGCCAGCCATCGCCCGCATCGACGCTACCGGCAACGTGCAACTGTCCTCGCCCAGCGAACGGGTGGCCGGCGACTGGGGCGTCTACGACATGGAGCAGAAAATCGTCACCCTGGGCGGTTCGGTGATCCTGACCCGCGACAAAACCATGGTGCGCGGCGACCGGCTGCAGGTCAATTTAGAGACCGGCGTCACCCGGCTGGAGACGGCGGACGCGGGGGCCGGCGTCGGCGGCGAGCAAGGCCGAGTGCGCGGCCGTTTCGTGCCGGCGGAAAAGCAGCCATAGGCAAGGCGATCTCTAGGGGGGAACACACACTAAATTTTAAGGCATTACGCGTTCAATGGATGACAACATGACAGCGACGATGACGGCGCAAGAACGGGGAAGCAAAGCCCTCCCCCCGGCAACGGAAAGCGGCGCGGCGCCCCTAGCGTCGCTGGCCGCTGGGCTGGTCGTGCGCGGCGTCGGCAAGACCTATAAGAAGCGGCCGGTGCTGCGCGGCGTCGGCCTGGCGGTGCGACGCGGCGAGGTGGTGGGCCTCCTCGGCCCCAACGGCGCTGGCAAGACCACCTGCTTTTACACCATCATCGGTCTTATCGCGCCCGATCAGGGGGAGATCGTCTTGGACGGCAAGGCGATCACCGACATGCCGATGTATCGCCGCGCCCGGCTTGGCATCGGTTATCTGCCGCAGGAAGCCTCGATCTTTCGCGGCATGACGGTGGAGGACAACATCCGCTCGGTGCTGGAAGTGACCGAACGCGATCGCGAGACGCGGGAGCAAATGCTGGATGATCTACTGACCGAGTTCGCCATCTCCCACTTGCGGCGCACGCCGGCGGTGGCGCTGTCGGGCGGCGAGCGGCGACGTTGCGAAATCGCCCGCGCCCTGGCGGCGCGGCCCAGCATCATCCTGCTGGACGAACCGTTCGCCGGCATCGACCCCATCGCCATCAACGACATTCGCGAACTGGTGCGCCACTTAAAAGACCGCGGTCTTGGCGTGCTGATCACCGACCACAACGTGCGCGAGACCCTGGATATCATCGACCGCGCCTACATCATTCATGACGGCGCGGTGTTGATGGAAGGAACGCCGTCGGAAATCGTCGCCAACAAGGACGTGCGGCGGGTCTATCTCGGCGAACGCTTCAGCTGGTAGGTCGAGGTTATGGCGTTATCTCCAAGACTGGAGCTTAAGCATACCCAGACGCTGGTGATGACGCCGCAGCTGCAACAGGCGATCAAGCTGTTGCAGTACACCAATCTCGAATTGAACGACTTCGTGGCTCAGGAAGTGGAACGCAACCCGCTCTTAGAGTTCGGCGAAGAGGAAGGCGGCAGCCAAGGCGACAGCCAAAGTGATAGCGAAGCGCCGCAGCCGGATGCCGAAGGGGCGGCCACCGCCAGCGATATTATGCTCAACGATGGCGCACCGCAGGCCAGCGAGGCGCTCGATACCGACTTTGAGAATGTTTACAACAACGACGCCGCCCCTGATCGGACCGAAAGCGGGCTGAGCTCAGCTCTGAACGGCGGCAGCGGCGGACGTACGGATTTCAGCGACTCCACCCTCGACTTTCAGGACAATCTGACAGCCGAGACGACGCTTAAGGATCATTTGGAAAGCCAGCTCGGTCTGGCGGGGTTCACGCCGCCCGAGGAGATGATCGCCCATTTCCTCATCGATCTGGTGGATGAAGCCGGCTATATCCGCGAGGAGTTGCAGGGGGTTGCCGAAAAGCTCGACTGCGAGGTTCAGGAGGTGGAGGCGGTGCTGGCCCGCTTGCAGGAATTCGAGCCGGCCGGCGTGTTCGCCCGCAGCCTGCAGGAATGTCTGGCCCTGCAACTGAAGGAGCGCGACCGCTATGATCCGGCCATGGCGGCGCTCATGAACAACCTTGATCTGGTGGCGCGGCGGGATATGGCGGCGCTAAAGCGGCTGTGCGGCGTCGACGACGATGACTTGGCCGACATGATCCATGAGCTGAAGGCGCTAAACCCTAAGCCCGGGCTCGCCTTTTCCAGCGAAACGGTGCAGGTGGTGGCGCCCGATGTGTTCGTTCGTCGCAGCGCCAAGGGCAAATGGCAGGTGGAGCTTAACAACGATACCTTGCCCAAGGTGCTGCTCAATGCCCGCTACCACGCCGAGGTTGCCGGCCGGGTCCAAAACAAGGAAGAAAAAGCCTTTGTTTCCGAGTGCTTAAGCTCGGCCAACTGGCTCGTCAAAGCGCTCGATCAGCGGGCGCGCACGATTTTGAAGGTGGCGAGCGAGATCGTGCGCCAGCAGGAGGGCTTCTTCCTCTCTGGGGTGAAGCATCTCAGGCCCTTGAATTTAAAGACCATTGCGGACGCCATCGCGATGCATGAAAGCACCGTCAGCCGGGTCACCACCAACAAATACCTGGCCTGCGACCGCGGCCTGTTTGAGCTGAAGTACTTCTTTACCTCAGCCATCCCGGCATCCGGCGACGGCGAGGCCCATTCGGCGGAAGCGGTTAAGGAGCGTATCAAGGAGTTAATAGATGCGGAGAATCCGGCCGATATCCTGTCGGATGACAAGCTGGTCGAAATCCTGCGCGGGCAGGAAATCGACATCGCCCGCCGGACGGTAGCCAAGTATCGGGAAGCGCTCAAGATTCCCTCCTCGGTACAGCGCCGGCGGCTGAAATCCTTAGGCCTGCAGTGAAGGTAGCCCCTGCCGCCGGCGGCCAGATGTGCTATGGTGAAGGTTGACATAGTGTAGACCGCCCTCTATCTTGCGCGGCTTTATAAAACCCATCTTGTGCTGGGGCGGACTACCACCTTCTTGGGGATGTTGACCTAAACATGAAAGTCGTCATAAACGGCCATCAGATCAGTGTGGGAGACGCGCTGCGCTTTCACGTTGACGAAAACCTGAAAACTGTCGTTGGCAAGTACTTTACCAACAGTATCGAAGCGACGGTGACCTTCTCCAAGGATGGCGCGTTCCATCGCGCCGATTGCACGGTGCATATCGGCAAGGATCTGTTCTTGCATGCCCGCTCTGACGACGCCGACATCTATGCGGCGTTCAATCAGGCGGTGGAGCGGCTGGACAAACGACTGCGCCGGTATAAGAACCGCCTTAAGGATCATCATAAACGCCGGCTGGATAGCGCGGCGGACGCCTGGCGGGTTTCCTATTCGGTCATTCCGGCGGCGGAAGATCTGCCGGAGGAGGCCAATGGCGATATGAACGGCGGGCCGGTCACCGTAGCGGAATCAACTACACAAATCCCGCGGCTAACCGTCAGCGATGCGGTGATGCAGCTTGACTTGGCGGATAATCCGGTATTGGTGTTTCGCAACAGCGCGCATGATGAGATTAACGTGGTCTATCGGCGCAAGGACGGCAATATCGGCTGGATCGATCCCGCCAAACGCAGCAAGGAAGCTTGATCGGTATGGAGATCGCTGACCTCGTCAGCCTGAACGCCGTCATTCCTAAACTTAAAGCTTCAAGCAAGAAGCAGGCGCTTCAGGAATTATCGTCGCATGCCGCGAAATTCGTCGGCCATCCGGCGCACCAGATTTTTGACGTGCTGCGCGGCCGCGAGCAGCTCGGCACCACCGGCATCGGCCAAGGGGTGGCCATTCCGCACGGCAAAATCGCCGGTCTTGATAGAATCTACGGTTTTTTTGCCCGGCTGGCGGCGCCCATCGATTTCGAATCCCTCGACGGCCAACCGGTAGACTTGATTTTCATGCTGCTGGCGCCAGAAACCGCCGGCGCCGATCATCTGAAGGCATTGGCCCGGGTCTCCCGTCTGCTGCGCGACCAGCGGGTGTGCGATAAGATCCGCGGCTCCAATAACGCCGATGCGATCTATGCCTTACTGACGGAATCTCCCGCTTCCCACGCCGCCTGACAGGCGCTTAGCGCCTAGTGCAGCCAGGTGGGGTGCATATTATTTTCCATGGATATCGCCACCGCGGTTTCGAAACTATCGAAGATCGCCAACTCGCGACCGCTGGCGGCGTGAACGGCAAACCCGGTCGTGCCGTCATGCAGGATCGGTTTGATGTAGACAACGTCGTTCTCACCCAACTGGGCGAACATTTCCGGCGTCATCCGTTTCAGGTCATGCTGTAAGATTGCCATCACCATACTCCACTCGACATCTTAAAGAGCAAGACGACTGACGTCCCCAGACGTGCCATCTTCAACCTGCGATGTCGGTGGTTATTCCCTGCGGGAGGGGCGATCCGGACCGGATCGCGGCAGAGTTTGGAACGTCATCTCCTCACAGCGAGCAAGCCTGACATCGCGTCCGACCGGGGCCCTTTTTGGCGCCTCGCCGAGACTTACCGTCCTTTCGGACCGGCACTTCATAGGTGGGGTCGCGGTCCCCAGACGTCAAGAGAGCGGGGCTTGGGGCTCCGCGGCGACGGCTTTGGGAAGCTGGCCCTCATTGCTTTCCGGTGGCCGCACCCAGCATTCAGTACCGCGTTCCTTCAGCGTGGCGCACAAGGCGTCGGCCTCGGCGCGGCCGGTCAACGGCCCGGCATTGAGGCGATAATAGAAGCCGCGGGGGTCCTGCTGACGAGCGCCGAAATCGATCTCGGTGCGGCGCGGCGGCAGGTGGCCGATGATGTCCGCGTTGCGGGTTTTCAGGGTTTCCCATCCGGCCTTGAGTTGGCTGGCCTTGCGGTAGGCGGCGAGCTGCAGCGCCCAGCCTTGGCGGACGTCAAGGAGCGGGATGTCGCTCAAGTCGGCGTCAGCCTGGTCCGCCGGCGCGGCGGTGGGGACAGGCTCGGCGGCAGGTTGAGAAGCTGGCTCCGGGGTTGGCTCCGGGGCCGCGGCGACGGCGACTTCCGGCGCTGCCGGCGGCGCGCCGACTACCGCCACGGCCGCCAGCCGCTGGCCTTGACCGTCGGCGAAGCGCTCATAGCCGGGGGCGTTGAGGTCGCGTTGCGGCAATTTGCCGCCGTTCATGAGGGCATAAAGCCGGGCCTGCGGCGGCAGGCTGCTTAAGGTGGTGAAGAAAGCCATCTGATGCGCCGTCCGCTCGGCATCGAGGTCAACCGCCAGCAGGCTCGTTGACTTTGCCTGATCGCCCGCCAGGGCATAGGCCAGGGCGAGGTTTTGCCGCACCCCGGCCCCGCCGCCCTCATCGCGCACGATGGCCTCAAGGACGGCGATGCCGTCCTCGGGCGCGCCATGGAGCGCCAGCGACAGAGCGTAATTGTTGCGCAGGCGGACATCGCCATCGCTGTCCAGGGCGCGGCGGTAGACCGCGATGGCGTCCTCGTGCCGGCCTAAAAGATCAGCGCAGAGCGCCTTGCCGCGCAACGCCTCAGGATGGGCCGGCGACAGGGCGAGGGCGGCGTCGAGGACGGAATCGGCCGCCTCCGGTTGGCCAAGCGCCAGCAGCGCCATGCCCAGACCGGCATGGGCGTCGGCGCTGTCATCATCGGCATCCGCCGCCTGACGGAAGGCGGCCTCGGCCTCGACATACTGACCGAGCGCCGTCAGCGACCGACCAAGGCCGATGAGGGGCTCGGCATCGCCTGCATCCTTGGCGTGGGCGGCGCGATAGAGCGGCAGCGCCGCCGCGTGTTCGCCGCGCGCCGCCATGCCGTCGGCCAGGGTCAAAAGGCTGCCTGATTGTCCGGCGGCGGTGGCTTTGGCGCTGCTCACTACCGGCGAGGTGTGGCTGCAGGCGGCGACCGACAGCACGAGGAGCGCCGCCGCCGCCGTCATGGCAAGACCGCCGGAGCGGGGGACGATCAAGGGAAATAAGCCGCGTCGCATCGGATTGGTCATTGTTCAGCGGTCCGTGTTGGCGTCAAAACATAAAGCCCGCATCACAGGGCCTGTCCTGACGGTAGCGGAGAAGTCTTTCGATCCCCTTAAAGATAGGTAAAAAGCCATCCTTGGCTTCAGCTTTGGCCGCCACTCTGGTGCAGGCAGTCGCAGTGGCGCATGTTGCCATCGTAACTGTGACGCTCCAGGTATTCATCTAGGGCCTGGGTCAGGATGTCTTGGCTGCTGCGCTTCGAGTGCGCCGAAAATACCCGCAGCCGCAGGTGACGCTCCTCGTCGAGGCGCAGCGTCAGGGCCGCCCGGCTGCCGCCGACATCGGTAGGCGTGGTCGCCCGGCTGCCCATACCGCACGCTTTCTTGCCGCCATTGGCTTTCCCCGTGGCCGCCGGCGGCGCAGCGAAGCGTGGATGGATGGCGCCAGCCTCGACAAGCGGCGCCGCCTCATGGCTTTTCGGCTCCTCCGTTACGGACTCAGCAAAGGGGTAGTAGATGGAGGGCGCCGGCTGGGCGGGAGCCGCCTGGCCTTTTCGCGCCAACAGCGCGCCGGTTAATCTTGCAGGACGTTTCATGGGTATTGAGCCTCCGATCACGATGCGTTGATCTGGCGGCGGCCAAATCCCGCCGGCCGGACAAAGGCTTCGCGTCGCAAGCTAGCGTTGGTTTGAAAGACAGTGCGCCGGAAATTCTTTTCGAGCCGGTCGCTAAGATAGCTCCACAGATTGAAGATTTCCTGGGCCGAATTGCCGTTAGGGGCCAGTTCGACGACGGTGCGACCGTCGATCATGCTGGAGGCGAAATCCGTGCGATGATGAATGGTGACGGGGGCGACCGTGCCATGCTGGGAGAGGGCAACGGCGGCATCGGCGGTAATGCGGGCGCGCGGCGTCGCGCCATTGACCACGAACACCACCGGCTTGCCGGCGCGCTCCGCCAGCTCCACGGTGGCGCCGGCGGCGCGCAGATCGTGGGGGCTCGGCCGGGTGGGGATGACCACCAGGTCGGCGATGGCGATCACGCTTTGGATCGCCGTGGTGATCGCCGGCGGGGTGTCGATGATGGCGAGCTCGAAGCCCTGCGCCCGCAGGTTATCAAGATCAATCAACAGCCGGGCAATGGTGGTATGGGCAAACGCCGGCGCTTGTTCATGGCGGGCATTCCACCATTCCGACAAGCTGCCTTGGGGGTCGGTATCGACCAAGACCACCGGCCCGGCTCCGGCACGTTCCGCCTGAACGGCCAAATGTCCGCTTAAGGTCGTCTTGCCGGACCCGCCCTTTTGCGAAGCCATAGCGACTACTTGCATTATCCCAACCCTAGTTTGCGCCGCCAATCGAAGGTGGCGCGGATCATGCGCGTCAGAACGTTAAAATAATCGTCGAGATGTTAATAATCTGTAAAACCGGGTGGCCCTATCGTAACTTTTAGGTCCAGTATTTTCATTATCTTGGCGCACTAGGCAGGCGTTGGCCTTGGCATTGTTAACCATAAATGCAATTCTAAAACTCCTTGGTTGGAGGGCTTTTTCGTCATGATCCGGGCGCGACGGTCAGCCGTATTGGCGGTGGCTTCCCTGTGCCTTTTGACTGCCGGCGCGGTGGCCGGCATTCGCGAGGGCGCTGACGCTTACGGGCGCGGCGATTATGCAACGGCGCTCAAAGAGTGGCTGCCGGCGGCGGAACAGGGGGACGCCAACGCGCTTTTCAACTTGGGCCAGCTCTACCGCCTGGGCCAGGGCGTGCCCAAAGATATTCAAAAAGCGGAAGATTATTATCGACGCGCCGCCGAGAAGGGACATATTGGCGCGCAAGGCAACCTCGGCACGCTCTATTATTTCGCTGCACCCAATGCGCCGCGGGTGGACGAAGCCCTGAAATGGTGGCAGCGCGCCGCCGCCCAGGGCGATGCGCGGTCGCAATACATGCTGGGCGTGGTGTTCTATAACGGCAAGGACGTGCCGCGCGATCCGGTGCGCGCCTACGGCTGGATGCGGCTGGCCTCCGCCGCCGGCCTAGCGGAAGCGGTGGCGGCGGAGAAGGTGCTGATCAGTAACCTCTCGGTGAGCGAACTGGCCGCCGGCTCTGCGTTGTCGCAGACTTTACTGGCCGGCAAGGGGGCATCGCCCCCAGTCAGGACAGCATCGCCACCTCCGACTCCAACCTCACCCCCGTCCTCTGCTCCCGTTCCGCCTCCGGCGACCCCGGCGACGACCGGATTCTTCGTTCAGGTGGGGGCGGTGGCCGATCGCAGCCAGGCGCAAGCGATGATCGACACCCTGACCGCGGCGCAACCGGCGCTGGCCGGGCTAGCCAACCGCAGCGAGGAAGTGACCACCGCTGCCGGGCAACGGCTTTATCGGGTGCAATTCGGCCCGCTCATGAGCCGGGCGGCGGCGCAAAAAGTTTGCAACGAGCTTAAGGCTGCGGATAAGGATTGTTTCGTGGCGCCAGCTCGCTGACCGCCATCAAGCCGCGCAGGGAATTGCCGATATAAAGCCGCGTCGCCGACCGCAGGTCAGCCGGGTAGAGCGTCGCTTCGCGGGCGCGGCCACTCTTTAATAATTCCGCACGCAAAATGCCCGGCAATAAACCGGCGCTCAACGGCGGCGTCAGAAGCACGCCGTCACGCTCCACAAAAATGTTGGTGAAGCTGCCCTCGGTGAGTTCACCGCGCTCATTGGTCAACACCGCTTCGAAGCATTGTTGCGCCCGCGCTTCTCTAAGCGCTTGGTGGTAAGGCGGGCGCGCCGTCGTCTTGTGATACAAGAAAGCGTCGCGGGAATTGATGACGACGTTGGAGACGCAGAGCCGAAGAGCGGCCGGCGCAGGCGATAGCGGCGATGCCGTCAGCGCGATCACGCCGCGCTCGGAGAGTAGAAGACGCACCCGGTGCGGCGAT
Source organism: Sphingomonadales bacterium (assembly GCA_019455285.1). GTDB lineage: Bacteria > Pseudomonadota > Alphaproteobacteria > Sphingomonadales > Govanellaceae > PRO5. The sequence continues at coordinate 52,335 of JACFMS010000014.1, forward strand.
GGCGGCAAGCTGGCTGCAAGATCATCGAGCGCGGCTTTGATGGCGTCGTGGGCGATGGCAAACCGGAAATAGGCTGCCGATTGGGACAATCTTTGCAAATGCGCATCCAAGCGCAAGAAACCGCCGTCGGGCTGCCAGCGCAACGTTTCCACCAGATCGAAGGCCGGCGCGGCGGTGGTGAGAAACGCGGCTTTAAGCAGACATTCCTGATATTCCGCATCAGCCGCCGAATCAATGACGATGCCGCTGCCGATGCCGAGCGATCCGCGCCAGCGTCGTGCGCGACGACTTTCAGGCTTGAGCGTCAAGGTGCGGATGGGGACGCTGAAGGTCATGTCGCGTTCAGGCGTGATGTAGCCGATGGCGCCGGTATATACGCCGCGTGGCGCTTGCTCTAAGTCGCGAATGATTTCCATGGCGCGAATTTTCGGCGCGCCGGTCACCGAGCCGCAGGGAAAGAGGCTGGTGAACAACGTCCGCAGCGGCGTCTCCGGCACGATTCTGGCGCTGACCGTCGAGGTCATTTGAAAGAGCGTGCGGTAGGTTTCGATATCAAACAAGGCCGGGACTTCCACGCTTCCCGGTTCTGCGAGGCGGCTCAAGTCGTTGCGCAACAGATCGACGATCATCAGGTTTTCCGCCTGGGATTTGGCGTCGCCGCGGAGCGCTTCGGCGATTTTTTTGTCCTCATCCAGCGTTCGGCCGCGCGGCGCGGTGCCTTTCATCGGCCGCGCCGTCAACTGGGCCTCACGCTTTTGGAAAAAGAGTTCGGGGGAAAGCGACAGGATATCCCAGTCATCGTTATGAATGTGCGCGCCGTAAGCCACCGGCTGCGCCCGGCGCAGCCGCGCAAACAGATCATCGGGCCAGCCTTGCAAGGAGAAATTCAGCGGAAAGGTAAAATTGATCTGATAGACGTCACCGGCCACAAGATAGGACTTGATGGCGGCGATCGCGGTTTCATACCGCGCCTTGTCGACGCCGGGCGTGATGCCGTCGATTAATACCGCGTCGGTATTTTCCGTGCTTTCCGGCGCGAAGTCGGGCGCGGTGAAGACGCCAAACCAGGCGAGCGGCAGGTCGGTAAGGGCGGGGGCTAGCGAGCACAGCTTCGGCTCCAGGGCGTAGCCCGCTTCATAGGCGATCCAGCCGGCCAAGTAATGGCCGCGCGCCAGCGCCGCTTCCATTTGCCGGAACAAGCCATCGATCTCGCCATAGTCATGGCAGGAAATGATGTCGAGCGGCGCGCGAAACAACAGCCGCTTGCCGACGCCGGCGCGATTGTCGTCCAGCAAGACGAAAGGCCCGGTTGTGCGTTCTGGCATCGATACCCGTCAACGGTTACTTACGAGGGGCGGCGGCGCTTCCGCTCAGCGGATCGGCAGCGCCGTGGTGGAGCTTACCTGCTTTAAGGTGAAGCTGGAGCGGATGCTGGCAACTCCGGGGATGCGGGTCAAGGTGGTCTTGAGGAAATGTTCGTAAGTCTCCAGGTCCGGCATGACCAGACGCAGGTGATAATCAGCGTCGCCGGTCATCAGGTAGCATTCCATCACTTCGGGGCACTCATGGATGGCGTTCTCGAATTTCTCCAGATACTCCTCGGTCTGCCGCTCCAAAGTGACCTGCACAAAAATAGTGATCTGAAGCCCCACCTTGCGCGGCTCCACCAGGGCGACATAGTCGCGGATGACGCCAGATTCCTCCAACGCCCGCACCCGGCGCAGGCAAGGGGAGGGCGACAGCCCCACCGCTTCCGCCAGCTCGACATTGCTTAAGCGGCCATTCTTCTGAAGGATGGTGAGGATTTTACGATCGATGGCATCAAGGGCGATTGTTGACACTTTATTATACTTTTCAGCAAGAGTTGCGCAATCTTATGCCAAATATTAGGGCAAGTTCTGGCATCTTCGCAATAACATATGGGGGATAGAGCGGTAGAATCTCCAGTCATAAAGACGCGCCGACCATAGGGGCGGCGCGCGCTTTCTGGCGGAGTGTGAAAACCCATGACCAAGGCGGCTCGCCCGGCGGCGGATAGCGGCGCAGCGTATCTGGCCAATCTCAATAAGCTGGAGCTTCTCGGGCTTCTTGACCGGAAGGTGCAGTGGCTGTCGGCCTGGACCATTCACCATGCCAACCATGTGCGAGCGAGCCGCGACGGCTTGAAGGTCGGCGGCCATCAGGCATCGAGCGCGTCCTTGGCGCAGGTTCTCTCGACGCTATTTTTCAGCGTCCTGAAGCCCGAGGATCGGGTGGCAGTCAAGCCCCATGCCAGCCCGGCGTTTCATTCGATCCAGTATCTGCTGGGTAACCAAAGCCTGGATCAGCTGCAGCGCTTTCGGGCGCTGGGCGGCGCGCAATCCTACCCGTCGCGCACCAAGGACAAGGATGATGTGGATTTCTCCACCGGCTCGGTGGGGCTTGGCGTGGCGATGACGCTGTTTTCCTCCATCGCCCAGGACTACCTCTTGGCCAAGGGCTGGCTGGCTGAGGAAAAGGCCGGACGGATGATCGCGCTTCTGGGCGACGCCGAACTGGATGAGGGCAATATCTACGAAGCCCTGATCGAAGGCGCCAAGCATGACGTGCGGAACCTGTGGTGGATCATCGACTATAACCGGCAAAGCCTGGATTCGGTGACGCCGGATCGCATGTTTGCCCGCTTCGAGGAAATTTTCGAGGCCTCGGGCTGGAAGGTCATTACGCTCAAATACGGCAAAAAGCAGCAGGCGGCATTTCAGAAGCCCGGTGGCCAGGCGCTTAAAGCCTGGATCGATAACGCGCCCAATTCACTCTATTCGGCGCTGATCTACAAAGGCGGCGCGGCGTGGCGCGAGCGGCTGATCCTGGACATCGGCGCGGAAAACGGGGTCACGGCGCTGCTCGCCGAGTATGCGGATGATGAGTTGCAGGAGCTGATGACCAATCTGGGCGGTCATGACATCGAGCTTTTGTTGGAAACCTTCCAGGGCGTGACCAGCGATGCGCCGCACTGCTTCATTGCTTACACGGTCAAGGGCCATGGTCTGCCGCTCCAGGGCCATAAGGACAACCATGCGGGTCTGATGAACGACAAGCAGATGGCAGAATTTCGCGACCGCATGGGGGTGCCGGAGGGGGCGGAGTGGGAGCCGTTCGCCGGCATGGAGGATCGCGCCGAAGAATTGCAGGCGTTTATCGCGGATGTTCCTTTCTTGGCCAAGCGCAACCGCCGTTACGCGGCGCCGGCGGTGCCGGTGCCGGGCCGCGAGGCCTTCGCCGTGGCGACGGAGGCCAAGCAATCAACCCAGGTCGCCTTCGGCAAGATCATGAACGATCTGGCGCGCGGCGACAGCGAGCTGGCGGCGCATCTGTTGACCACCTCGCCCGACGTGACGGTGTCCACCAACCTCGGCGGCTGGGTCAATCGCCGCGGCATCTATCACCGGCAAGTCAAAGAGGACGTGTTCAAAGAGGAAAATGTCCTATCGCCGCAGCGCTGGGCGATGTCGACTGCCGGTCAGCATCTGGAGTTGGGCATTGCCGAGAACAATCTCTTTCTGGCGCTCGCCGCGTTCGGCCTGACGGGATCGCTGTTTGGCACCCGGGTGCTGCCGGTGGGAACGCTTTATGATCCGTTCATTTGTCGCGGCCTCGACGCCTTGATTTACGGCTGTTATCAGGACTCCCGCTTCATGGTGGTGGCGACGCCGTCGGGGTTGACCTTGGCGCCGGAGGGCGGCGCACACCAATCCATCACCACGCCGCTCATCGGCATGGGACAGGACAAGCTCGCGTATTTCGAACCAGCTTACGTCGACGAACTTGCCGAGATCATGCGTTGGGGCTTCGACTACATGCAGCAGGGCGATGGCGGCTCGGTCTATTTGCGGCTTTCCACCCGGGTGATCGAGCAGCCGGCGCGCGCCGACGATGCTTGGCGGGACGAATTGCTGGAGGGCGCTTACTGGCAGGTGCCGCCGGCGGATGGGGCGGAGATCGCCATCGCCTACACCGGGGCATCCGCGCCCGAAGCCCTGGCCGCTTTCGAGATGTTGCGGGAGGATGTACCGGGCGCGGGCCTTCTCGCCGTGCCGTCGCCGGACCGGCTCTATGCCGGCTGGTTTGACAGCCAACGCCGCCGCCAGATCACGGGCAAGCGCGCATCCAGTCACGCCGAGCGGCTGCTGAAGCCGCTAGCGGCCCATGGCGCGCTGGTCACGGTGATCGACGGTGCGCCGCAGACGTTGGCCTGGCTCGGCTCAGTCAAGGGCCATCGGGTAGCGCCTCTGGGCGTTGATCATTTCGGCCAGTCGGCGGATATCCCCGATCTTTATCGCGTCTACCGGCTCGATGCCGACGCCATTCTCGACGCCTGCGCCAACGCGCTGTTACGCGACTAGAGTAAGGCAAAGCCCCATCACCGCCGCGACGGTGATCATCACCCAGGTCAGCAGCGTGCCGATGAAGCGGAAGGGATTGGGCGCCACGACGGTGCGTAAGCCGATGGCGTGGGAAATCCGCCCCACTGTCAGCGCCGTGCCCAAGAGGCACAACAAGGCCTGCGGCTGATCATTGGCCTCCAGGAGGGCGAGCAGAAACAGGGCCAAAGGCACGTACTCGGCGAAATTGCCGTGGGTACGGATTTTCAATTCAAGGTTGGTCTTGCCGCCGGCGCCGATGCTGACCTTTTCGGTAACGCGGCCGCGCACCACCAGAATCGACAGAAAGATGAAGATGAGGGCGTTGAGTGAGGCAAACGCCAGCGTGATCGGCAATATCATGGCAAAAATCTCCCCTTGACATATCAGCCAGCGACGATGATGAGAGAGGCCGTCGCTTCCGGCAACTCGTTTTTTTGGATTTGAGGTTGACGATGATCGACGATCTGATCGAAGGCTATCGCCGCTATCGCGCCGGCTGGACCGAGGCCGAGCGGGAGCTTTATCGTCAACTGGTGGAGCATGGCCAGTCGCCCAAGGTGATGGTGATCGCCTGCTGCGATAGCCGAGTGGACCCCTCGATCATCCTCGACGCCAAGCCGGGGTCGCTGTTTATGGTCAGGAACATCGCCAATCTGGTGCCGCCGTTCGAGCGCGACGGCGCCTATCATGGCACCAGCGCCGCCTTGGAGTTCGCGGTGCGGCGCTTGGCCGTGGATCACATTATCGTGTTGGGCCATGCCCACTGCGGCGGCATCAGGGCGCTTTATGAAGAAAATCAGGAATCATCCGCGAGCGATTTCATTCTCGGCTGGATGCGCATCGTCGCCGAGGCGGGGCGTCACGTGCACGAGAATTGCCGCAACCTGTCGCCGCCGCAACAACGCCGCGCGCTGGAGCAGGAAGCGATCCGGGTCAGCATCAAAAATCTGTTGACCTTTCCCTGGATTGAAAGCCAGGTGCGCGCGGGCAAGCTTCATCTGCATGGCTGGTATTACGCGCTGGCGGAGGGGATTCTGATGGCGCTTGATCCTCTAAGCAATGAGTTTCGCTCGCTCCTTGACGGCAACGAAGCGAAATAAAAAAAAGCCGCGGCGTTCGGCCGCGGCTTTCTTTCGGCGATAGTAGGCTGTTAAAAATCCACGGCGATGCCGGCAATCAAGGTGCGTGGCTTGCCGGGACGCAGACCCGCCGGGCGACGCGCCACGGCGTATTCCTTGTCGGTTAAATTCTGCACCGATCCGAAGAGCCGCACCGAATCCGAGATCTGATAGCGTCCGGCAATATCAAACACCGCCCGGCTATTGATTTTCTCCGCCGTAGAGATTGCGCCTTGGCCCGGCTCGGTGCGGATAGAGCTGACGTAGTTCATGCTCAGGTCAATGCCCCAGGCGTCTTTGGCGACGCCGATGACGGCATTAAGCTGATGCTTCGGCAGATAGGGCAGATCGTCGCCGTCAGTCACCGTGCCCCAATAGCCGCTCACAAAGCTGGTTTTAAACTCGGCATCGGTGAAGGTGTAGGTGAGAGAAACAGGGAGCGAAACATCCCATTCCAATTCGGCGCCAAGGTCGGCGCTGGCGGCGACTTCCATACCGATCACTTTCACCGCGCCGCCATTGAACTGATCGCCAATTTCTCCTTGATTGCAGCCGCTGGCGTTGGTGCAGGTACCCAGGATGTTGGAATAGTCGCTATAGAACCCGATGGCTTCAAGGGCGAGCGTGCGGCTGGTATAGCGCACGCCGGCTTCCCAGTTGGTGCTTTTTTCCTCCTTGGCCTCGGCGCTGCCGGGACCGGGAGGGCTGAAGCCGCGATGCACGCCGGCAATCAGGTTGACGCGTTCGTTGACGCTGTAGGTGACGCCGATGCCGGGGATCAGAACCTTGACCGAGCTGTTATTGACGCTGGTCGGACCTGCGGCGCGGTCAGGATCGGCGGTGGAATAATTCAGGCGCTTTAAATCAATATCCTCATACCGCAAGCCCGGCACGATGAGCCAGTCGCCGAACCGCATTTCATCTTGCACGTAGAAGGCCCATGCCTGCGCTTGTCCCACGCGGTTTTCCTGCGAGCCCGGCGCACCCGTCGACGTCAACACCATGGTTCCATTGAGCATCTGATAGCGGTCGTCATTCTGGAAACGGTCTTCCTCGTCTTCATGATAACGAACGCTGATTTCCAGATCATGCCGGGCCGCGCCAGTATTGAAATGCAGGCCGGCGATGGATTGAATGCCGCGGGCGTAATATTCGCGGTTGTTGTTGCGCAGGCGCAGGGCATTGGCGGCGCTGTCGATCTCGCCGCGCAGGATGCCAATGGCGGTGACGTTGGCCGCCGGATTATCGAGCACGCTGGCCAGACTTACCGTGCCGCCGCCGGGATTGAGGTCATTGAGCTTGTACCAGGCGCGCTTGAAGCGGTTGTAGTAGGCGACGGTGGTCAGATCCACCGTATCGTTGAAGGAGATGAAGTGCGTGCCCTGCACCTGCCAGTGTTCGGTGTCGATGTTGTCGAGCGCGGACGCGGCGTAGCGGCGATAGGGCGTGGCCGCGAAATCCGCGTCGGTCAGGCCGAGATAGGTTTCGTCCGACTGCTGATCGGTGTAGGACAGCTTGAGCTCGAAGGATTGGTAAAGGTCGGCGTCCTTGGCGCTGCTGACGCGAAACTTGGCGAGATAATCCTCAAGCTCATAGCCGGTCTCGCTGCCGGTATCGAGCTTCTTGAAGCCGTCGGAGCCGCTTTGATAGGTCTCAAGGAGCGCCCCGAGGTGATCGGTGGAGCCGCCGGCATAGCCATGAATTTGATATAGGCTGTCGCTGCCCAGGCGAACGTCGGCGTGGCCCGACAGCTCATCGGGAATACCGGTGCTGACCAGATTGACCGCGCCGCCCACGGTGCGCGGGCCAAACTTGATGGCGCTCGACCCTTTGCGCACCTCAACCGCCGACATGCGGGCGGTGGTGGGGAAATAATAAGCCGCCGGGGCGGCGTACGGCGCCGGGGCGATCAGCACGCCGTCTTCCATCAAGGTGATTTTTTCCGAGCGCTCGGTGCCGGTGCCGCGAATGCCGATGTTGGGGCGCAGGCCAAAGCCTTCTTCTTCTTGGATGATGACCCCCGGCACTTGGCGCAGGATGCGGTGGATATCCTCGTATTCGAATTTTTCCAGTTGCAGCTTATCGATGAGCTGGGCCGAACCCGGAATCTCCTTTTGCTTGGCCGGCGTGCCGATGACGCTGATGTAGGCGATCATGCGTTCGGCATGCGGGTCGGCGGCGGCGACGGTGGTTTCCTCGCCTGCCGCTGCCGTCGCGGCCATGATGATGGGCAGCGCCGTTGCGGCGGCGCGATGGCGTAGCTTCGTAGTCATTACCCCCTCCTGATCAGTAGGCATGGATTTTGAAATTGTTGCGAGTCATTCTTAACTGCAAGAACAGCGATAGCCAAGAACCTAGGGAATTGCAAGATGAAAATAATTATCAACTGCATTAAATTTTCAATTTAGACTTGTCACCCAAGGGTAGGGGAGGTTAAGCCTGGACGGGGAAGGGCCGAGAGCTGGTAAAGCCATCAAACGGAACGATCTTTCATGCGCGCCATTGGATACCTTTCGCTCTGCCTGGGAGTTGCGGCGGCGGGCTGCGCCACTTCGCCCACCCGCGAGTTGCTGGCCGATTTCGGCGCTCAGACCACCGCCTGGTCGGAGATGGGCGTTTGCGCCGGGTATGGCTGCACCACCTATTACAAGCTGGGGCTTGATGCTGGGGAGGCGGGGCGCATTTTGGCGGCCTTTGGTTCGACGCCCGCGTCACCCGCCGAGGAACGCCAAGCCATCCGTCGCGCCATCGCCGAGATCGAGCTCATCGTCGGGCCAAAGACTGGCACCGCCGGCGACGAGCCGGGGGCGGCGATCATCAACTTCTCACGCCGCGGCCAGATGGATTGCATCGACGAGTCCTTCAATACCACTACTTATCTGAGGTTATTGGAAAAGAACGGATTTCTGCGCTTTCACCAAGTGGGCGAGCCGCTGCGGCGGGGCTATTTCCTGGATCGCTGGCCGCATAACACGGCCACCATTATCGATCGCGCCGACGATCAACGCTATGTGGTCGATTCGTGGTTTCACGGCAATGGCGTGCCGCCGGAGATCGTGCCTGCGGAAGAGTGGCTCAAGGGCTGGCACCCTGAAACCCAGTTGCCCGCGCGCAGCAGCGATCAGACCGCGGTTATCGCTCAGTAACGGCGGATCAACATGGCGCGCCGCGCCAACGAACGCAGGGCGGCGTTGTAGACCACGGCGGCGGCATCGTCCGTACCGACCACGGTATAGCGTCCCGGCTCCGTACCCGCCAGCAGGCGGCCATAAAGTCGCCGCCCGTCCTCTAGCTCAGCCAGGCATTCCTTGCCAACGAGGTGCGCCGCCTCCGCCACCGGCAGCGGCAGGTAGATGACCGTGTCGCCGACCTGAAAATCGGCGGTGGGCTGGGCGATTTTCAACGCCACGGCATTATCGCCCGGAGGCTGGAGGGATAGCGTTTCCCCGGCGGCGGGGATGATCTCCCCGCCGGTCGATAAGGTGCCGGCGAACGGCACCGGGCCATCGCCGTCCATCGGCATCAACTCGGCTACAGAGCACTGCAGCGCCGCGGCGATCTTTTCCAGCCAGTCGAGGGTGACCTTGCGACTCCCGGTTTCAAGCCGGCCAATGGTCTGCGCCGTGGTCGGTTGGGGCCGGATTCGCGCGGCAACCTGATGAAGGGTCAGGCCCTTCTGTTTGCGAATCTCGCGTATATTATTGCGCATAATAAACCTCTTTGGCTATTTTTAAGGCATTTCTGGTTTTATTTCAATAATAATCCTAAAAATATAACCAATATGGAAGAAAATGATTGACAGCCCAATCGCATCGGTGATAGCTGCCAAAATGTACCAATTTGGTAAATTTATGGAGGTGCATATGCGGCGCAACACACCGCACGATGGCAGCGGCGCGGCCAATCCTGTTGTTGGCAGAGGGGCGATACGCCTCTTGTTACGGCTAAGCGCCGGCGAGGCGGCCCAAGCCACTGATGATGGTGTTTTCCTCGGCGGCGAAGACGTGACGGCGGAGGTGGCGGCGCTGATCGCCCATGATCTGGCGGCGCGGGATCGTCGGGGTGGGGTGCGGCTGACCGCGCCGGGCGCCGTTTATGCCAAGCGCATGGCCGCGCGCTCGGCCCTCCGCCGCGCCGGGCGGCAGGGGGATACGGCGGCGCTGGCGGTGATCGCGCCGTTTCGCGATCAGCATCAAGACATCGATATCGTGGTGACGGCTAGTGGCGACAAAGTTGCGGAACGGCGCTTCATCAACCATCGGGAATGCCCATTGGCTTGGCTGCGCCGGCGTCGCGACCGGGCCGGCCGGCCGCTCATCGACGATCGCCAGTTCGAGGCCGGCATGCACTTGCGCAATGACTTCGAGCGCGGCGGCCTATCGCCGCGGGTTACCGCCTCCTGGAGCGCGCTGCCGGTGGGTCGCGCCGGGGCGGCAAGCCGGCGCGGCGGCCTTGATCCCAGTGATAGTCAGATGGGCGCCCGTCTGCGCTTCCGCCGCGCCGTCACCGCTCTGGGGCCAGGTCTTGCCGAGGTGGCGATCCGCACCTGCTGCGCTTATGAGGGCCTGGAAGCGGTGGAGAAAAGCCTGGACTGGCCGGCGCGCTCGGGCAAGGTGGTGCTCAGCTTGGCTTTATCTCGGCTGGCCGATTATTATGGAATTGGAAAAAAATAACCAAATCGGTTATTTTTATGTTGACTAATATAACGCTCATGGTTATACTTTAGTCAAGATCGAGAAAAAGGTTCACGGCGATGGCGCTGAGCCAGCAAAGCGAAAGGCCGCTCATTACGGAGCGGCCTTTCCTGTTGTGCGTTTGAGTATGACGAGGATGGAATGGCGAAGGCCACGAGCTGGACGCCGCGCAAGCGCGGCCAATTCCTCAGCGCGTTGCGCAAAACCGGCAATGTCACGGCGGCGGCCGAGGCGGCGGGACTGTCGCGCAGCCAGGCCTATCAGCTGCGGCGCAGCGATGACGGTTTTCGCCAAGATTGGGACGACGCCTTGCTGGCGGCGATCGACGATCTGGAGGAGGAGCTGCGGCGTCGCGCGCTGCACGGGGTCGAGCAGCCGATCTACTACGGTGGTAAGGAGTGCGGCCGGGTGCGGACCTATAACGACGCCCTGGGCATGTTCCTGCTGCGCGCCCGCCGCCGGGAGCTGTTCGACAAAGCAGGCGGGGATGAGTTGGCAACCGCCATCGACGCCTCGCCGCTAGCCGAGATCCAAGAACGCTTGAAGCGGTTGCGCGCCCGTCAGGCCAAGGGCCGGAAATCAGACGGAGATAAACCGTGAGCGGCGGCGAGGCGGAGCAACGCTCGATAGCCGAGGCGGTGGCTGCCCTGCCGACGGGCGATGAGGCGGATATCCTGGGCGCGCTGAAGATCGCCGACCTCACAGAGCTTCTGTATGAGTGGCGGTTCTGGGCCCGGCCCCAGCAGCTGCCGCCGCCGGGAGAATGGGCGACCTGGCTCATTCTGGCCGGCCGCGGCTTTGGCAAGACCCGCACCGGGGCGGAGTGGGTGCGCAGTCTGGCGGAACGCGCCAGCCCCGGTTTTCGCATCGCGTTGGTGGGAGAGACGGCGGCCGATGTGCGGCAGGTGATGGTGGAGGGTGAATCAGGCCTCCTGCCCAGCGCCCGGCCGGACTTCAGGCCCCGCTTCGAACCGTCGAAGCGCTGCCTAACTTGGCCCCAGGGCGCGCAGGCGTTTCTCTACTCGGCGGATGATCCGGAGCAACTGCGTGGGCCGCAGCATCAGGCGGCTTGGTGCGACGAGCTGGCGAAATGGCGGCGCGCCGAGGAAACCTGGAGCAACTTGCAACTGGGCCTGCGTCTCGGCGAGCGGCCGCAAACGGTGGTGACGACGACCCCTAGGCCATTGAAGTTACTAAAAGATTTACTCGCCGACCCGATGACCGTGGTGACTCGCGGCTCGACCTATGACAACCGCGGCAATCTGCCGCCGGCGTTTTTCCGGCAGGTGGTGGAAAAGTACGCCGGCACGCGACTGGGCCGGCAGGAGATCGAAGCCGAAATTCTCGAAGACACTCCGGGCGCGCTGTGGTCGCGAGACTTGGTGCAATCCTGCCGCGCCGCCGGCGCGCCGATCATGCGCCGGGTGGTGGTGGGCGTCGATCCGCCGGTGACCGGCGGCGAGAAGGCTGATGCCTGCGGCATCGTGGTGGCCGGCGCGGGCGAGGATGGCCGCTATTACGTGCTGGCGGACCGCACCACGGTGGGAGCCAGCGTCCACGGCTGGGCGCAGGCGGCGGTCGCCGCTTACCACGACCACGAAGCCGACCGTCTGGTGGCGGAGGTGAACAATGGCGGCGATCTGGTGGCCGCCGTCATTCGCCAGATTGACTCGACCATCAGCTATCGCGCGGTACGGGCCAGCCGCGGCAAATGGGCGCGCGCCGAACCCATCGCCGCGTTATATGAACAAGGTCGGGTTCGCCACCTGGCGGCGCTGCCGGCGCTGGAGGAGCAGATGACCAGTTACGTGCCGGGCGGGGATATGGCCTATGGCAGCCCGGACCGGCTGGACGCTCTGGTGTGGGCGCTGAGCGAGTTGGCGCTCGGCACAAGCGCCAACCCGCGATTACGAATGGTCAGCTAAGTTATTGAGCGCGCGCGGCTTTATAGGCGCGAATGGCCTCATTGAATTCGTTGCCCGTCGCCACTTCGGCATCAACCGCTGCGTTATAGCGTTCGACAAAGCTTTTCTGCAGATCGGCCGTCAGTTGTTCCTTGGGAATCAAGGCTTCCTGGGCCTGCAGGCAATTGCGAAACGTCTCGCTGTCGGCGAGGAATTTTTTAACCGCGCTCTGGGCAGCGATCATATCCTCCTGGGTGGCGGCGGCGCCGCTAGGGATGGCCGGCGACGGCGGCCGGGTGCAATCGTCAGCAAAGGCGCTGCCGGCACTGAGTGCTAAGGTCATAGTAAAGGCAATGGTCACAATAGATTTCATGAAGCAACGTCTCCAATGAGCAAACCCACGACCGACCGGGATCGGCCGCAACGGAGGCGGATTATAAACTGACGGGCCGGCTAAAGGCTAGCCCATCACGATTCCATTAATCACCACCAAGTTCGACGACATTCGGGTCGCGGAGCCAGGCTTCCGGCTCGAACGGCGGCGGCGAGGGCATGCCCTGCAGTTTTTCATGACAGGCCCTGACCCCAAGTGCAGACCCGCATGACCTTCGCCGCCCGCGACTATTCGGAGTCCAGACCCATTATTTATGAGTCTGGACCCTAGATGTGGAGAGACAAATGAATTCACTCAGCGACCGCGTAAAACGCCTGTTCCGGCCAATGGGTGCACCGATCGAAGCCAAGCGGAGCGCCGTCGCCGGTCTCCTGGGTAGTGAATTTTCCACCTGGGTCGGAACGGCGGGGCCGCGCTGGACCAGCCGCAATTACCGCCGGCTGGCCGAGGAGGGCTATCGCAAGAATGTCATCGTCCACCGCTGCGTGCGGCTGATCGCCGAAAGCGCCGCTTCGGTGCCGTGGCGGCTGATCCGCTATGGTAAGGCCATCGACCGCCATCCGCTGCTTGACCTCCTCAATCGCCCCAACCCGATGGAAGCCGGCAAGGCGCTGTTTGAAAATTTCTACGCCTTCTTGAGCATCGCCGGCGACAGCTATCTGGAGATGGTGACCGCCGCCGATGGCGCGCCCGTCGAGCTTTACGTGCTGCGGCCCGATTACATGAAGGTTATTCCCGGCACCAACGGCTGGCCGCGCGCCTATCGTTATGAGGCTGGCGGCCAGGTCCATGATTTCGCGGTTGATCAAGTAACCGGCCAATCGGCGATTTTGCACATGAAAACCTTCAATCCCTTAGACGAGACTTATGGCATGTCGCCCCTGGAAGCCGCCGCCTTCGGTATCGACATCCATAACGCGGCCAGCGGCTGGAACAAGGCGCTGTTCGACAACGCCGCCCGGCCATCGGGCGCGCTGGTCTATGAGCCGGGCGATGGCGGCCACTTGAGCGATGAGCAATTCACCCGGCTGAAGGAAGAGCTTGCCGATACCTACCAGGGCGCGCTCAATGCCGGCCGCCCCATGCTGCTGGAAGGCGGCTTGAAATGGCAGCCGATGGCGTTCTCGCCCCAGGATATGGAGTTCGTCGAAGGCAAGCATGTGGCGTCCCGCGAGATCACGTTGGCCTTCGGCGTGCCGCCGCTTCTTCTCAATATCCCCGGCGATAACACTTACGCCAACTATCAGGAAGCCAACCGCGCGCTGTGGCGGCTGACCCTGCTGCCGCTTCTGGAAAAGACGGTTTGCGCCCTTAATCACTGGCTGGTGGATGGTTTCGGCGACGGCTTGGCGCTCGACATCGATCGTGACGCCATCTCGGCGCTGCAAGCGGAGCGCGCCGCCGCCTGGGAGCGGGTCGGCGCCGCCCGGTTCTTGACTATAAACGAGAAACGCCGGGCGGTGGGCCTGGAGCCGCTCCCCGGCGGCGATGTTCTAGTGTCCTGATTTGCGAAATTCGCATGATTTCTATATCAGCGCTTAAGCGAATTTCGCAAATTGAAAGGACACTAGCAACCTATTGAATCCTAGTGTCGTTTTGGTTTTTGAAGTTCGTGTGAGCGGCCTATATCAGTCATGAAACGAACTTCAAAAACCACGACACTAGAGGATGCGCCGCCCGCTGTACCGAAAAGACACAAATTTCTGAAAAATGGACAGCGGAGCTGGGCAATAAAGGGACGGCGGGCGGGACTTTAATTCAAAAAATAAGAAAAATCCGCGCAAATGCCGGCCAATCGGCACTTGGCACGGTTTCTGCTTTGATGAGGTCGAACGATGTTGCCAATGACAAAGACTTTCGGAGCGACGACCATGACCAGCGGTAAGCGAATGATTCCTCAAGCAGGCAAACGGCGGGTGGCGATTTGGGCCGCCGCCGCATGGCTTGCCGGGGCGGGAAGCGCTTATGCCGAGAAGTGGCCGAACCTCGATCCGGCTTTTGTCATTCACCCTCTTCACTCACTCACTCCTGCCCCGGCGTTGCGGTCCTGCTGAGACGGCGCCGCGCCGGACACCAGTTACCTTCGCGTCGCAAACTAGCGGCCTCTCCCCGGAGAGGCCGTTTTTTTATCCATTGATCGCACGACATAGACAATGGCCGATACCGATACCTTTCCTTATTACCGCTTCGCCCGGCTGGTGCGGCAAGCCAATCTTGAAGGCGCATCGTTCGAGACCTTGCGGCTGTTGATTGCCGAAGCGAGCGATCAGGGCGCGGCGCGGGCCTTAGAGCGCTGCGGCCTGCACGACCACGACGCCGGACGCGATATCGGCGAACTGCGGGCGCTTCTCGATGCCTGGCGCGACACCAAGCGCACGGCGCGGCGCAGCTTGGTGCGCTGGCTGATTTCAACCGCCCTTGCCGCCATGCTGGTGGGCGCGGCAATTAAAGTTCGTCTGCTGCATCTATTGTAACTGACATCGATCAAGAGGGACATATGCCCACACCGCTTGCCACAAGCGGCGCCATGACGCGCGCCGAGGGCGGCTATTTCGCCGGTTATGCCAGCGTCTTTGGCCGCATCGACAAGGGCCGCGATATCGTTGTGAAAGGCGCCTTCGCCCGCTCCATCGTTGAGCGGGGCGCGCGCGGCATCAAAGTATTGTGGCAGCATGATCCGCGCGAACCCATCGGGGTTCTGGAGGAGATTCGCGAGGACGATTACGGGCTTTTCGTGCGCGCTCGTTTACTGCACGACGTGCGCCGCGCCAGCGAGGCGCGGGCGCTGTTGCAGGCGGCGGCCGTTGATGGGCTGTCCATCGGCTATAAAACCATTGCTGCCGACACCGACGAGCGCACCGGCGTACGCCAGTTGAAGGATGTCGACCTGTGGGAAGTGTCTTTGGTCACCTTCCCGATGCAGGAAGCGGCGCGAGTGGTGCAGTTCAAGAGCGCTGACGGGTGGGCTGACATTGCCCGCAGGCTGCGGCAATTCGAATGGGGAATGAGCGAGCTCGCCGCCCGCGCACGGCATCGGTCAAGCACAGCCCCGTATTTTAAGGTCACAGACACAAGGAGGTTCCAATGACCGTGCAAGAGTTCGACTCTCCCGATACCCGGGAAGTCAAGGCCGCCGTCGACGCGCTAGGACGCGCGTTTGAGGATTTCAAGGCCGCCAACAACGCAGCGGATGCCGAACACGCGCGGCATGGCACTGTCGATGTGGTGCTGGAAGAAAAGGTGACGCGGCTGAACAAGGAGGTTTCCGCCTTGAATGGCCGGCTGGAGCGTTTGCAACTTGCCGTCAATCGGCCGCACCGCGAGGGACGGAGCGAGATCTCCGGCCCGGCTGCGGAACATAAGCGGGCATTCTGTGAGCGTTTCATGCGCAAAGGAAATGAGCAGGGCCTGCAGGAGTTGGAAGAAAAGGCGCTGTCCATCGGCGTCGGCACCGACGGCGGGTATGCCGTGCCGCAGGAGATCGACCAGAAGATCGACGCGCGGCTGAAGGATTTCTCGCCCATTCGCCGCTTGGCGTCAGTGGTGCAGATCGGCTCGGCCAATTACCGCAAGCTGGTTAATCTGGCAACCGGTGCGTCAGGTTGGGTCGGCGAAACGGCGGCGCGGCCAGTCACGACGTCGACCCAATTTGCCGAAGTGGTGCCGCCGCTGGGCGAGATCTACGCCAACCCGGCGGCCACCCAGGCGATGCTCGATGATGCGTTCTTTGATGTCGAAGCCTGGCTGGCGGAAGAAATCGCCGCTGAGTTCGGCATTCAGGAAGGCGCGGCCTTCGTCAGCGGCAACGGCACCGACAAGCCGAAAGGATTCTTATCCTACACCACGGCGGCCACCAATGACGCTGGCCGCGCATTTGGCACGCTGCAGCATGTGGTGACTGGCGTAAACGGCGGCTTTCCGGCCAGCAATCCATCAGACATCCTGATTGATCTTGTGCATGCCCTGCGGCCGGTCTATCGCGGCGGCGCGGCGTTCGTGATGAACACCAATACCATCTCGCTCATTCGCAAGTTCAAGGATTCCACCGGTGATTATTTGTGGCGACCGGGCCTGGGCGAGGCCGGACCGGCGACGCTGCTCGGCTATCCGTTGATCGAAGCCCAGGACATGCCGGACATCGCCACCAA
This sequence comes from Sphingomonadales bacterium, assembly GCA_019455285.1. GTDB lineage: Bacteria > Pseudomonadota > Alphaproteobacteria > Sphingomonadales > Govanellaceae > PRO5. Next base: position 68,996 of record JACFMS010000014.1, read on the forward strand.
TAGCCTGTCCATCGCCTTCGGCAACTTCGAGCGCGGCTATATCATCACCGATCGCACCGGCGTGCGCGTGCTGCGCGATCCGTTCTCGAATAAGCCATACGTGCATTTCTACGCCACCAAGCGCGTCGGCGGCGGCGTGGTCAATTCGGAAGCGATCAAGCTGCTGAAATTCTCCGTCTAAGACAGTAGAGGGCGGCCGTTCGCGGCCGCCCTCCTTAACTTTAAGCAAGGCTGAAGTCATGACCGTCTACGTGTGCGATGTGATTGGCACGGGCACCGATGACGATTCCTTCCGTCCCGCCATCGACAACCATCTGAAAGGCTGGTCGGCCGTCGATGGACGTGAGGATGCAACGCAAGGCACGGGATCCATGGTGGTGTTTTGTGATCCGACCCCCGAGGAAGCGGCGGCGATTGCTGCCGATTCGCGCATTGAGGCGTTAGCATGATGGAGCGGCAGCGCATCGAAGCGGTGTTGAGTCGTGCGCCAGGCGGCCTGCCGGAAGGCCAGTTCAAGGGTCAGGAGCGCGCCGCCGTGACGGCGGTGCTGGCGCGGCGGTTTCCGGGATTCCAGATTGCCGCCGGCGCTTCCAAGGCGCAGGTCGTTGCTGATTTGGTTGAGTTCCTGCTGAATCGTCAGCGGAGGTAGCGAATGAGCACCTTCGTCCAAGACAGCTTCACCGACAGTAACGCGATGAATCTCTCAAGCCACACTGGCGAAACCGGCGCGACGTGGGCCAAGCTCACCGGGTACTCCGGCAATCTCTACATCAATGGCAATGTCCTTGAGAACGCTAATAACGAGGGAGCCGCCGAGGCAGCCTATTATGCCAGCGGGAGTCCGGCCGCCGCCGACTACGACGTCGAGGCGAAGTACACCTGGGTTAATAGCGAGTTGTGCGACTGGCGAATCTGCGGCCGCATCGACACGTCAAACGGCAATTATTACTCCTTCTACTACCGGCGCGGCAGCAACACCTATCGCCTGACCAAGCGAGTCAGCGGCACGACGACGACTTTGGCGAGCGCGGCGGGGAGCAGCCCGAACAGCGGCTCCTGGCTGACGCTGCGGCTCAATCTCAACGGCAGTGCGCTGGAGGGATTCGAGGGTGCGTCTTCAGTTCTGTCAACAACCGATTCCGCGATCACCGCCGCCGGCAAGGTTGGTGTTGCGGCCACCTCCACCGGCGTTAGCGGCCCGCGCATCAAGTGGGACGATTTCTCGGCCACCGAGGCGGACGGCGGCACCACCGTCAGCCCCGCTGACGCCGGCCACGGCCACAGCGCCGGCAACGTCACGCTGGGGCAGACGCATGTGCTGAGCATCAGCGCCGTCGCCCATACCCACGCGGCGCAAAATGTCTCGTTGTTGGTTTCGGGCGCGCTCGACATCACCAATGGGACCCATGGCCACGCGGCCGATAATCTGACGCTGGCGCAGCACAGCGAGATCGTCATCGCCAATGGCCTGCATGGCCATGCGGCGGATGTGGCGTCACTGTCGCAAGTTCATCTGTTGAGCGTGCTGCCTGCCCTTCATGCCCATGCCGCAAGCTTGGCGGTTCTGGCGGCGGAAGGGGTGCTGGCGCCGCCGCCGCGGCGGCTTCAGCCCGAGGCGCGATCGGCCGTCACGGCTGACGCCAGCACCAGAACCATGACTGCTGCGAAAAGAAACCGCAGCCTTACTCCGGAGCGATAGACCATGGCCAAGATAGTTCATGACGACGTTCTCGACGGCGCGTTGAACGTCGTGAAAAACAACTGCACGCGCATGACGGCGTGTAGCCAGCAGCCGACCACCTATACGGAGGGTAACGCCACCTATGCGCTGGCCGATGTGACCATGGCGTCCGGCGACTTTACCGCGGCGGATGGCGATACATCGGGCCGCAAACTGACGGTGGCGCAAAAAACCGGCGTAACGGTGGATGCCAACGGCACTGCAACCCATGTGGCGCTCCTCGATGTCATAAACTCCAAACTTTTATATGTGACGACCTGCACTTCCCAAGCGCTTACCGCCGGCAACACCATGACGTTCAATAGCTGGAAGATCGAGATCGCCGATCCGGCGTAGGGAGAACCGACGATGACCGTTCTTCTGAAAGATCCGAACGCATCACTTGATTACAGCGTCGACTGGTCGAGCTATCTCGAAGCGGGCGAAACCCTGGCCGGCAGTACTTGGCAGATTGAGCCTAACGGCGAGCTTGCCTATGCGTCCGCGTCCTTTGACGCCGCAAGCGCCACGGCGACCCTTTCCGGCGGCGCCATCGGCCATGTCTACCGCGTCACTAATCGCATCACCACGTCCCTGGGGCGCATCGATGATCGCTCCTTCATCCTCCGGGTGGAAGATCAATGAGCAATCTCCTGCTTTTCAGCGGACCCGCCGTTGAGCCTGTGACCATTGCCGAGGCCAAGGCCTTCTTGCGTTTGGATACCGCTGACGATGATGCTTTGGTGGCCGCCGCCATCGTCGCGGCGCGCCAAGCGTGCGAGAGCTTCACCGGCCGCGCCCTGATCACCCAAAGCTGGCAGCTTTATCTCGATCATTGGCCCGAGCGCGACATCACACTGCCACGCCCGCCGCTGCAATCGGTCACCAGCATCAAGACGTTCGATGCCGACGGCGTCGGCGCAACGCTCGATCCGGCGACCTATTGGGTTGATGCATCGGCGCTGCCGGGACGGGTGCGGCGGCGCAGCGATGCGGTATGGCCATCGCCGGGGCGCGATGTCGCCGGCATCGAGGTCACCTTCGTCGCCGGCTACGGCGACAGCTGGAATGATGTGCCGCAGTCGTTGCGGCAAGGCATACTGATGACCGTCGCCAATTTCTACGAATACCGCGATGCGCTTCATCCCGTGACGCTGCCAGCACCCATCGGAGCGCTGTGGCAGCCTTATCGCCTGGTGCGGCTATGAGCGCGGCCAAGCCTAAGATCGGGGCGTTGCGCGAACGCGTGACCTTGGAAGCCGAGCACACCCAGGAGAAGCTTGGCGGCGGCTATAGCCGCGCCGGCGAAATGCTGGGTCTTGCCTGGGCGGCGATCACCACGAAAAACTCCGAGGTTATTGTCAAGGGCGGCCAGCGCCGTCGGCGACAAACCTTCGAGGTCATTATCCGCAAACGCGAGCGGCTGGAGGATATTCGCCGCGTGTTATGGTTAGGGCGGACGTTGACGGTCGTCGGCGTCATGACGCTGCCCTCCCGCGGCTATGCCGCCTTGACCTGCGAGGAGGAGACGGCGATATGATCGACGTTGAGATCGTACGTTCCCGCCACAGCCGCTTTGGCATTCTTGACGAACTGAGCAACGTGGCGGGAGAAGCGGTGCTTGGCTTGGCCGAGGAACTGGCGGATGAAGCCCGCACCCGGGTGATGGAGCAGCGGCATCCCGATCGCACGCTACCCAGCAGCCTTGCCGATAGTATTATCGTGGAGAGTACCGAGAACGGCGCGGCGGTGCGCGCCACGGCTTCTTATGCGCCTTACGTGGAATTCGGCACCCGGCGCATGGCGGCGCGGCCGTTCCTGGCCCCGGCTGCGGAATACATGCGCGGCGTCGCGGGGAGCGCCATCGCTGACGCCCTCCGCCGGCTGTTGCGGGGAGGGGCCTTATGACCACCATCGGCTGGGAGCTGCAACAGGCGGTGATCGCGGCGCTGCAAGGCGATAGCGAAATCACGGCGATTGCCAATGGCATCTACGATTTCGTGCCGGAAACGGCGGCGATGCCCTATGTGCGGGCGGCCGTCGTCTCGTCACGGCCATGGTCGGCGAAAACCTTCGATGGCCGGGAAGACGTGGTGCGCCTTGACATCTGGAGCGAGGCGTTGAGCCGCCAAACCATGCTGACGTTGATGGACTTGGCGCGCGTACGACTGACCACAGCGCCGCTTACCGTAACGGGAGCGACAGTCGTTCTGGTCAATTTTGAGTTTGGCGAGATCATCGCCGAGCCGGACGGCGAGGCGCTGCACGGCATCCTGCGCTTTCGTGCATTGACGCAATAGATACCCTTATTTTATGGAAGGAGTAGACCATGGCTGCTGAGAAGGGCCGCGCCTTTCTGGTGAAGATCGGCGACGGCGGCGCGCCGGAGACCTTTGCCACCATTGGTGGCCTGCGGGCGACATCACTGAGCATCAACAACGAAGTGGTCGATATCACCAGCAAAACCTCCGCCGGCTGGCGTGAGTTGCTCGCCGGCGCCGGCATTCGCGCGCTCGCCATCGCTGGCGGCGGCGTCTTTACCGACAGCGCCGCGGAGGGATTGCTGCGCGGCAAGGCCCTTGCCGGCTCCATCGACAATTATGAAATCGTGTTTGAGAGCGGCGCGAAATTTTCCGGCGGATTTTATGTCTCATCTCTGGAATATGCCGGCGACCATAACGGCGAGCGCACCTATTCCCTACGCCTGGAGAGCTCGGGCGTCATTAGCTACACGGCGGCGTAAAGATCATGGCCAATCGACTGCGTGGAGAAAGCGAGATTACGCTTGGCGGCGTCACGTACCGCCTGCGTCCGACCTTTGCCGCGATCATGGAGATCGAGGACCGTTTGGGCGGCGTGGTGCCGCTGGCGGTGCGCGCCGCGCGCGGCGAATTCGGCCTGAAAGATTTGACGGTGATCGTATGGGCGACGCTGAACGCGGTGGAAGGGCAGAAACTGGAGCTTGCGGCAGTGGGCGATTTTATCCTAGAGCGCGGCATCGCCGAGACCACGCCCATCGTGCGTGACGTGTTGACGCAAGTATTGGGCGGCAGCGATGACGGCGGGTGACGCCGACACGGCGTTGCGGATGGACTGGGCGGCGGCGGCGGGCGTGGCCTTAACGCGGCTCGGTTGGTCCCCTGGTGTATTTTGGGCGGCGACGCCGGCGGAACTGCGGCTGGCCTTGAAAGCGCTGACGATCCCACAGGGAATCTCGTTGCCACTCGGCCGGCGCGAGCTGGAGACGCTGCGTAATCGCTTCCCCGATCGCTTACCAGATTAATCACTGCAAGCAGGATGTTGTCATGGCGGAGACCGTGCTTGATAGCCTTGTCGTCAAGATCGAGGCCGATACCCGCGGCCTGGAGGCGGGTGTCAACCGCACCACCGCCAGCCTGCAAGGGCTTGAAACCTTCGCTGGTCGCGCTCATGGCTCTACGCTTGAACTTGGCGGTATCGCCGGCGGTATGGCCAATGACCTTGGCGCAGCCGCCGAGCGGGCCAGCGATCGCATGGCCGGCGCGTTCGCCCGCATGGCGAGTAGCGGCCGGTTGTCGTTTGAGGGCTTGCGCGATGCGGCGCTGGCGGCCATCGCGGAGATCGTCGCCAACCTGTTATCGGTGGGCGTCAGGAATATTTTCGGCAGCGTGTTTTCCACGGTGTTGCTGCCGGGACGCGCCGGCGGCGGCGCGGTATCGCCGGCGCAAGCCTATGTGGTGGGCGAGCGCGGCCCTGAATTATTCGTGCCGCAGGCCGCGGGGCGCATCGTCACGCCCTCTGCCGCGGCGCAGGGTCGTGAACCGCCGTCGCGCGGCCGCGCCGCTATCACCATCAACGTGCAGGGCGCGGGCGATGGCGAAGCCTTGCGGCAAAGTTCGTCGCAGGTGGCGCTGGCGGTTCGCCGCGCCCTCCTGCGCGCCGAGCGGAGTTTATAAATGTATTGGCTCGCCACGGCGGCGGATCAGCGAGAGCGCGCCTATATACGCCGCTTCAGTCCGCCCTATTGGACGGTGAACTTCCCACGGCCGATGATGGCGGCGGTCAGCGCCACCTCGGCTGCGAGCCTGGCGGTCAAGCTGGTGTTCTTGAAATATAATGACCTTGCCGGTCTGATCTGGGACTCCGTCGATCAGCACGATCATCCGCTGTTAGCCTATGAGACGCGCAAGGACTACGCCGGCGTGGTGTGGTCGTTTCGCTGGCAAAGCGACGGCCTGAAGGGGCTGGATGCGGTCAACGGCCCGACCTTGACCATCGAAGGCCGCGATGCCTTGGGCGCGGCCAAGACATGGTATGTGCGGCTGTGGAATTATGCCGTCGGCACCGCCACGGATGCCGTCATCACCCTTGATTTTGATGATCTTGACGGCGGTTTTCTGTTGCCGTCGGAAGCTGATCCGGTTTATCCCCGAGATATCGACCGGCTGTTCATCAGCCTAATGGCTGATATCTACAATCCATCCGACAGCACCCCCATCGAGCCATCGCCTGGTATTTTTGCCGAACATGTCGCCGATCTGACCCTATCGCAAATCAGCGTCAGCGGGCCTAACACCATGCTCGCCATCGGGGACGGTCATGTACGGGTGCACAATCTGCGCCTCGCCAATGGCTATGACGATGTCTACAACGTGACGCCGGCGCGGGTGATGCGCAATGCGCTTTATCTCGGCTATCGCGGCTGGATAGACCATTATGTCGGCATGAGTCACTATTTCTCGCTGACCTGGAACGCCGGCGAGGCGCGATTCATTATTGACCCGGCCAAAGCAAATCTCAACGCCGCAGCGGAATTGTGGCATCAGGACTTTCTCGCTCTGGCCAAAACTTACGGCTTCAAGATCGTCCTATCGCTGTCATACGAACTGTTGGATGATCACGCCCCTACCGCCTGGAAACAGCGCACTCACGCTGGCGGTGCGGCGCAGACCGGCTGGTCGCCGCCATCGACGCTGATCGCGCCCACCAACCCATCGGCGCTCTCGTATCTGCGCGACGTCTGGCTGGCGCTGGCCGCCATCCAGTCATCCTTGAGCGCCGCTATCATCTTTCAGATCGGTGAGCCGTGGTGGTGGCACCAGTTGACCGGCGATCAACCGCCGTGTTTTTACGACGCAACCACGACGACGCTTTATACCTCGGAGACCGCCAATCCCGTGCCGACCATGCACCAGTCGATTTTTGAAACACCCACACCGGCGCAGCAGGATTATCTGGATTGGCTTGGGGCGAAACTTGGCGCATCGACGCTGTGGCTTCGCGATCAGCTCAAGGCAACTTACCCGGCGGCAGACGTCACTTTGCTTTTTTATGCGCCGCAAGTGCTCAACCCTGCCGCGCCCATGCTCGTTAGCGTCAATTATCCGATCAGTTCGTGGGCCTATCCGGCTTTCGATTTTTTAGAGATCGAGGATTACGATTACGTGATCGACGGCGATTTGCCACAGCATGCGGCGGGCCTGGTGGCGTTTGCCGATGATCTGGGGTATGGACCGGCGGACTGTCTTTATTTCTAAGGCTTCAATCTGCTGCCTGATGCGCCGCAGGTGTGGGCCAACATCGATCAGGCGATTTTGGACGCACGCACGCGCGATTTTGCCGAAGTCTTTGTCTGGGCTTATCCGCAAATTTTGCGCGACGGCTTTGTTTATTTTGCCGATCAGGAGGATGAGGTGACAGGCTTTCATGAGGTGCGCTTCCCCGAGGCCATCAGCTTCGGCTCGTCGGGCGGCCCGCGCTTTGCAACCACGGTGGTCGAGACCATCTCCGGCCATGAGCAGCGCAATGCCGACTGGCAGCAGGCGCGCTCGGTTTATGATGTCGGCACCGGTCTTAAAACCGAAAGTGATCTCTTCGAGCTCCTTACTTTCTTTCGCGCCCGCCAGGGCCGGGCCTATGGCTTTCGCTTCAAGGATTGGACGGATTTTCGCTCCGCCGATCCCAGCGTCACGCCAACCCCCACCGATCAGGCGATCGGCGTTGGTGACGGCGCAACGACGGCGCTTCAACTGACCAAGCGTTATGTCAGCGGCGCGACCACTTTTGATCGCGTCATTCGCAAGCCGGTCGCCGGCACGGTGCGCGTGGCGCTCGCCGGCGTCGAGGTGATGAGCGGATGGAGCGTCGATGCGACCACCGGCATCATCACCTTCGCGACGCCGCCGGCGGTGGGCGTTGCCGTCACCGCCGGCTTTGAATTCGATGTGCCGGTGCGCTTCCGCGATGATAGCCTGGCGATTTCCCTGGAAACTTTCGCTGCCGGCGATGCGCCATCGGTGGGCCTGATCGAGGTGCGGCTCTGATGCGTACCATATCCGCGGCGCTGGCGGCGCACTTGTCGGCGGAGGTGACGACCCTTGCCATGTGTTTCGCCGTGCGCCGGCGCGATGGGGTGCGCTTAGGATTCACCACCGCCGATCAGGCGCTTGAAATCGATGGCGCGCGGTACTTGCCCGGCGCCGGCCTGACGCCCAGCGACATCGCCGCCAGCCGGCAGATGAATGTGGACGAGATGGAAGTGGTCGGCGTGCTCTCGGCGCACAGCATCAGTGACAATGATTTGCGGGCCGGCCTTTATGATTTCGCCGAGGTTGAAATTTTTCTCGTTAATTGGGCATCCCCCAGCGATGGCCGGGTGACGCTGCTGCGCGGCTGGCTGGGCGAGGCGACGTTGAAGAACGGCGCTTTCGTGGCCGAGGTGCGCGGCCTTGCCCAGTCCTTGCAGCAAACCTTCGGCGAGGTCTATTCGCCGGAATGCCGCGCCGATCTGGGCGACGCGCGCTGCCGGGCGGATTTGAGCGCTGTGACCGTGACCGCCACGGTCGCAACCGCCGGCACCACGCGCGCCTTTACCGCCACCGCGCTTGGCGTGGCAGACGGCTGGTATGACTATGGCGTGCTGCGCTGGCTGACCGGGGTCAATGCCGGGCGTCGCATCGAGGTCAAGCGCCAGCTCGGCAATGGTATAGAGCTTTATGACGCCATGCCCGCATCGCCGCAGGCCGGGGATGTGTTCAGTCTGGCCGCCGGGTGCGACAAGCGGTTCGCCACCTGCAAAACCAAATTCGCCAACGCCGCCAACTTTCGCGGCGAGCCGCACGTACCGGGAATCGATTCGCTGCTCGACTATCCGGGCTTACGCTGAGGGCGTTGCCGTTTCCGCCGGCGCGGGCTCTGCCGCTTTCTCCTCCGGCTTTTTGGGGAAGAGCTGGTCGTGGGCTTGGTTGACCCGGGCGTTGATGGCGGCGATGCCGCTGGCGATGGCTTGCAGATTGAAGGTCTCGCCCCGGTAATAGAGCCGGCTGGTTTGCGGATCATAGAGACGGTAAATGTGCTCGTCCTTGGGCGTCTTGTCGCCCAACGCCTCTTTCGGGCCGAGGAAATCAAAGGCGATCACCTGATTTTTGCTGGCGTTGATCCAGTCCTCGGTTTTCTCGTCGGCCAAGTCCCACAGGTTGCGCAAGCGATCATCAGCCAGCGGGAAGTCATCGGGCAGACCCAGCGCGCGGCGCAAGAATTCGCCGCGCCGCTTGGCCTTGGCCCGGGTCGGCCATAACAGCCGCACCACTTGGGAGGCGCTGGTCAGAAACGCCTGCGCGGCGAAAAACGCGCCGGCCTTCGCCTGCTTCTCCATGGACTGGTTAAAGAGCTGCAGCGCCGCCTCGGTGTACATGCACTGGTTTCTCAGCTCATGAACGTAAAGCGCGAACGTATTGGCATCCATGGACAAGGTCATAGCATCGACTCCCTCGAAGGGCGCCTATCATAGTGGCTTCGCCGGCGATTTGAAGCGCAATCTGATCCCCCCTTTGGGCTTACGTGGCCGTATCATCGAGACGGCGCGAGGGTTTATCGGCACCCCCTTCCTGCACCAGGGCCGGACCCCTGGACGGGGGCTCGACTGCTTAGGGGTGATGGTGGCGATCGGCCGCGCCCATGGCCTTTTTGACTATGATATGGCCGGCTATCCGCGCCAGCCCACCGCTGACCTCCCCTTAGCCCGCCATATCGCCGCCGCCGGGTTTACGCCCATCCCGCTCGCCCAGGCGCGGCCTGGCGACGCCTTGCTGATGCGGATCATCCGTCAGCCGCAGCATGTGGCGCTGTTGACCGATCTCGGGCTTCTCCACGCCTGGCTGCAGGCCGGGGCGGTGGTGGAGCATGGCCTGGATCCCTGGTGGCGGCGGCGCATCATCGCCGCCTATGTCTTTCCCGGAGTGAGGTGACATGGCGACACTGGTATTGGGGGCGGTCGGCTATGCCTTGGGGGCCTCGGCAGGGGGGCTCATCGGCAGCGTCCTCGGCGCCGCCGGCGCCATCATCGGCAGCCAGGTGGGCGGGGTCATCGACCGCGAGGTGTTCGGCCTCGGCGGCGGCCGCACGGTGGAGGGGCCGCGACTGGGCGACCTGAGCGTGCAAAGCTCGGCCTATGGCCAGGCCATGCCCTTGGCCTATGGCACGACGCGGCTGGCCGGCAATGTCATCTGGTCCACCGGCCTTATGGAGACCCGCCATGAGGAGACGAAAAAGGTCAAGGGCGGCAAGGGCGGCGGCTCGACCAAGGTCACCAATGTCACCTATACCTACAGCGCCTCCTTCGCCGTCGCCATAAGCGCCCGATCGATCGCCGGCATCGGCCGCATCTGGGCCGACGGCAAGCTGTTGCGCGACGGTTCCGGCCGACTGGCGGTTGACGGCGTACTGCGGATCTATGACGGCGGCGAAGACCAAACTCCCGACCCCTTGATCGAGGCCAAGGAAGGGGTGGGCAACGCGCCCGCCTATCGCGGGATTGCCTATGTGGTGTTCGAGCAGTTGGCGCTGGCCGAATACGCCAACCGCATTCCCAACCTGACCTTCGAAGTGATCGCTGACGACGGCGGCGAGGTGGCGCTGGCGGCGGTGGTTGCCGACCTGGCGGCCCGCGCCGGGCTGACAGCGATTGACGTCGGCACGCTCAGCGATACGGTTTCGGGCTTCGTCATCGGCCGCCAGATGAGCTACCGCCAGGCGTTGGAGCTGTTGGCGCAGGCCTATCGCTTCGATGTGGTTGAGGTCGATGGCGTGCTGATATGCGCACCGCTGGATCGCGCCAGCGTGGCGACCATTGACCACAGCGATCTGATGCGTCCCGAGCGCGGCTCCGACGCGGCGATCACGGTGCGCGGTCAGGAAATGGAGCTGCCACGGGAAATCGCCCTGCGTTACATCGATCCGGCGCGGGATTTTCAGGTGGGCGTGCAGCGCGCGCGTCGCGCCACCACGCTTAGCCATGTCGTCCAGACGCGGGATTTACCGCTGGTGCTCGACGCCAGCGCTGCCAAGCGCGCCGCCGAGATCGAGCTGGCGCTGGCCTGGCTGCGTCGCGAGACGCTTGCCTTTGGACTGCCGCTGCGCTGGCTCCGGCTTGCGCCGGGTGATGTGATAACGCTTAACCTTGCAAACATCGCGCCTTTAAGCCTGATCCTCGATGAGGTGCAGATGGGCGGCGGCCGCGTGCGATGCCGCGCCACGCCTTACGGCGCCGCCGTATTGGGCAGCGCGGCGACGGGCGATGGCGGCGCGGTGCCGGCGCAAATTATACCCGAGTTGGCCGCAACGGTTTATTTCCTCCTCAATCTGCCGTCGGTGAGTGCGACGGACGGCGCGCAGTCGACCTTCTACGCCGCGCTGAGCAGCGCCGCCGATGGTTGGCGCGGCGCGGTATTGCTCCGCTCCGTGGATGGCGGGGCATCGTATGAGGAAATCGCCGCCAGCGCCGCGCCGGCAACGGTGGGCGAAACGGTGAATGCGCTGGCGGATGGTCCCTGCAACTATTGGGACGAGGCGAACACCCTGACGGTGACGCTCCTCAATGCCGGCATGACGCTGGAATCCCGACCCGAGCTAGCCATTCTTAATGGCGCCAATGCCGCGTTGGTAGGCGATGAAATCATCCAGTTCCGCAACGCCTCCTTGAATGTAGATGGCGATTGGCTGCTCAGCGGCCTGTTACGCGGCCGGCGCGGCACGGAACGGCATATGACAGGCCATAGCGCCGGCGAGCGGTTCATTTTGCTGGAAGCTTCAGCGGTGCTGCCGATTGAAACCACGCTGGGGACGATGGGCCGCGACGACCTTTATAAAGGCGTTTCCGTGGGTGCGCTGATCGAGGATGTGACCGCCACCCCCTTTACCTATACCGCGGAAAACTTGAAGCCGTTCGCGCCGGTGCACGCCAGCGGCGTGCGTGATGGCGCGGGCAATCTGACGCTGAGCTGGATTCGTCGCACCCGCGTCGGCGGCGATTGGCTCGATGGCGCGGATGCGCCCTTGGGCGAAGAGGCGGAATCTTACGAAGTCGATATCATGAACGGCAGCAATGTCATGCGCACGCTGAGCGCCAGCACGGCACAGGCGATTTATTCCGCCGCCGATCAAACCGCTGATTTTGGCGCGCCGCAAAGCGCCGTGACGGTGCGCATATATCAATTAAGCGCCGTCGTCGGGCGCGGCGCGGCGCTGCAAGCAACGCTTTAACGGAGACACAGCCATGGCCGATCAAACCCCGCGCCTGAAATTGCCCTACATTCGGGCAAGTCAGGCGCAAAAGGAAGTAACCCACAACGCCGCCCTCAACTTGGCGGACGCCCTGATCCAAGCGGTGGTCGAGGATAAGGACTTAAGCGCGCCGCCCGGTTCGCCGGCGGAGGGCCAGGCGTGGATCGTCGCCGCTGCCGCCACCGGCGCCTGGGCCGGTCAGAGCGGCATGCTGGCCCACTATATCGGCGGCGCCTGGGTGTTTTTGACCCCGGCCGAGGGTTGGCGGGTATGGCTGCGCGATGAGGCGCTGGAGGCACGCTATACCGGCTCCGCCTGGGTGGTGGGGGAAGAGCGGGCGGCCAAGGTCATGGTCGGCGGTTCTCAAGTCATCGGCGCGCAACAGTCGGCCATCGCCGATGCCTCAGGCGGCGCCACGGTCGATGCGGAAGCGCGCAGCGCCTTGAATGCCCTGCTGGCGGCCTGTCGCGCCCATGGCCTGATCGCTACATAACAGTCTTTTTCTTCTCCACTCACTGTCCCGTCTGTCCCGCCCCGACACGATAAGTGTCGGGGTTTTTTACATTTTCTGGCTCCTGCACTGCCGGAAAATGGCCAGCTATTTGTAATAAAAGCAAATATCTTGGCTGGCCCAACTTTTGCTTGTATTTTATTCACAGGGGGGCCTGTTCGGTAGTTGGAACAAGAAAGCCCGGAGGTATGACATGGATGACCATGTTGGACCGATGCCGAAGATAATTTGGACTGGCATCAATTGGCGCCCCGACCGTCGCCGCAGCGACCAAGGCCGACTTGGCCGTCGGCGTACCGATTCCTGGATGCCGTACAGCACGCCCTTTGTCGCTCAGGCGTTGGCGCAGCAGGGCAAACGCGGCATCATTTCTCCCTCATGCCATAATGGTAAAGCCTTGCGCCCGATGCCACGGCGGACCACCAATGCTTAAATAGTCACAATTTGCTGAAATTTGTCCGCAATTTCACCACACTAGTCTGTCAATAACAACACTATAAGCGGGCGCGATGCCAGCGGTCTTTCAAGTATCCATGAACACAAGGAGAGGAACAATGAACAGAGCGGCGCGTGTATTTATCGCCACCAGCCTTGGCGCAATGGCCATGCCGGCGATTGCAGCGGAAAACGACCCTTGGTATTTCGCCATTCGCGGCGGCGGAGCCATCACCCAAGATTCACAATATGAGAGTTCCGCCACCGGACTTTCCGGCGACGCAGACCATAAAACCGGCATCGCCTTCGGCGCCGGCATCGGGTACGACTTCGGCGATGCGGCGTTGGAGTTCGAGTTGTCGCGTCGTCAGAACACGGTTGAAACCGTTACCTTATCCAATGCCGGCGGGCTTGGTACGGGGACGGGGAGGATCGGCGTCGATGGCAAGACCAGGGCCACCGCCGGTATGCTCAACCTTTATTATGCGCCTGACGTCGAGTTTATGCTGAAGCCATACGTTGGCATCGGCATGGGGATGGCCGATGTGGACTACAAAAACCATCGCCTCGAGAACGGCCTCGGCATTGCCGATGATTCGAAGATGGTGTTCGCGTATCAAGGTATCGCCGGACTGCGTTACGCAATTTCCCAGGCGGTGGATATGACTCTCGATTATCGTTATTTCTCCACCGAGAATCCGAAGTTGAAAGATGCTCTCGGCCGCTCGTTCAAAGGCGACTATGATAGTCACACCTTCATGATCGGATTGGTATGGCGCTTCGGCGGGGCGAAAGAAGTGGCGGCGGCGCCGGAACCCGCCTATGTCGCCGCGCCGGCCCCAGCGCCCGAGCCGACGCCCCCGGCGGTTGAGCCGGCGGCCGGTCCGCAACCGGTCGAATTCATCATCTATTTTGACTGGGACAGCTCGGCGATCACAGCCGATGCCGCCCGCATTCTGGATGAGGCGGCGCAGGCGGCCAAGGGCCGCTCGCCGGTCAAGGTGGTGCTTAAGGGCCATACCGATACCTCAGGCAAGAACGCCTATAATGACAGCCTTGCGCAACGTCGCGTCATTGCCGCAGAGCAGGAATTGGTGGCGCGCGGCGTGGCGGCGGACGCCATCGCCATCAGCAGCTTTGGCGAGGAACAGCCGGCGGTATCCACCGGCGACGGCAAGCGCGAGCCGATGAACCGGCGCGTCGAAATCAGAATCGAATAGACGCATAAAATTCGACTGTGGAAGCGGGCGCCCTTTGCAAGGGCGCCCGTTTTTTTATTTCTCAGGCCAGCGTTTTAAAGCCAAGCCGGCAATCAGCGAAAACAGCGACAACGCCAGCAGAAACAAGCCTAACGGCACAGCGGAATTGTTGCCGGTCAGCGCCAACAGCAATGTCGCCGCCGTGGATGCCGCCATTTGCAGGAAAGACGAGAGCGCCGAGGAGGTGCCAGCGATCTGCGGGTAGCGGTTGGTCGACCCCGCCAGACAATTAGGCAGCGCCATGCCCGAGCCGCAGGACATGACGGCGAACGGCAGCATGATCGACATCACCGAGATCGGGGCCAAAAGCGCCAAAATGAGCATCGTCGCCGAACCGATGACCGCGATTCCGGCGCCGATGCGGATGGTGGGATCGATCTGGCTGCGGCTGGAGGTTCTGGTGGCGAGAAAATTGCCGATGAAATAGCCGGCGACGCCAACGCAGGAATAATAGCCATAGGCGCTGGGCGTAATGCCGACGACATCGATCAAGAGGAACGGCGCCGAGGCGAAGAAACATAACACCGCCGAGACATGTCCGGCGCCGCTTAAGGTGTAGGCTACGAACGGCGGCGAGCGCAACAGCCGGCCGAAGGCATGGGCGATGTCCTTCACGCCGGCCGGCGAGCCGGCCAGTCGGGGCCGGGTTTCGGGCAGCCGTAGGGTAACCCAGATCAGCAGCGCCATTCCAACGACGGCCAGCATCCCGAACGCCGTCTGCCAACCGCCGATGTCCTGGAGCTGACCGCCCAACAGCGGCCCTAAGGCCGGCGACAGGGTGGTCGCCATGGCGACGAAGGCGAAGGCGCGGGCGGTGCGCTCGGGT
>JACFMS010000046.1 GCA_019455285.1 Sphingomonadales bacterium
CATCGCCCGCAAGCACGTCGAATTCAAGGAAGCCAAGATCAAATAGATTGGCTTAGAATCGGCGCTATTTCGGCGGGGCCTTCAAGGGCCCCGTTGGTTTTTTACCGCCCCAGTCCCGCCGCCGGCCTCTGTTCCGCCATGGGGTTGAAGGCAATCACCTGGTTGCGGCCGCCGCGCTTGGCCTCATAAAGCGCTTCGTCAGCCGCCTTGATCAGATCAATGGGGGTGGCGGCATGAGGGCCGCTTTCCGCCACGCCGATGCTGACCGTGATTTTCAGCCCACTGCCGGCGGCCGCAAAAGGCGCGGCTTCAGTTTCGCGGCGCAAGCGTTCGGCAATGGCCAACGCGGCGGCAAGATCGGTGTCAGGCAGCAATACCACGAATTCCTCGCCGCCAAAGCGCGCCGCCAAGTCGATGCCGCGAACGTTGCGGGCCATGCGGTCGGCAAATTCCTTCAACACGCTATCACCCACTACGTGCCCGTGGGAGTCGTTGACCGCCTTAAAGTAGTCGATATCAAGCACCATCAGCGACACGCTCTTGCCAGTGCGCCGGCCGACCTCCAGCGCGGTCGCCAAATGCCCTGATAGAAAATGGCGGTTGTAAAGCCCGGTCAAGGCATCGGTGGTGGCGCGTTGCAGGTTGACGTGCATATCGTGCCGCAGGCGGTCGCTGTAGCGTTTGCGGCGTATTTGCGTGCGCGAACGGGCGATCAGCTCGTTGCGGTCGATGGGCCGCACCAGATAGTCGTTGATGCCGATCTCCAGGCCGCGGATCAGCTCGCGGGAATTATTTTCATCAACAATGATCAGGATGGGCACATGCCGCGTCGCTTCGATGGAACGGATCTGCGAACAGACGCGCAAGCCATCGGCGTTGGCGAGACCCATGCTGATGATGATCAGATCGAAAAAATTCGCCGCCGCGCGATCGGCGACCCCCGCCTCGCCCGCGTCGATCTGCACCTCCCCCATATCCACCAGCGCCTCCGCCACCCGGCCTGCCGATCGTTCCTGATCATCGATGAGGAGAATGCGAGCGCCGGTTACCGGCTCGTTGATTTCGGTGCGCAAATCGTCTTCAAAGCCTAGCGCCTGGCCGGTGGCCTCGCGCATGCTCAGCTCATCCATCAGCATCTTCAGGCGCACCAGGGAGCGCACCCGGGCGAACAGTGCGATATCGTGCACCGGCTTGGTCAGAAAGTCATCGGCCCCGGCTTCCAATCCGGTTACCCGATCCTTGGGGTGGTCGAGGGCGGTCACCATCACCACCGGGATATGGGCCGTCCTGGGATTGCTTTTGATCCGTCGGCAGACCTCGAAGCCGTCCATACCCGGCATCATGACGTCAAGAAGAACGATGTCCGGCGGCGTCTTTTCGATCGCCTCCAGCGCTTCCTCGCCGCTGGTGGCCGAAATGACGTCAAAGTATTCGCTCGTCAGCTTGGCTTCGAGCAGCTTGACGTTGGGTGGTACGTCATCGACGACTAGGACTCGGGCCGACATTTCCCTATCCCATATGCTTGCGAACGGTCTCTAGGAAGGCGTCGATCTTGATGGGTTTGGCGATATAATCCTCGCAGCCGCCCTCGCGGATCTTTTGTTCATCCCCCTTCATGGCGAAGGCAGTAACGGCGATCACCGGTATGTTCTTCAACTCATCGTCCGCCTTCAGCCATTTGGTGATTTCAAGCCCCGACACCTCAGGCAATTGAATATCCATCAGAATCAGGTTGGGCTGGTGCTCGCGCGCCAAGGAGATCGCATCCATGCCGTTTCGCGTCTGTATGGTGCGAAAGCCATGGGCGTCGAGGAGGTCGCAAAAGAGCTTCATATTAAGCTCGTTGTCTTCCACCACGAGTACTGTTTTCGCCGTCGTCATCATTTTTTCCTTTTCACCCCGATAGTTATACCGGGATCCGGGTCGCGCCCGCGCGACGCCTAGGCTATAATGCTATAGATATCCTAAACAAACGTTATTAATAGCTTTGCAAAAGTTCCCGCCGCCATGTCCCTGACCCTGAACGAGGCTGAAACCATCGCCTTGCAGGCGGTTGCCTTCGTCGCCGCCGACGAGGAGGCCCTGGCCGGGCTGTTGCGCCTGACCGGCGCCTCCCTTGCCGACCTTAAGACCGCCATCGAGCGGCCGGAAGTGCTGGCCGCCTTCCTGCAGTTTTTGCTGCAAAACGAAGCGCGGCTGATCAAGTTTTGCCAAGCCGCCGGTCTTGACCCCATGGCCCCCTCCCTTGCCCTTGGCGCCATCGAACAGCATATATCATCGTAACCTTTGATCCCTCAGGAATTGGCCGCCCATCATGGTTAAGCGCTCCCCCATCATAGCCGCTAAACCGCCATCGGCAATGCCGGAGGAAACGGCGCGCCAGATCGCCGCCTTGCGCCTTGACCCGGCCCGCCCGCTCTACGTGACCGATGCCGATGAGGTCATCGTCTCCTTCGCCCGGCCGTTGGAGGAATTTCTCGGCAAGCAGGGCATGCGCCTGGAGCTGCGCGACTACCGCCTTGTCGGCAACGTTCACTATGTCAGCACCGGCGAGGCGGTGGAGCGCGAGACCTTGTTCCGCCTCATCGATGACTTTTTCGCCGCCGAGGTCGACCGCCAGCCCTTGGTCGCCGGCGCGGCTGAAGCCCTCGCCACCCTGGGCCAAACCGGTCAAGTAGTCATTTTGACCAACGTGCCCGGGGCCTACCGGCAGCGCCGCAGCGACGCCTTTCGCCAGCTTGGCATCCATGCCCCGGTGATCGCCAACAACGGCCTTAAAGGCGTGCCGGTGCAGGCCTTGGCCGACCGGGTCAAGGCCCCGGTGGTGTTCATCGACGATATCGAACTGCACATCCGTGCGGTGGCCGATAGCGTGCCCCACAGCTACCGCATTCATTATATCGCTGACACAAGGCTGGCGGCGGTGACCCCGCAGGCACCTATGAGCCACCACCGCGCCAGCGACTGGAGCGACATTCTGGACGCCATCGCCCGCCATCTCGCTGCCGCCAGTCCATCAACCAAACTTTAACCTTAAGCGGGTTAACCTTAACGCCAATAATTTTAGTAAATTGCCCGGCAAGTGTTGCCGGTGGGCAAGAGTCGCGCCCGGGCAAGCAGCGGAAAAAAGGAGGCTTTCTGCGGATTCTGGGCTGGCATGAACATTGCTCGACAAAAGATGAAACGGTCTGCCAATGCCTTAACGTGGGGTCTAAGTGACATGGGTGGTCGCCAAGCTGATCTTGCAAGCGTCGGTATCGATGCCGAACTGAACCCATTGGTGGGACGCATGGCGTCGCGCCTCGTGAAAACCTTTTCTCCGACATTCAGCGGCGGCGACGGCGCGCGCTGGGAATTGATCACCGAAGTCTTAGGCTTCGCCGCTGAAGCGGAACAGCTCTTGGGCGAACAGCGCGAGCGCATCCATCAACTGGAATCCCTGACCATGACCGATGAGCTGACCGGCATCGGCAACCGGCGGGGTTTGGAAGATTTCTTGAAGCGCGCCTTGGCCAACGCGGCGCGGCATGGCGAGAAGGGCGTGGTCGCCTTTTTCGACCTCGACGGCTTCAAGAACATCAATGACCTCTACGGCCATGAAGTCGGCGACGAGGTGCTCGTCGCGGTGGCGGAGATGTTCATGACCCATGTCCGGGTATCGGACTTTGTCGCCCGTTTGGGCGGCGATGAGTTCGTCATTGTCCTCACCCACTGCAACGCCGAAAACGGCCGCCGCCGGGTGCTTGATCTGCAGCGCCTGCTCCACGAGATGACGGTCGACCATGCCGGCCATGCCATCACCCTGCGCAGCAGCGTCGGCATCGCCGTTTATGAAAAAAGAGTCCCCATCGCTGACCTGTTGCGCCTGGCGGATGAGGAAATGTATCGCGAAAAGATGACCCACCGCGCGGCCGGCGCGCACAAAAGGTTAGCCTCCTAGACCCTTTCCCCCCACTTCAATTCGGACTACTCTCCCGTCCGGCGGCGGTTAGCATCGCAAGTACACTAGTGGCTGAAAAAGTCGATTTCCTGGCCGTTCGTGGTGAGCCTGTCGAACCATGAACGGCTTTCCAATTCCTCGATTTTTCAGCCATCTACGAACGAGTTTTTTGACACAAAGGAAACGACCATGGCTGGAGAAGCAGAAAATAAACTGACGGAACTTGGCATTACCCTGCCAGAGGCGGCGGCGCCGGTCGCCAATTACGTGCCCTTTGTCAAGACCGGCAAGCTGCTGTTCGTTTCCGGCCAAATCCCCCTTCGCGGCGGCGCGCTTATTGCCAGCGGCAAGGTTGGTCTCGATGTCGACGAAACGCGCGCCGTTGAGGCGGCCAAGGTATGCGCCATCAACCTGCTGGCGCAAGTCAAAGCCGCCACCGGCAATCTGGACAAGGTCAAGCGGGTGGTGCGGCTGGCGGTTTTCGTGGCCAGCGCCCCGTCGTTCACCCGTCAGCCGCAGGTGGCCAACGCCGCCTCCGACCTGATGGTGGCGGTATTCGGCGACAAGGGACGCCATGCCCGGGTGGCGGTCGGCACCAACGTGCTGCCCATGGACGCCACCGTGGAAATCGAGGGTCTGTTCGAGGTCGCCTAAGGTCATGGATCTAAGCTGGCTGTTCGATCGCCCCTTCGCCCACCGCGGCCTGCACCAGGCGGCGGAAGGGCGGATCGAGAACAGCCCGGCGGCGTTTGCGGCGGCCATCACCCACGGCCTTGGCATCGAGCTTGACGTGCAGCTGACGGCGGACGGCAACGCCGTGGTCTTTCACGACGACGACTTGACGCGTCTTGCCGGGCGGCCGGAGCTGGTCGCCGATCTGACGCTCGCCGACCTCGAAGCCATTCCCTTGACCGGCAGCGAGGATAAAATTCCTGGCCTGGCGCAGGTCTTGCGCGCCATCCACGGCCGCGCCCCCTTGCTCATTGAAATTAAATCCAAGCCCAAAGACACCGGCCCCCTGGAGCGCGCCGTCGCCGATCTTCTGGTCGATTATCATGGCCATGTGGCGGTGATGTCGTTCAATCCGCTGGCGGTTTCCTGGTATCGCGACAATCGTCCGCACATCGTCTGCGGCCTGGTGGCCTCCACCCGTTACCGCAAGGAGCTGGGCTGGCGGCTGTCCAACCCCGCCGGCCAGCGCCGCACGGTGGAGGAAACCGCGCCCGACTTCGTCGCCTACGACATTCGCAGCCTGCCCAACGACTTCACCCGCGCCTGCCGCGCCAGCAACATTCCGCTCCTGACCTGGACGGTGCGCACCCCGGCGGATCACATGAAAGCCGCCCTGCACGCCAACAACATCATCTTCGAGGAGCCATGAGCGGCGTTGTCGCCGAGATCGCCGCTCACATCAGCGCCATCGCCGCGGCCGATTGGAACAGCTTGACAGGCAGCGACAATCCCTTCGTGCGGCATGAATTCCTGCGCGCGCTGGAAGACAGCGGATCGGTGGACGCCGGCACGGGCTGGCAACCCTATCATCTGCTGCTGCGAGATGCGACGGGCGCACTGATCGCCGCATCGCCGATGTATTTGAAAAGTCATTCCTATGGCGAGTATGTATTCGATCATGCCTGGGCCGACGCTTACGGCCACGCCGGCGGCGAATATTATCCCAAGCTGCAAATCGCCGCGCCGTTCACGCCGGTGACCGGCCCGCGACTTCTGGCGCGCACGGCGGATCATCGCCGCATGCTGGCGATGGCGGCGATTGACATAGCAAAACAACATCGCGTGTCATCGCTGCATGTCGCCTTTCCCACCGAACCGGAGTGGCGGCTCTTAGGCGAGATCGGTTTTCTGCAACGTCTGGACAGCCAATATCACTGGCTTAATGACGGCTATGGCGCCTTTGACGATTTTCTTGGCGCGCTCGCCTCGCGCAAGCGCAAAGCCATTCGCCGCGAACGCAAAGAAGCGGTGGCCAACATCGATGCCATCGACGTCGTCAGCGGCAACGATCTGCGGGAAGCGCATTGGGACGCCTTCTTCAGGTTCTACATAGATACCGGCAGCCGCAAGTGGGGTCGGCCGTATCTCAACCGTCAATTCTTTTCTCTCTTGGGTCAAGCGATGGCGGATCGGGTGGTGCTGATCCTGGCGCGGCGCGGCGGCCGGTATGTCGCCGGCGCGCTCAACTTGCGCGGCGGCGATACGCTATACGGCCGCTACTGGGGCGCAGTGGAGGATCATCCCTTCCTCCACTTCGAACTTTGTTATTACCAAGCCATGGACTACGCCATCGCCCATAAACTCGCCCGCGTCGAAGCCGGCGCGCAGGGCGAACATAAAATCGCCCGCGGCTATCTGCCCGCCCCTACCTACAGCGCCCACTGGATCGCGCATCCCGGGTTTCGCGACGCCGTGGCGGCCTACCTGGAGCGGGAACGCCAAGCGGTGGCCCATGACATGCGCGCGCTGGCCGAATTTGGGCCATTTAAATGGCAGGAATAGGCAGCCGCGAGATGGAGAATCTGTCTACAACGCTGTGACAGTCAAGCAGACCATCCCCACCAGGTGGACCCCTGCCGGAAGAGATGAAGCGTTTAGTTACGCCGTCATGCTCAGAAATTCCAAGCCCCGAGGCTATTCCGGCTTGCCCGCTCTTTCCGGTTGGTATGGCACACCGATCACGCGATAACGGTGCTTCTGACCGCTGGGCAACTGCCAATCGATGGATTGCCCGACGCGCAGACCAAGCAGCGCGGTCCCCACCGGGACCAGAATTGAGATCTTGCCGGAACTGATGTCTGCCTGCGCGGGGTAGACAAGCGTAACCTCACGCCGTTCGCCCGTTGTCTCGTCCTCAAATACGACACGTGAATTCATGGTCACGACGTCATTGGGGATCTGCTCATACGGAACGATCATCGCCCGGGACAACTCGTTTTCCAGCTTATCAAAGCGCCGCCCGCCAGAACCCGCCGCATAGGCTTCCAGCAAATCGGTCAACCGGTCAAAATCATTCTGCGTCAAATAGATCGCGGGCAACTCGGCCATCTTCTTACTCCGGCAAGGCTGAATGATTATATATAGCCGCCACGCAAGGAATATCTACACCAATTCCGCTTTCTTGGCGCCCTTGCCGGGTTTGCCGTCCTTACCCTTATGATGGGACACGATCTGGAAGGCGGGTTTGTTGTCCTCGATCACCACCTTGACGTCGCCGCCCTGAACGAGCTTGCCGAACAACAGCTCGTCGGCCAGCGGCTTCTTGATGTGCTCCTGAATGACGCGGGCCAGCGGCCGCGCGCCGAAGGTCGGATCATAGCCGCGTTCCGCCAGCCATTTGCGCGTCTCGTCGGAGATTGACAGATGCACATGCCGCTCTTCCAGTTGCACTTCCAGCTCCAGGATGAACTTGTCCACCACCCGCTCGATGATCTCGGATGACAGCGCCGCAAACGGCACCACGGCATCCAACCGGTTGCGGAACTCGGGCGAGAACAGGCGCTTGATGGCGTCCTCGTCCGCGCCTTCGTTGCCCTCGCGGCCAAAGCCGATGGCGGACTTCGACAGTTCCTGCGCCCCGGCGTTGGTGGTCATGATGAGCACAACGTTACGGAAGTCCACTTCCTTGCCGTTGTTGTCGGTCAAGCGGCCGGCATCCATTACCTGAAGGAGAATGTTAAACAGATCGGTATGGGCCTTTTCAATCTCGTCCAACAGCACAACGCAGTGCGGCGTCTGGTCGACGGCATGGGTCAAAAGCCCGCCCTGATCGAAGCCGACATAGCCCGGCGGCGCGCCGATCAAGCGCGATACGGAATGACGCTCCATGTATTCCGACATGTCATAGCGCACCAAGGGCACGCCCATGAGCTGCGCCAGGCGCTTGGCGACTTCAGTTTTGCCGACGCCGGTGGGGCCGGAAAACAGATAGCAGCCGATGGGTTTGGCGGGCTCACGTAAGCCAGCGCGCGCGAGCTTGATGGCGCTGGAGAGCGCATCGATCGCCTTGTCCTGGCCAAACACGACGCGCTTTAAATCGGCTTCCAGATTTTTCAGGTTCAATTTGTCGGTCTTGGTCACCGATTTAGCGGGAATACGGGCGATCTTGGCGACGATCTCCTCCACATCCTTGACGCCGATGGTCTTCTTGCGGCGACCCGGAGTCTTCAAGCTCTGCGCCGCACCGACCTCGTCGATGACGTCGATCGCCTTGTCCGGCAATTTACGGTCATTGATGTAACGGGCCGACAGCTCCACCGCCGCCTTGACCGCATCATGGGTGTAGCGCACCCGGTGATGCTTTTCGAAATAAGGCTTCAAGCCTTCCAGAATCTTCACCGAGTCGGCGACCGTCGGCTCATGCACGTCGATCTTCTGGAAGCGGCGCAACAGCGCCCGGTCCTTCTCGAAGTAGCCGCGGTATTCCTTGTAGGTGGTCGAGCCGATGCAGCGGATGGCGCCGCTGGCCAGCGCGGGTTTAAGGAGGTTGGAGGCATCCATGGCGCCGCCGCTGGTGGCGCCGGCGCCGATGATGGTGTGAATTTCGTCGATAAAGAGGATGAGGTCTTCGTGTTCCTCGGCTTCCTTCATCACCGCTTTTAGGCGCTCCTCAAAGTCGCCGCGATAGCGCGTGCCGGCCAAGAGCGCCCCCATGTCGAGAGCGTAGATGGTGGCGTTCGCTAGCACCTCGGGCACCTCGCCCTCGACGATCTTGCGCGCCAGACCTTCGGCGATGGCGGTCTTGCCGACGCCGGGGTCGCCGACATAGAGCGGGTTGTTCTTCTGCCGCCGGCACAGGATCTGGATGGTGCGCTCGATCTCGGCGTCGCGGCCGATCAGGGGGTCGATCTTGCCCAGGCGCGCCTTGGCGTTGAGATTGATGCAATAGGTCGCCAGCGCCGCCCCTTCCTTCTCGGCGGTTTTCTCCCCGGCCGCCTGCTGCGCGCCGCTGGCCCCCGAGACGCGGCGGGTTTCGGTCATGCCCGGCGTCTTGGCGATGCCGTGGGAGATGTAGCTGACGGCGTCGAGCCGGGTCATGTCCTGCTGCTGCAGGAAGTAGACGGCATGGCTTTCCCGCTCGGAGAACAAGGCGACCAGAACGTTGGCCCCGGTCACTTCTTCGCGGCCGGAGCTTTGCACATGCAGGATGGAGCGCTGGATCACCCGCTGGAAGCCGGCGGTGGGCGTCGCCTCCGCATGGCGGTCGCCGGTGACCAGATTTTGCAGCTCGGTATCGAGATATTCGCTGATCTGCTGGCGCAGGATATCAACTTTGACGTTGCAGGCCCGCAATACCGCCACTGCATCTTGATCGTCGAGCAGCCCGAACAAGAGATGCTCCAAGGTGGCGAACTCATGGCCCCGTTCGTTGGCTTCGGCAAGGGCCCGGTGGAGGGCGCGTTCGAGGTTGGGCGAGAACGTCGGCACTGTCATACTTCCCTAGGTTGGGGGTTGAATACTCCGTCCTCCCATTAGACGTTTCTTGATCACTTTCATGCCTTCTCAAGGGTGCATTGCAAGGGATGCTGATGTTTCCGCGCGTAATCGATCACCTGCACCACCTTGGTTTCCGCCACCTCGAAGGTGTAAACCCCGCAAATTCCGACGCCTTTATGATGCACATGCAGCATGATCTGCGTCGCCTCTTCCTGTGACTTGCGGAAAATCCGCTCCAGCACATGAACGACGAATTCCATTGGCGTATAGTCGTCGTTCAGCAGCAAGACCTTGTACATTGAGGGTTTTTTTGGCTTGGCCTTGGGCTTGGTCAGCAACCCTTGGCCGATGTTCCCACCCTCTTCTTCGTCTCGTTCGCTCATCTCGAACCCACTGCAACCTCTGGCTCTTCCTTCTCCATATAAGACGTTTGGACGCAGAGAGAAGGGATCGGCTTCACGCGCTCGAGTGATTACACTCTATACGCTATATAGTTAAGATCGTCTCAACCGGATCATCAAGAACTTTCAACATCTCGTGTGTCGTCTTCTTCATACCACAAGACAAAGAAAAAGGCCCGGCGCTTGGCCGGGCCTTCCTAAAGCCTTAAGGATTGTTGCTTAGGCAATCGCCTTGGATACCTTGTCCATGGTCGCGGCGACCCGGGCGTTCAGGGGCGCGAAGGCATCGTTGGCGGCGCTGGTAAAGAGTGCATTGAGCTTGTTGAAGCTGGCCAGGGTGTCCTCATAGCGGCTTTTCACCAGCTCGCTTTGCAGGTCGAAGAGCTCCTTCGGGGTCTTGACGCCGGCAAACGCCTTATAGGCGGCGAGGTTGGCTTCATAGGCTTGCTTGGAAAGCGCCGTTACTTCGCTGTTGAACTCTTCAACGAGCTTGGTGGCGGCGTTCGAGGCGGCCAGGCAGGCATCGACGTTGTCACGGCCAAAGGTGGCCACTTCGTCATAGACCTTGATCATGTCATCAAGCTGCTTCTTGCTGGCCGAAATGGCCTGCTCGAAACCCTTCTGGGTGGCCTGGGTGCTGGCCTTCACGGCGGTCTCGAACTGCTCTTTGCCAGCCTTCAGGAGGCTCTCAACGCTGTCCTGGGTCTTTTTCGCGGTCATGGGTCTCTCCGTTGTCTATAAATTCGCGGCGCCTGACTTATGCTGCACCGCAGCATGACTGGGAATATAAGAATAAACCGGACGAAGTCAATGAATTTTTGCGCCGCAACATAAAATTCATATTGTGACTGCGAAAAGAGATTTTGGGGTAAGGGGTTAGATATTCTCGCCGATATGGATGCCGCACTCAGTCTTTTCCAGGCCGGCCCAGCGGCCGGCGCGGGCGCTCTCCCCCGGCTGCACCGCGCGGGTGCAGGGCATGCAGCCGATGGACAGGAAGCCGTCGGCCACCAGCGGATGGGGCGGCAGATCGTGCGCCGTCATATAGGCGGCGATGGCCTCCGGCGTCCATTCGGCCAGGGGATTGACCTTGAATTTGCGGCCGCTTTTCTCCACCAGGGGAATGGCGGCGCGGGTGTCCGACTGGAAGCGCTTGCGGCCGGTGATCCAGGCGTCAAACCCTTCCATGGCGCGGGCCAGGGGACGCACCTTGCGCAGGGCGCAGCAGGCGTCGACGTTGCGGGTCCATAACAGACCATTGCGGTCCTCGGCCTCGACTTCCAAAGGATC
>JACFMS010000015.1 GCA_019455285.1 Sphingomonadales bacterium
GGCGAGAAAGGGCTCCACCGTCCAGCGCAACATCGCCTTGCCGAGGAGCGGCCAGTATTGCTTGGGCGTCGCGCCGCCCGCTCGCTCACCACGGCCGGCGGCGACAATAATGGCGATGGCGTCAAGCTTGGTCATGAAACACCCTATAGCATCGCCCCGTTTCAGAGACGAGGCCAATCGCCTGTAGCCACGGCATTTTCTGTTTTTGACCGGGCAGGTGGTTCCGGGTATAGTAGCGCCCATGCTTAAATTTTAAGCATATTGAGAAGTGCACAGAAAATGGTCAATAAGCTGCGGCCGATCGCCATCGGACCGGTCACCATCGCCGAGCCGGTGATCCTCGCCCCCATGTCGGGGGTGACCGATCAGCCGTTCCGTCGCCTGGTGAAAAGCTTCGGCGCGGGGCTGGTGGTCTCCGAGATGATCGCCAGCGAGGCCATGGTGCGCGCCTCGCGCAAATCGCTGAAAATGTCGTCCAATTGCGCCGAGGAGGGGCCGATGTCGGTGCAGCTTGCCGGCTGCCAGCCTCAGGTCATGGCCGAAGCGGCCAAGCTCAACGAGGACAGGGGCGCGGCGATCATCGACATCAACATGGGCTGCCCGGTGAAAAAGGTGGTCAACGGCGACGCCGGCTCGGCCTTGATGCGCGATCTGCCGTTGGCGCGCGCTTTGATCGAGGCCACCGTCAAGGCGGTCAAGCTGCCGGTGACCTTGAAGATGCGCACCGGCTGGGACGACAACAACCGCAACGCCCCGGAGCTCGCCCGCATCGCCGAGGGTTGCGGCATCAAGATGCTCACTGTCCATGGCCGTACCCGCTGCCAGATGTACGGCGGCAAGGCGGATTGGGCCTTCGTTCGTCACGTGAAAGAGGCGGTCAAAATTCCGCTCATCGTCAACGGCGATATCAACACCCTGGACGATGCGACGGAAGCGCTGGCGCAATCGGGCGCAGACGGCATCATGATCGGTCGCGGCAGCTATGGCCGGCCGTGGTTCATTGCCCAGACGATGCACTATCTGGCGACGGCGGAGCGGCTGCCGGACCCCAGCCTGGAGCATCAGCACGCCGCCTTGCGCACCCATTATGCCGCGATGATCGAACATTATGGCCCAGAGGCTGGCGTGCGGATCGCCCGCAAGCATGTCTCCTGGTATTCCAAGGGGCTTCCTGGATCGAGCGAATTTAGGAATATCATCAATAGAATGGATGACTTTCTTAAGGTAGAACGGGAGATTGATGCGTTCTACCTCCCGCTTCTGGAACGGCAGGCGGCGTGATGGTCACAGCAGAGAAACCGCGGATCGTGGAAAGTACACCGCCGGTCTCCCTGGAAGCGATCCTGAACGCCATCTCCGACGCCGTCTTACTTCTCGACGCGAACGACCAGATCGCCTACGCCAACATGGCGGCCGAGGATTTCTTTTACATGAGCGCCGCCCATCTACGGCGGACCTCCTTGAATGACCTGGTGGCGTTCGGCAGCCCGCTCCTGACTCTGGTGGAGCAGGTGCGCGAGCAAGGCGCGGTGATATCCGAATACGACGTCGAGCTGGGCAATCCCCGCGCCGCTCTCAAACGGGTGGATATCCAGGTCTCGCCGGTGATTGATCAACCAAATTCCCTGGTGGTGCTGATCCGCGAGCGCTCCATCGCCCAGAAGATCGACCGCCAACTGACCCATCGCGGCGCGGCGCGCTCGGTGATGGGCATGGCCGCCGTGCTGGCGCATGAGATCAAGAACCCGCTCTCCGGCATTCGCGGTTCGGCGCAGCTTCTGGAATCCAGTGTCGAGGAACAGGATCGGGAGTTGACCCGCCTGATCACCGACGAAGCCGACCGTATTTGCGCCTTGGTCGACCGCATGGAGGCGTTTTCCGACCGCCGGCCGCTGGAAGCGGAGGCTGTCAATATTCACCGCGTGCTGGAACATGTGCGCAAACTGGCGACCAGCGGCTTTGCCAGGGGCGTCAAGTTTACCGAGATTTATGACCCCTCTTTGCCGCCGGCGCTGGGCAACAAGGATCAGCTCATTCAGGTGTTCTTGAACCTGGTGAAAAACGCTGCCGAAGCCATCTCCCCTTTGAGCGGCGAGATCACCTTGACCACCGCCTATCGCCATGGCGTGCGGCTGGCGGTGCCGGGGAGCCAAAAGCGGGTGCACCTGCCGTTGGAGATCTGCGTCATCGACAACGGCCCCGGCGTGCCGGAGGATTTAAAGCCTTATCTCTTCGATCCCTTCGTCACCACCAAGAACAGCGGCACCGGTTTGGGGCTCGCCCTGGTGGCCAAGATCATCGGCGACCATGGCGGCATCGTCGAGTGCGATTCCGAGGCCGGCCGAACCACCTTTCGGGTGCTGCTGCCAGCGGTCGAAGGGGAGGGAGGTTAGTTATGTCCGCCGAGACCATCCTCATCGCCGACGATGATCACGCCATCCGCACGGTACTGGCCCAGGCTTTGAGCCGCGCCGGCTATGAGGTGCGCACCACCGGCAACGCCGCCGGGCTGTGGCGCTGGATCGCCAACGGCGAAGGCGATCTGGTGATCACCGACGTGGTAATGCCGGACGAAAACGGCCTCGACCTCTTGCCGCGCATCCGCAAGCTGCGGCCCGAGCTGCCGGTCATCGTCATGAGCGCCCAGAACACGCTGATGACGGCGGTCAAGGCCACCGAGCGCGGGGCTTATGAATACCTGCCCAAGCCGTTTGATCTCAATGAGCTGAAAACCGTGGTCAAGCGCGCGCTCAGCCGCGCCAAGGAACGGGCGGCGGCCGCGCCTCAGGACCACGAAGCGCCGACGGAGGAAATGCCGCTCGTCGGCCGTTCGCCGGCGATGCAGGAAGTCTATCGGGTGATGGCCCGCCTGATGCCCACCGATCTGACGGTGATGATCACCGGCGAGTCCGGCACCGGCAAGGAGCTGGTGGCCCGCGCGCTCCACGACTTCGGCAAGCGTCGCAACGCCCCCTTCGTCGCCGTCAACATGGCGGCAATCCCCCGCGAACTCATCGAAAGCGAACTGTTCGGCCACGAAAAGGGGGCCTTTACCGGCGCCACCGAGCGCGGCGTCGGCCGCTTCGAGCAGGCCCAGGGCGGCACCCTGTTTCTCGATGAGATCGGCGATATGCCGCTGGAAGCCCAGACCCGTCTGTTGCGCGTTCTCCAGCAGGGCGAATACATGCCGGTGGGCGGCCGCCGGCCGGTCAAGACCGATGTGCGCATCGTCGCCGCCACCAACCAGGATCTGCGCCAGCTCATCCGTCAGGGGCTGTTCCGCGAAGACTTGTTCTACCGCCTCAACGTGGTGCCGATCCGCATTCCGCCCTTGCGCGAACGCTCCGAGGACGTGCCCGAACTGGTGCGCCATTTCCTGTCCCGGGCAGTCAAGGAAGGGCTGCCGTCGAAAATCATCGACAAGGCGGCGCTCGACTGGATGAAAAACTACCCCTGGCCGGGCAACGTGCGCGAGCTGGAAAACCTGGTACGGCGCTTGGGCGCCCTTTACGTCGAGGACGTCATCACCGTTGATATCGTCCAGACGGAACTCTCCGAGCCCGATGCAAAGGGTATCAAGGCGCAGACCCCGGTGATGGATGAAAGCCTGGTGGAGGCGGTGGAGCGGCATCTGGAAGCCTATTTCGCCGCCCATACCGACGGCCTGCCGCCCAATGGGCTTTATGACCGGGTGATCCGCGAGGTGGAGCGGCCGCTGATCATTCGCAGCTTGGAGGCGACTCGCGGCAACCAGATCCGCGCCGCCGACCTTTTGGGCCTTAATCGCAATACCTTGCGTAAAAAAATCCGCGACCTCGGCATCCCGGTAATCCGCGGCCCGCGGCCATAACGTCCAGTTCTCAGCCGGGAATAATGATGTATTTTTGCCACAATGTGGTAGAACCGTAACGGCTAAATTTGTGGTTTTAATACCGGAACGGATGATGCAGCAGCCGGTGCTTTCGAGCGGCAGAAATGCAGCCACGCGGCTTGCCTTATGGGCGCGCCGGGTCGGGTTATGGCGCAAGCTGACCACGCTGTTGCTGGTGGCCGTGACCTTGACCGCCTTGGCCACCTATGCCCTCTTTGCCAACGCCGACCCCTCCAACCCGCGACCCAAGACGCTCTATGTGCTCCTTATCGTCAACGCCATGCTGGCGCTGCCGCTCATCGCCCTGGTGGCGCGGTTCATCGTCCAACTGGTGGCGGCGCGTCGCAGCGGACTGGCGGGGGCGCGGCTCCATGGCCGCATGGTGTCGTTTTTCAGCCTGGTGGCCATCACGCCCACCATCGTCATGGCCGCCTTCACCATTTTCTTTTTCGAAGAGGGCATGCAGACCTGGTTCAGCGAGCGGGTGAAAACCGTGGTCGGCAGCGCCACCAGCGTCGCCGAGGCCTATATCCAGGAACACCAGAAGGTGATCAAGGCCGATCTTCTCGGCATGGCCAATGATCTAGACGCCGACGCCCTGGTGCTGTCGCAGGATCGGGTTCTCCTCGAGCAGGCGCTGTCGCTGCAAGCCCGCCTCTTATCGCTATCGGAAGCCATCATCTTCGACGGCAACGGCCAGGCGATCGTGCGCGCCAATGCGGAATTTTCGTTGGGCGGCGGCGATCCCTTTCCGCCCGAGGCGTTGGCCAGGGCCGCCAGCGGCCAGCCGCTCATTCTCGCCAGCGAGGATGACGACCGGGTGCGGGCGCTGGTCAAGCTGTCGCGTTTCTTCGATGCCTACCTCTATATCAGCCGCTATGTCGATCCCAAGGCGTTGGCGCTGGTCTACCAGACCCGCACCGCCACCACCGAGTTCGAGGTGGCGGAGAAAAATCTTGCCGATTACCGCCTCTTGTTCAGCTTCACCTATATGGGTGTCGCCCTGATCGTGCTGTTATCGGCGATCCTCATCGGCCTATGGTTTGCCAACCGGCTGGTCAAGCCGATCTCCAGTCTGGTCAGCGCCGCCGAACGGGTGCGCCAGGGCGATCTTGACGCCAAGGTGCCGTCGCAATTGGCCTACGACGAGCTTGGCATGCTCAGCCGCGCCTTCAACCGCATGACCAGTCAGATCAAGGCGCAGCGCGATGAACTTGTTGCCGCCAACCGCGCCATGGACGAACGGCGGCGATTTACCGAAGCAGTATTGTCGGGCGTCAGCTCCGGCGTCCTCGGGCTTGATCTGGCAGGCACGATCACCTTGCCCAATCGCTCGGCGACGCAACTCCTGGAAATGAGCGAAAGCGAACTGGTGGGACGGCCCTTGATCGACGTGCTGCCGGAAGCCGCCAGCGTTCTGGAAGCGGCGCGGGAGCGTCCCGACGCCACCGCGCAGGATCATCTGGTGGTCAGGCGCAAGGATCGCTCGATGAATTTTTTGGTGCGTATTGCGGCGGAGGCGATCGACGACCGCATCGAAGGCTTCGTCGCCACCTTTGATGACATCACCGAACAGATCACCGCCCAGCGCACAGCCGCCTGGGCCGACGTGGCGCGCCGCATCGCCCATGAAATCAAGAATCCGCTGACTCCCATCCAGTTGTCCGCCGAGCGGCTGAAGCGCAAGTATCTAAAGGAAATTCACAGCGACCCGGAAGTATTCGCCCAGTGCACCGACACCATCATCCGGCAAGTGGGTGACCTGCGCGCCATCGTCGATGAGTTCTCCGCCTTCGCCCGCATGCCGACACCGGTTTATCGGCTCACCGACATGGTGGACGTGGTGCGCCGGGCGGTGTTCCTGCACGAGGTCGCCCACCCCGAAATCGCCTTCCGCCAAGTGCTGCCGAAAACCCAGGTGGAATTGGTATGCGACGGCCGTCTGCTGGCGCAGGCTTTAACCAATCTGTTGAAAAATGCGGTGGAGGCCATCGCCGCCCGCGCCGTGGCGGAAGATGACCAGGCAGCGGAAACGCCGCTGCCGTTGGGCGCCATCGAGATTGAACTGACCAGCGACGATGACGAAGTCGTCATCACCATTCGCGATGATGGCGCCGGCTTCCCGGAGAAGCTCAAGGATCGCTTGACCGAACCTTATGTCACGACCCGCGCCAAGGGCACCGGCCTTGGCCTTGCCATCGTCAAGAAGATCATGGAGGAACACGGGGCGGCGCTGTTGTTGCACAATCGCGATCACGGCGGCGCGCAGGTGACGATGGTGTTCAATCGCGCTGTGCTCGTCCGCCGGGTGACGACGACCGAGGCGGCGGACAAGCCCGGCATCGCCGCGGCCGGCGAATGAATTCTGTTTTTGAGCGTGTGAAGGTGTAACAAAAATGGCTCTTGATATTCTGATCATTGACGACGAGGCGGATATTCGCGACCTCGTGGCCGGTATCTTGAGCGACGAAGGCTATTACACCCGCGTCGCCGGCAATAGCGATACGGCGCTTGAGGAAGTCGACGCCCGGCGGCCATCGCTAGTAATCCTCGATATTTGGCTGCAGGGCAGTCGGCTCGATGGCCTTGATCTTCTCGACATCATCAAGTCGCGTCACGCCGACCTGCCGGTCATCATCATCAGCGGCCACGGCACCATCGAGACCGCGGTAGCCGCCATCAAGCGCGGCGCTTATGATTTCATCGGCAAGCCGTTTCAGGCCGATCAGCTGTTGCTTATGGTGCAGCGCGCCACCGAGGCGGAACGTCTGCGCCGCGAGAATGAGGAACTGCGCGACCGCGCCGGTTTTGAAAGCGAGCTGACCGGTCGTTCTCCGGCCATCGCCATGGTGCGCCAGACCATCGAAAAGGTGGCGCCCACCGGCAGCCGGGTGATGATCGCCGGGCCGGCGGGGGCCGGCAAGGAAGTGGTGGCGCGTCTGCTGCACTCCCACTCGCGCCGGGCCGGCGGATCGTTCATCGTCGTCAACGCCGCCACCATGGAGCCGGAGACGCTGGAGCAAGAATTGTTCGGCATCGAAAGCGACGGCCGCGTCATCAAGACCGGCTTTCTCGAACAGGCGCACGGCGGCACGCTGTTTCTCGATGAAGTGTCCGACATGCCTCTCACCACCCAGGCCAAGGTATTGCGGGTGTTGGTGGACCAAACCTTCGAGCGGGTAGGGGGATCAAAGCGCGTGCAGGTCGATGTCCGCGTGGTCAGCGCCACCAGCAAGGAAATGCGGGTGGAGATTGCCGAGAAGCGCTTTCGCGAAGATCTGTATCATCGTCTCAATGTGGTGCCGATCGCGGTGCCGGCGCTGGCGGAGCGGCGTGAGGACATTCCGCTGCTCGCCAGCCACTTCATGCGCCGTCTGGCCAGCGCCACCGGGCGCGCCGAGCGTCGGTTCCGGGATGATGTGATGGCGCGCCTGCAAAGCTACGACTGGCCGGGCAACGTGCGGCAGTTGCGCAACATGATCGAGCGTATCCTGATTCTGGCGACCGATGATCGCGACGAGATCACCCTCGACATGCTGCCGGCCGAACTGCTTGGCGTTTCCGAGGACGCCGCGGCGAATTCGCTGGTCTCGGAGGTGATGGCGACGCCCTTGAAAGAAGCGCGGGAGGCGTTTGAGCGCGAGTATCTGAAGCTGCAAATCAGCCGCTTCGGCGGCAACATATCGCGCACCGCCATGTTTGTCGGCATGGAGCGCTCGGCGCTGCACCGCAAATTAAAGAGCTTAGGCTTAAACCACGAGCGCGGCCGTTACGGCGAAGAGTAAGCTTTATAAAAATCTAACAAGGGCGGACTATTCATGAAGGTTATCATTTGCGGCGCCGGGCAGGTGGGGTATCACATCGCCAAACACCTTGCCACCGAACACAACGATGTCACGGTGATCGAACGCTCCGCGCAACTGATCGACAAGATCCGCGCCTCCCTTGACGTCAAGGCGATTCAGGGCCATGCCTCCCACCCCGATATGTTGGAGCAGGCAGGCGCGGCGGATGCCGACATGGTGATCGCCGTCACTCAGGCTGATGAAGTCAATATGCTCGCCTGCCAGGTGGCGCACTCCCTGTTCAACGTGCCGACCAAGGTGGCGCGCATTCGCGCGCAATCCTATCTTGATCCCTTATGGAGCGACCTCTTCAGCCGTGACCACATGCCGATCGATGTGGTGATCTCGCCCGAGATCGAAGTGGCGCGGGCGATCCTGCGCCGGCTGGAAGTGCCGGGCGCGTTCGACATGATCCCCTTCGCCGGCGATCGGGTGCGCATCGTCGGCATCAAGCTCGGCGACAATTGCCCGGTGGTCAATACGCCGCTGCGGCAGCTAACCGAACTCTTTCCCGATTTGCGCACGGTGGTCGTCGGCGTCGAGCGGGAGGATCGCTTGATCGTGCCCACCGGCGACGATCAGTTACTGGTGGGCGATAATATTTACGTCACCGTCGACACCAAGCATATGGACCGGACATTGAGCGTGTTCGGCCATGAAGAACTGACGGCGCGGCGGGTGTTGATCATCGGCGGCGGCAATATCGGGTTGTTCCTGGCGCAGCAAATCCAAAAAACCCAGCCCAAGGTCAACATCAAGATTATCGAATTAAGCGCCGCGCGCGCCGA
The DNA here is from genome assembly GCA_019455285.1 of Sphingomonadales bacterium. Taxonomy (GTDB): domain Bacteria; phylum Pseudomonadota; class Alphaproteobacteria; order Sphingomonadales; family Govanellaceae; genus PRO5. Next base: position 8,505 of record JACFMS010000015.1, read on the forward strand.
GTTCGTTGCCGAACAGTTGCCCAATGTCGTGGTCATGAAGGGCGACGCCCTAGATGTCGATCTGTTGAAGGAAGCAAATATAGAAGAGACGGAGACCATCGTCACTGTCACCAACGAGGACGAGGTCAACATCCTCTCGGCGCTTCTGGGCAAGCGCAACGGCGCGCAAAAGGCGATCACGCTGATTAACAATCAAACCTACGGGCCGCTCTTGAATTCGCTGGGGATTGATGTTTTCGTCGACCCCCGCGAATCCACGGTATCGAGCATCTTGCAGCTGATGCGCCGCGGCCGCATCCGCGCCCTTCGCTCGTTAAGCGGCGGCCGCGCCGAGGCGGTGGAGGGCGATGCCTTGGAAACCTCGCTTCTGGTGGGCAAGCCGCTGCGCGAGATCCGTCTGCCGGCGGGCATCACCGTCGGCGCCGTCATCCGCCGCGATGAGGTCATCATGCCGCGTGGCGGCACCGTGATTGAAGTGGGCGACCGGGTCATCGTCTTTGCTACCGCCAATATGGTGCGCAAGGTGGAAGAAATGTTTTCGGTACGCATCGAGTTCTTTTGATGCCGACCGTCGCCGCCAGCGCCCCGCCTTTGGCCAGCATCGGCTATTTATTGAGCCGCGCGCTGATTTACCTGGCGCTGTTTCATCTTTTCCCGATCCTGGTGGCGCTGCAAAGCGGCGAATATGGCGCCGCCTATGCCTTCATTGTTGCCGGGATGCTGTCGGCGTTCGGCGGCGGCGCGCTGACGTTCGCCTATCGCGATGTGGCGCGGCCGCCGCACCGGCGCGACGCCATCCTGCTGCCGGTTATCGGCCTGCCGGTGCTGGCCTTGTTCGCCGGCATCGGCCTGCGCTTTGCCGGCGCCACCACCGGGTTCGGCACCGCCTTCTTCGAGGCGCTGTCGGGCCTCACCACCACCGGAGCCAGCGTGATCGTCGATGTGGATGCCGCTTTGCGCTCGGTCCTCGCCTGGCGCGCCATGCTGGAATGGCTGGGCGGCTTGATCGCCATCGGCTACGCTTTGGCCATCGCGCCGAGCCTCGATATCGGCGGCGCCAGCTTGACCAACAACGCCCTGCCCCATGGTGAGGGCGAGAGCATGACCGCCCGCTTTCGCGGCATTCTGCCGCCGTTGATCCCGATCTATACGGCACTGACCGCCCTCTGCCTGGTCTCATTGTGGATCGGTGGGCTGCCGGCCTTTGATGCCCTCTGCCACGCCATGGCCACCCTGTCGAGCGGCGGATTTAGTACCCGATCCGGCTCGCTGGCCGCCTTCAACGCGCCCTTGGCGGAAGTGCTGGCCATTCCCTTCATGCTCGCCGCCGCCGTCAACGCCACCTACCACTGGGCGGCGCTGCGCGGGCGCTTTCGCGCTTTCGCCACCGATCGCGAGCTGCGGCTTCTGATGCTGCTCATTGGCCTTGGCGCGCTGGTCATCGCCACCGGCCATCTGGCGCAAACGGCGGCAGCCGGGACGGGCGATTGGCTGACGAGCCTCAGGGTCGGGCTGTTCAGCGCCGTCTCGGCGGCCAGCACGACCGGCTTTGTCGGCTCGTCGTCAACGCCGCCGACGCTGTTGGGGGTTTACATCTTATCAGCCTTGGTGTTCGCCGGCGGCATGACCGGATCGACCGCCGGCGGGCTGAAGGCGATGCGGGTCATCATTCTGTTCCGTCATGCCTACCGTGAACTGTCCCGGCTGGCGCACCCCAGCAGCGTGCGCGCCGTGCGGCTCAATCAGCGCGCCGTCGGCGAGGGAACGCTCTTGGGCGTCTGGACCCTTTATTTCGCGTTTTTGTCCTCGCTGGCGCTGCTGGTGGCGGCATTTACCGCCACCGGAGCCGATCTTTCTACTTCGTTTTTCCTAGGTCTTTCCGCTATAAGTAATGCAGGACCGATAATCTACACCTTGGATCCGGAATTTGCCGGCTTTCCGGCGGTGGGGACATCGGGGCGTGCGATCTATGCTGTTGGGATGGTCATCGGCCGGCTTGAGGTGATGGCGATTCTGGCGGTTTTTGCCGGCTGGCTGTGGCGCGACTGAAGCGTCAAGCCGGGGCGTAGGTCGCAGGCAAAAATGAAGTTAAAGGGGAAGCCCCCCTTGTGCTACAAGGATGGTCGGCTCATCTATAAACAAGCTAGCCGACTACAATCGGTGTAAAATGGCAAAAAAGACGGATAACAAGACAATGTCGGAAAAAAGCCACAACCTTCAGGACGTTTTTCTCAATCATGTACGCAAGAATAAGACCGCGGTGACGGTATTCCTGGTCAATGGCGTAAAATTGCAAGGAATAATCACTTGGTTCGACAACTTCTGCGTGCTCCTGCGCCGGGACGGGCAGTCGCAGCTTGTTTACAAGCATGCGATCTCCACCGTCATGCCCGTTGGCCCCATCAAGCTATTTGAAGAGGATGAAGCGTCGGAAGCGAACGGGTAACCCCGCCACGGGCACTGCCGACGGTCCGGCATCTTCGGTTTCTCCGCCGCTGCCTGAACGCCATTTGCCTAAGGTCGATGAGCCACGCCGGCGCACGCGGGCGCTGGTATTTCATCCCTATTTGAAGGACGGCCGCCACGGTCCGCCGCCGGGCGGGCGCGCCGCGCCGGCGCGGCTGCCCGAGGCGCGGCTGGCGGAAGCGGTGAGCCTTGCCGCCGCCATCGACCTGGAGGTGGTGGAGACGGCGCTCGCGCCTTTGAGCGACATTCGTCCCGCCACCTACATCGGCTCGGGCAAGGTCGAGGAACTGGCCGCCCTGGTCAAGGAACGGGGGATCGAGCTCATTGTCGCCGACTGCGATCTGTCGCCCGGCCAGCAGCGCAACTTGGAGCGGGCGCTCAACGCCAAGGTCATCGATCGCACCGGCCTCATTCTAGAAATCTTCGGCGAGCGGGCGCAAACCAAAGAAGGCCGCCTGCAGGTGGAGCTCGCCCATCTGACCTACCAGAAAAGCCGACTGGTGCGCTCCTGGACCCATTTGGAGCGTCAGCGCGGCGGTTTTGGCTTCCTCGGCGGCCCCGGCGAGACCCAGATCGAGGTTGACCGCCGCTTGATCGGCGAACGCATCGCCAAGATCAAGACCATGCTCCAAGCGGTGACCAAGACCCGCGGCCTGCACCGCCGCGCCCGCCAGCGGGTGCCTTATCCGGTGGTGGCCTTGGTGGGCTACACCAACACCGGCAAATCCACGTTGTTCAATCGGCTGACGGCGGCCGAGGTGCTGGCGGCGGACATGCTGTTCGCCACCTTGGATCCCACCATGCGGGCAATCGCCTTGCCCTCGGGGCGGCGGGTCATCCTGTCGGATACGGTGGGTTTCATTTCCCATCTGCCGACCCACCTGGTGGCCGCCTTCCGCGCCACCCTGGAGGAGGTGATCGAGGCCGACCTCATCCTCCATGTGCGCGACATCGCCCACCCGGAAACCGAGGCGCAAAAGGCCGACGTGTTGGCGGTGCTCGGCGATCTCGGCGTCACCGATGATCCGGCGCGCGGCCTTCTGGAAGCCTGGAACAAGATCGACCTCTTGCCGCCGGAGGAAGCGGCGGAGTTGGTGGGGCGCAGCGCCGGCTCGGCTGCCGCGGTGGCGATCTCCGCTATCACGGGCGCGGGCATCGACGCCTTGCGTCAGCGCATCGACGCCTTCTTCGCCGCCCGCGATCGCCTGCGCACGCTGCGCCTGAACGCCGGGGAGGGCGCGGCCATCGCCTGGCTTTACGCCCATGGCGAGGTGGTCTCCCGGGAAGATGGCGACGACGCCGTTGATCTGACGGTTCGCATGACGCCGGCGGCCTGGTCACGTTTCTTGAAAGCCTATTCCCAGGCGACCTTTGTCCAGGCCGCCGCAGCGCAATGACCACCCCCGACATCGAGCACGTCGCCGCCCTGATACGTGAGGTAGCCCTGGAGGTCGTGTTGCCGCGCTGGCGGCGATTGACGCCCGAGGAAGTGCGGGAAAAAGCCCCTGGCGATCTGGTCACCGATATCGATATGGCGGCTGAAGCACGGCTGGAAGACGGACTGAAGGCCTTAACCCCCGGCGTCCCGGTGATCGGCGAGGAGCGGGTGGCGGCGCTGCCGCATCTTCTGGATGAACTGCCGGGGCTGCCGCACGCCTGGATCGTCGATCCCATCGACGGCACCGCCAACTACGTGCGCGGCCAGGAAGCCTTTGCCGTCATGGTGTCGTATGTCGTCGGCGGCCGGGTCGCTGCCGCCTGGGTTTATCTGCCGGCGTTCGATGAAATGGCCTCTGCTGAAGCGGGGAGCGGGGCCTGGATCAATGGGGGACGGGTAAGGCCGCCCGAGCTGTCGGATGATCCTGCTGAAATGGTGGGCTCCGCCCATACCGGCCGCCTGCCGCCCCTGTTGCGCGAGGCGGTGCGCGCCAACTTGAAGCGCATCAAGGACAACCGCCCGGCGTTTTGCGCCGGCTTCGATTATCTGGCGCTGCTCCACGGCCGGCGGCATTTCACGCTCTATAGCCGCACCCTGCCGTGGGATCACCTGCCGGGCGCGCTCCTGGTCACGGAAGCCGACGGCAAGGCGGCGCGCTTTGATGGCGAACCATTTCTGGACGCAGCCTTCAAGCCCGGCCCCGGCATCCTTTCCGCCATGTCCGATTGGGTATGGCGGCGGGCGCAGGAGGCGCTGTTTGGGCCACAGCAAAATAACGACTGAACGTTGTCAGTTAACATTCTTAGTGCTATAGTTCTAAGTATTATATTGAAAAATACTCATAATGTCAGGAATGCGAATTTTTAAGACAAAACCCTTCTCACGCTTTGCGGATCGCGAAGGGATCGAAGACGGTGATCTATGCGGCGTAATTGCACAGGCGGAAGCAGGACTCGGTGGCCCAGACCTAGGTGGCGGCGTGATCAAGTTACGCATCGCACGACGGGGACAAGGAAAGTCTGGCGGTTTTCGCAGCATTGTGTTGTTTCGCCACGGATCCAGGGCTTTTTTCGTCTACGGCTTTGCTAAAAATGAGCGCGATAACATCCGCGCGGATGAGTTGAAAGCGTTTCGGAAACTGGCGGATCATTTGCTTAATATGAATGATGCCGACATTCTGGAGGCAATAAAAAACGGTACGATCAAGGAGATTGAATACCATGGCTAAACAGTATCGCAGCAGAGCGCTGGCGGCGGTGCATGAAACCGCACTCGGCATGCACGAGGCTGGGATCATGGACAAGCGGACCATGAAGGCATTCGATGACATGTGTCTGACACCTGTCAAGACGCTTTCGCCGGAGCAAATCCGCGCCATCCGCCTACGTGAAAAAGCAAGTCAGGCGGTTTTCGCCCGCTATCTTAACGTGACGACCGGCCTTGTCAGTCAATGGGAACGGGGTGAAAAGCATCCCCGCGGCGCATCGCTCAAACTATTGACCTTGGTTGCCAAAAAGGGCTTACAGGCGGTGGCGTGAGGAGTACGCCCTTACTCAGTAATTTTCCGCACCTCGATCCCGGTCAGCCATTTGACATGACGGGAGCCGGTGCGAATGTCCATGGTTGAAACAGTCACCAACGGGCCTTCATCTTCAAGGGCTTTGCCGTCCGCCTCGAAAATCACCAGGACGCCATCGCCCAGCGGCGAATTGTAGATCTCGTTCCACGAAAACACCGCCTTATAGTCGTCGCTGGCGGTGGCGATGATGACCATCTTCTTGACGTCATTATGCTCCGGGGCCTTGATGACGGCCTTGTCGAGAATGTCGCGCAAGCGCACGCCCTTTACATTCTTCAGGGCGCTGACGACGTCGCCTTTATGATTGAGAATTCGCACCTCGTTTACTTCCTGTAACGGAAGCTGGCGCAGGTCATCGGCGCTGAAGGTCAGCGCATGCTCGACGGCGCCGCTGATGGCGAGGCGGTCTGTTGCCGGCTCATCGGCGGCGAAGGCTGCGCCTGCCATGGTGATGGCGGCGATGAGCAATAGGGCGCGGCTGATGTTTAGCATGATCGCTCCTTTAGAATTGGTAGATGATATCGGCGTACCACATGCGGCCGGGATTGGGGAATCCTTCCGCCAGCGTATAGTTTTCATCGGTCACGTTGGTGACGCCCGCCGCCACCTTCAACCCCGCGATCAGCTCGTAATCCGCCTTCAGATCCAGGGTGGTAAAGCCGGACAGCTCGAGGGTATTTGAGGCCCAACGGCTGCTGTTATGCTCGACAAAGGCGACCAGTTCCAGGCGTTCAACGGGACGAGCCAGGGCAAAGGCGGTAAATTTATGCCGCGGCACATCCGTCAGCTTGGTCGTCGGCGCGCTGATGTTCTTCAGCTTGATGTAGGTGTAATTGCTGCCCAGCTCCAGCCAGGATACGATTTGACTGCTCACTCCCAATTCAACGCCGGTCATATGCACCTCGCCGACGTTCTGCATTTGCGAGCGGTTGCCAGACACATTGGCGACTGATTGAATTTTATCGCTGATGTCGCTGTAGAAGAGCGCCGCCTCGGCCTTGGCTCCCGGCCAGGGTTTTCCTTGATAGCCGATTTCGTAGTTGATGGACTCCTCGGGCCGCAGCGCCGGGTTTTCGATGAAGGTGCCGAGGCGTTGGGAATAGCGATCCTTCAAGGTGGGCAGCCGCGTCTTCTTGGCGATCGTGGCGTAAAAGCGGGCGGCATCCGACCAGTCATAAAATAATCCGGCCTGGACATCATAGGCGGTCTTGTTGTCCAGCAGTGAGTAGGGATTGCCCAGGCTGAAGACCGTATTCGGGTGCATCTGATGCCGTGACCCGCCCAGCGACAGGATCAGGCTGGGATCGAGCCGGATGTTATCTTCCGCCGAGAAGGACACCAAGGTGTCCTTGAACCTAGCGTTAAGCGTATCATTGGCGTCAAGTTCCTTGTGCTTATCGACCTTGTAGTGGCTGACCAGGCGCAGGGTATTGGATTTGATGCGCAGCGATTCCAGCTCGATCGAGCCGCCGAAGGTGCGATCATGGTAAATGCTGCGGCCGGTGCTGACGCTGCCCGAACCGCTGGTTTTCAAGGTCGTATAGGTGCCATTGGTGTAGGAATCGACCTCATTGTCGTAGCTGTCATGATAGAGCCTGACCTTCACGGTTTCGGCCTTGCTCAAGGCCGTCTTGGAGACAAAGTAAAGGCTCTCCTTGTCCCAGAACGGCCACTTCCAGTAGCGCGCCCGGGCGGGGTCGGTCGACGGCGGCTGCCCCTTCTTTCCGTCCTGGCGGTAATAGCTGATGGCGTATTCGTCGCCATTATCCGGCGTCAGACCCGCCTTGAACGATAGCTTGCTGTCGCGGCGATAGGCGTTATTGCGCTGGCCGCCGTCCTCGGTGGCGGTGGGGACAAAATCGTCGGAAAGCGGAAAACTGTCGCTTTGCAGATACGACGCGCCGGCCTGCAGATACCAAAGCCCCTGGTTGGTGCCGAAATTGACCGAGGCCTCCCGCTCGTCGCCCGAGCCGATGCCAGCCGACACATCGCCCTCGAATTCCTTCACCGGCTTGCGTGATACCAGGTTGATGGCGCCGCCCAGGGCATTGGGCCCGTACGACACCGAACTGAAGCCCTTGGCAACCTGGATGGCGGCGAGATCGGCAGTGCTGAAGCGGTTGAAATCCACATAGCCGTCATAGGGCACGTAGACCGGGATGCCGTCGATGAACAGCGGCGCTTGGCGGGAGTCGAACCCACGCAGGGTGATGGTCTTCTCGTTGCGGGAATTGGTGGAGATGGTCACTCCGGAAAGGAGGTTGAGCGCGTCACCGACGGTATCGCGGTTATGGCGCCGCATCTCCTCTTGAGTCACGGTCGAGGCCACCTGATCGCCTATGTCGCCATCGTCCAGCCAGCCGATCACCGATATGGTGCCCAGCGTGAACGGCTCTGCGCTGCTGCTGTCGGCCGCAGAGCTGGATGATTGCCCGCTTACCATTAATAGGGTGGCGATAACGCCGGAAAGATAGTTGCGCGCGCTCCGTAAGATCATTCCTCTAGTCTCCGTCCCTTTACTAGCCTTTGATATGTTTGACCGTACATAACGGCTATTTTTTATAAAGTAAATAGCTGAGCCGAACAAGCTCGGCCCTTATGATGAGACTGTTACAGGCCGTTGTTTTTTATCATTTATCATCAACGTAAAGACATCGCTGCGCGCATAGTGGCCTGACACATCGAAATCCATCTTGCCGCGCTTGATATCATCAAGATCAACTTCAGCGGTAACGATGGCTTCTTCGCCGAACACGGGACCGGCCAGGATCTTGCCCAAGGGGGAGACGATCAAGCTGCCGCCGTTGATGAGAACGGTCGCGGGGTCATTTCCTTGCACGGGATTGAAATCCACCGGCGCGTCAGATCGCCGCATAAACTGATTGGCGGATATGACAAAACAACGCCCCTCCAGGGCAATGGTGCGCATGGTGGATGACCAATTTTCCCGGTCATCCACAGTCGGCGCGCAATAGAACTGCACGCCTTGGGCGTACTGGCTTAAGCGCAAGGCCGGCATGTAGTTCTCCCAGCAAATCACCGCGCCGACGCGGCCGGCCGTCGCCTCGAAAACATTCAGGGTCGAACCATCACCGAACCCCCAGATCAACCGCTCGGCCGCGGTCGGCATCAGTTTGCGGCGCTTGCCGAGAAGGACGCCTTGCGAGGAGAAGCACAAAGCGGTGCAATACAATGTGCCGCCGCCTTCTTCCGGCGAAGCTCTTTCGATTACGCCGACAACGATATCGCTATGAATATCCTTTGCGAGTTTGGCGATTTTGGCCGTCTCAGGGCCGGGCACGGCAATGGCGCCGTCGAAATAGCGGCGGTACCACTCTCTACCCTCGTCGGACCGCGATCCTACGGGGGCGCCAAAATGATGGCCTTTCGGATAGCCGCCCAAGAAGGCCTCCGGGAAGACGATCAACCGCGCGCCGGACCCAGCGGCGCTAACGGCCAAATCTTGCAGTTTCTCCACCCCCTTGGCGGGATTGAACAAGGGTCCGGAAGCTTGTATGGCTGCCACTTTCATTGCGTTGCTCCTAATCGACCGTTAGCTGCGCTTTTTCCGCCGCCTTGACGGCGTTCCATTCGGCGTCCAACTCCGCCAGGGTACAGGATTTGGGATCAATGCCGCGCTCGGCGAGGCGGGTTTCGATGGCCTTGAAGCGGCGCTCGAACTTGGCGTTGGCGGCGCGCAATGCTTGTTCAGGATCGAATTCCAGATGCCGCGCAAGGTTCGCCATCACGAACAGCACATCACCAAATTCTTCTTCCACCAGAATGCGTTGCTTACCGTTCTTCACCTCAAATTCCAATTCGTCGATCTCTTCGCGCAGCTTATCGAACACCGGCGTCACATTGCCCCAGTCGAAGCCCACTCGGGCGGCGCGCTTTTGCAGCTTCACGGCGCGGGTGAGAGCGGGCAGGGCCAGCGTCACGCCGTCAAGGACGCTCGCCAGCCGCTTGGCCACCCGCTCCTTGGCTTTCATCTCCTCCCAGGCTGCGGTCTGCGCCTCGGCGGTCGCGATCTCGGCTTCACCGAATACATGAGGATGACGGCGGATCATCTTGTCAATAATAGCGGAAACTACATCAGTGAAGGTGAACGCGCCTTGCTCCTCAGCCATCTGTGCGTGGTAGACCACCTGGAACAACAAGTCTCCCAGCTCGTCCTTCAGCGCCGCCATATCACGGTGCGCAATGGCTTCGGCCACTTCATAGGCTTCCTCGATGGTGTAGGGGGCGATGGTGTCGAAATCCTGCTCGATATCCCACGGGCAGCCGTCGTCGGGCGCTCGCAGCGCCGCCATGACGCCCAGAAGCTTGTCGATATCCCCGGCGGATGAAGTCATGACTGCTCCCTTACAGATTGAACGACAGGTTGATGGAGCCGAAGCGGTCGCCGAAGTCCTGGCCGTGGAACTCCTTCGAGCGCCAGATATAGGTATAGGACAGGCGAAACGGCGGCACGACGCCAAGGCGCGGCGCTACCAACGTCGCGCCGGCCTGCAAATCGCCGACGAAATGCTTCTTATCAACGCTGGGACTGGAGCGGAAGGTGTTGCCGTCGAGAAAGATGTTGCGCGCCACCGCCCGGCCTTCGATCCCGCCGGAGACATAAAACCCCAGGCGCTCGCCCGGCGAGAAATAGTCGGAGCCGGGCAGGCTGGGGCGGATGCGGGGCGGGCCGTAATCATCGGGCAGATTGATGCCGATGCGGGCACGCAGTCCTGCCGCGGCGTGGGTGTAAACATTGCCCACCGCGCCGCCGATATTGGGAGCAAATTCCATCTCCAGATGCGGCAGGATTTCCGGCCGTTTGTTGAACAGCCAGATGCGTTCATAGATCAGCACCAGACCGGGTTCATTGTGAAGCTGGTTATCCCAACCTTGGGGTTTGCGAAAATTAAACAGCTTGTGCCAGTTTTTCTGGGCAAATTCCGCGCCCGACCAGGGGCCCACCATGCCGATATTGATTTCCAGATTGTCGATCCGGTTATAGGTCTTGGCGGCGCGGCCCTCAAAGGTGTTGCGTGATACGAAACCGAGCCCGGCGTAAAGCCAGCCGGCATAAGGACGGTCATCAGGCAGAAGCTCGCGCACGGTGATGTCGCTTGGCGTATACATGTTCTGGCCGAGGGAGTAGGAGATGCGGTGTTCCTCGCCATCGCGGAAGGCTGGAATGATCGAGGTGACCTGGCGCAGGATGCCGGACAGGCAGCGCTTGCGGTCATCGGGGCAGGGCTTGGCCTTGGTCAGATAAGAGAGGCGGACGCCATTGGTGTAATGGCGGTCGTTGTCGCTGGCGAAGAGGTCGTTTTCCGCCTGCATGTTGAAGGTGGCGGCGTCGTCTTCCGCCGCCGTCGCCACAGCCGGCGCCAGCAGGGCCAGGATCGTCAGGATAAGCAGTCGGGTGGGAGCTGGCACGAGCAGGGAACGCCATGTTGAGTGGGATCATGGCCGCACTATACATGAAAAAGGGCCGGTCGGAATGTCCGGCCGGCCCTTCGATCCCAAGGGATCGGCTAGGTCTTATTAGAAGTACCAGCCGATGCCGAATTGGAAGGCGCTGTTCTTCGGTTCGATCAAGTCGCCGGAGACTTCGTAATCGGCGTAAGCGTATTCGGCGCGAACGCTGACGTTCTCCGATACTTTCGCCTCGACGCCAACGCCGGCGCGCCAGCCGTTCAGGCGCTCGGAGTCATCGCCGGAGAGAAGGCCGGCCGCATCCGCCTTGAAGCGGGTGTTGACCCAGCCGCCCAGCACGTAGACCAGGGCGTTATCGCCGATCAGGGTGCCGACGCGGGCGGAAATACCATAGGTTTCCTTGGCTTTCAGCGAGAAATCGAAGTCTTCGGTCGAAATCGTGCTATCGGCGTCACTCAACGCGGCTTGGCCTTCAACGCCCACAACAACGCGGTCGAAGAGCCAGTTGTAGCCGACGTAGATGCCGCCCTCGATGCCATCGGCGTTGAGCGATACGGAATCGACGCCATCATCGAGGTCGATGCCGTAGCTGTCATAGCCGATCTGGCCGCCGGCATAAACGCCGCCAAAGCCTTCAGCGGCGAAAGCCGAAGTGGAGACCAAGAGCGCCGCCGCAGCGACGGACGAAAGAACAACTGAACTAGTACGCATTTACATTTCCTCTTCTTGGGCACGTGATTAAAAGGCCGCCGCGAGAGGCCCAAGGATCTCATTCGCGGCGCTCGGGACGCTAACAGACAAAGGATGTTAAGCAACTGAATAAAAATATTTTTCTGACGTTTTTTCAGTTCTGTTGCGGGACCGACACAGACTATGGCGAGGATATGGCGGGGAGGTGAAATCATGGCGAAAATATGACGCGCCAAGACCGTCAAAGACCGGAACATTCCAATCCAATAATCGCATAATGTATATTATGGAAAGTTTTTTCCGCTGCTTCATCGCTGCGAAATAATGTTATAGTCGGCCCATGCTGCAAGACGAGCCGAAGCCCGCCATCGGTTTATGGGGCCTGCCCGCCGCGGTCGCCTTGACGCTCGGTGTGGGCGTGCTTTCCGCCCTGGCCGGCGGCTCCGGTCCGAGCCCCTGGTATGACGCGCTCGCCAAATCGCCGCTCAATCCGCCCGCCACCGTCTTTGCCTTGGTCTGGCCCATGCTTTATGGGCTCATGGGGCTTAGCCTATGGTTCTTGCTACGTGAGCCGGAAAGTCCGCTGCGTCGTAAAGCGCTGATCTGGTTTTTCATTCAGTTGGCGGTCAATGCCGTCTGGAGCTGGGTATTCTTCGATCGCCACTGGCTCGGCCTCGCGGTCATCCATATCGCTGTGCTCGGAGCTTGCGTCATCGCCTTCATGGCGGCGGCGCGAAAAATTTCATCGCTGGCGGCGCTGATCAACGCGCCGTATCTGGCCTGGCTGACATTCGCCTTTTATCTGGCGCTGGAAGTCTGGCGGCTCAATACGTAACCGACAGCCGTTGCCGCGATAAAAGGATTAGGGTTACGGCCAGCACCAGGGCGGCGATGGCGCTGGCGGAAATACCGATGACCGCCCAGCCCAAAGTCTCGATCAAGCCGCCGGCGGCAAAGGACGCCAGAGCGCTTAGCGTCCAAGCGGCAAACTCGTTGACGGCCTGAACCTTGGCCCGCTCGCTGGGGCGATGACCTTGCGCCAGAAGCGCCGTCGCCCCGGTCAGCATCAGATTCCACCCCAGCCCGGCGCCGGCAAGCGAGAGCTTGAAATTAACGATTTGCAGTCCAGCCGCCGCCGACAGACCGCTGGCGATGAACACCAGCGAGCCTGTCACCAGCACCGGATAAATGCCGAACCGTTCAACCAGCCGGCCGCTGAAAAAGGATGGCAGGAACATCGCCACCACATGCCAGCGAATGGTGTTGGCGGCGATCCCGGCGGCAAAGCCGCAACCGACGATGGCCAAGGGCGCGGCGGTCATCAGGAGCAGCATCAAGGCATAGGAAGCGGCGGTATTGAGGACGGCGCAGGCGACCTTGGGTTGACGCAGGATATCCGCCAGGGGCCGCGGTTGTTCCTCAGCCGCAGCCGCCCGGCTGGTGTCTTGAAAGGCGATCATCCCGAGGATCGCCGTCGCCGCCGCTCCCGCCACGGTCATAGCCAGATAAATCCCGGCGAAGGTCACCGGCGCCGTAAGGTTGCCGGCATAAGCCATGAGGTTCGGGGTGATCAGCGCCGCGATGAGACCGCCGCCGATGACATAGGCCACCGCTCTGCCCTGATAGCTTTCCGGCGCCAGCTCAAGGGCGGCGTAGCGGTAATAAAGCGTCGCCGACTGATAAACGCCCTGCAGCATGCAAGCGACGCAAAACATCGCGAAGGAACGCTCATACATGGCGTAGGCCGCCAGCGCGCCCGCCGCCATGGCAAAGGCCGCACCCAGTAAAAAGCCGAAGCGGCGGCCACGGCGCTTCATCAGGAATGACATCGGGATGGAGCCGGACACGGTGCCGATGACCATCAGCGACAGCGGCACGGTGGCGAGATAGGGGCTCGACGCCAGCATGGCCCCGGCAAGGCCGGAAAACATGGCATGCCCGCTGGAGGAGATCACATAGACGCATTGCGCGGCGGCCAGCAGAAAGACGTTGGCGCGGTAGGAGCGCCGCAGTCTGGCAACCATGCCTCCGCTCATGTTTTTACGCCTCGAACGCCATGCCGTCGTAGGCCGGCTCGACGCCCGCCGGCAGACGCGATTTCAATTCCTCGTAGTCCATGTCCCAGGTCATGTGGGTCAGTACGGCGCGCCGCGGCTTGACCCGGGCGATCCACTCCAAGGTCAAGGCCAGGTGCGGATGGGTCGGGTGCGGGTCATAGCGCAGGGCATCGACGATCCAGGTATCGACCCCTTCAAGGGTCTTGGCCGCTTCTTCAGTCAGCACATTAAGATCGGTCGAGTAAGCGACTTTGCCAAAACGAAATCCCAAGGAGCTGACTGGTCCATGAGGTTGTAGAAAGGGGACCACGTCAATGGTCCCTACCCGAAAAGGTCCGGCAATTTCATGAGCTATGGCGAACGGCGGATAGCCCATGGTCTCCTCGAACACATAGCCGAAACGCTGGCGCAATACAGTCAGGGTTTCACCATTGCCATAAACATCAATGCTGCGGCCCATGGTGTGGCTCAAGCCCCGCAAATCGTCGATGCCATGGGTATGGTCGGCGTGATCGTGGGTATAAAGCACGGCGTCAAGCCGGCGAATATCGGCGTCCAGGCATTGCTCGCGCAGATCGGGCGAGGTATCGACCAGAATTCTGGTCGCCCCCTCCTCCACCAGGATCGATACCCGGCGGCGGCGGTTCTTGGGGTTCTTCGGATCACAGCGGCCCCACACGTTGCCAATGCGGGGAACGCCGCCCGAGGTGCCGCAGCCAAGGATGGTGACGCGCATCCTCCCTACTCCCTCCCTACTCCGCTCTAGCTTTTGAAAACAGACAAAAAAAGTTCGTCGTGGTCAGCTCGGCCACACGCTCCACCGGCATGCTCCGCAGCTTGGCCAGTGCGGCGGCAACATGGGTGACATAGGCCGGCTCGTTGGTCTGCCCGCGATGGGGGGCCGGCGCCAGGAACGGCGCATCGGTTTCAATCAGCAGCCGGTCCTCGGGGACAAAGGCGGCGACGCCGCGCAAGTCGTCGGCGTTCTTGAAGGTGATGATGCCGGAAAACGAGATATAGAACCCAAGGTCAAGGGCAGTGCGGGCGAACGCCGCACTGGCCGTGAAGCAATGGATGACGCCAGAGAACGCCCCCTGCCCCAACTCTTCTTTCAAGATTGCCGCGCAATCCTCATCGGCGTCGCGGGTGTGCACCACGATGGGTAAGCCGGTTTGCCGGGCGGCGGCGATATGGCGGCGAAAGCTCGCCTGCTGCTCGGCGCGGGGGCTGTGATCGTAATAGTAATCAAGCCCGCTTTCGCCGATGCCGACCACCCGGGGATCGGCGGTCCGTTCGACGATGGCGTCGATGGCGGCATAATCGTTGGCGGCCTCGTGCGGATGGACGCCAACCGTGCAAAAAACTCCCTTATATAAATGGGCTAGCCGCCTAAGTTCATCGAACTCACGAAGACGGGTATTGATCGTCAATAGCGTGGTGACACCGGCGGCGCGGGCGCGCGCCACCACCTCGGCATCCTGTCCTTCCAGGCCCTTGTAGTTCAAGTGGCAATGGCTATCGACGTACATCACGCCGTCTCGGGCACGGCAAGGCGCGGGAAGATGCCCTGGGGCGGCGGCAAGGTCGTGCCCGATACCAAACGGCCCGCCTCGCCCATCGTCTGGAACGAGCGGGCGTCAGGCGGCACGCCCAACTGGTCGAGGAGCCTGGCCATGGCGTCGGGCATCACCGGCTGCGCCAGGATCGCCACGTTGCGCAGCACTTCGGCGGTGACATAAAGCACAGTGGCCATGCGCGCCGGGTCGGTTTTTTTGAGCGCCCAAGGTTCGGAGGCGGCGAAATAGCCGTTGGTGGCGCTCACCACCCGCCAAATGGCCTCCAGCGTCAAATGAATGTCTTGGCGATCCATATGGCCGCGCGCTGCTTCCAGAAGCCGCGTCCCGGCGGCAGCCAGCACGGTCTGATCGCCATCTGTCAAGGCACCAACCACCGGAACCTTGCCCTCGCAGTTCTTGGCGATCATCGACAATGAACGTTGAGCCAAATTCCCAAGATCATTGGCCAAGTCACTGTTGACGCGATGAATTATCGCTTTCCTGGAAAAGTCGCCGTCCTGCCCGAACGGCACCTCGCGCATCAGGAAATAGCGCACCTGGTCAAGGCCGTAGTCGGCAACGATTTCCAGAGGGTCAATGACATTGCCCAGGGACTTGGAAATCTTCTGTCCCTCGTTGGTCCACCAGCCATGGGCGAAGACCCGTTTCGGCGGCACAATATCGGCGGCCATCAGGAAGGCCGGCCAGTAGACGGCGTGAAAGCGCAGGATGTCTTTTCCCATCATATGCACGTCGGCGGGCCAGAAGGTCTGGAATTTTTCAGAATTTACATCAGGATAGCCGGCAGCCGTGATGTAATTTGTTAAGGCGTCGATCCACACGTACATGATGTGCTTGGGATCACCGGGCACGGGGATGCCCCAGGTGAAGCTGGTGCGCGACACCGAGAGATCCTTCAATCCGCTTTTGACGAAGCTTGCCACCTCGTTCTTGCGCGAGCGCGGCAGGACGGTTTCCGGCAGCGCGTTGTAGTACTCAAGAAGCTTGTCGCCCCAGGCGGACAGGCGGAAGAAATAGCTCGCCTCCTCCACCCATTCCACCGGCGCGCCGGTGGGCGCGATCCAGTCGCCGTTGGGGGCCTTGGTCAGTTCGCTTTCGGCGTAGAACGCCTCGTCGCGCACCGAGTACCAGCCGGCGTAGGTGTCAAGATAGATGTTGCCGCTGGCCACCAGCTTTTCCCACAGCGCCTGACAGGAGCGGAGGTGGCGCGGCTCGGTGGTGCGGATGAAATCGTCGTTGGAAAAATTCATCACCCGCGCCAATTCGCGAAAGCGGGCCGAGACCTGATCGCAGAATGTCTGCGGATCGAGCCCCGCCGCCTTGGCCGACTTTTCCACCTTCTGGCCGTGCTCGTCGGTGCCGGTGAGGAACATCACGTCATAACCGTCGAGCCGCTTGAAGCGCGCCAGCACGTCGCAGGCCAGCGTGGTGTAGGCATGCCCGATATGAGGCACGTCGTTGACGTAATAAATCGGCGTCGTGATATAGAAGGCGGGCTTGCCCGTCATGATTTGACCGTTCCTCCGACTGTGCTCTTTAGTTTTATGGTCTGACCGTCCGCGCCAGATCATAAAGAAGCGCCACCGCAACCTGCCGGCGGTCGAGCTTGATGGCGTCCGCCCGTTCGATCAGGGCGGTGCTCTTTTCCCATAGCTCAGCCCACGGATCAAGGCCGCACTCGGCGGCCAGCCGGCGCAGGGTTTCCTCCTCGCCCGGCACGATGAGCCCCGGCAAGCCGCCGCCGGCGACGCAGGCGACGCGGCCCAGGATGCCGCCGAGGAGAAAGCCAAACAGGCGGAACTTGTCCTCCGCGCCGCGGCCGCCCAGTTCGTCCGCCAAGCCAAGCGCCGTCTTGGCGTCAAGGGTTGGCAAGCCGGTCAGGACGCTGATCAGGCGGTGATAAAGGTCAAGCCCGCCATCGCGCGCCAGCCGCAGCGCCGTACCAGGACTGCCGTCAGCCAAGGCGGCGATCACCTGGCGGCCGTGGTCATCGATGTCACTGCCGTGGGCGGCAAGGAAAAGATCGATCTCGCCGGTCGATAAGGGCCGCAGCGGCAAGCGCCGGCAGCGCGAGCGGATGGTGGCCAACACCCGGCCGGGAGCGTGCGAAACCAAGAGCAGGATGGCGCGCGCCGGCGGCTCTTCCAACACTTTCAGAAGCGCATTGGCGGCGTTGCGGTTCAGTTCATCCACGCTATCCACGATGGCGATCCGCCAGCCGCCGGCGCCGGAGGTTTTGGCGAAGAATTCCACCAGCGCGCGCACCTCCTCAATGACGATCTCGCCGCGCAGCCTTCCCTCGTCAGTCAAGCCTCGCTTCACTGTCATCAAATCCGGATGGGCCTCCGCCGCCACCTGGCGAAACACCGGATGGTCGGGTGGCAGATAGAGGCTATGCGGCGGCGCAGACGGCAGATCGCCGAACAAGCCAGCGCCTCGCGCCGCCGGCGGATAAGCGAGAAGATGGCGGGCGAAGCGGTAGGCCAGCGTCGCCTTGCCGATGCCCTTCGGGCCGGTGATCAGCCAGGCGTGATGCAAACGGTCGGCGGCAACCGCTTCCAACAGCGTTTCCTCGGCCGCCTCATGGCCCATCAATTCGGCGGTGGCGCGCGGCTCGCCGAGCGCATCGTCCTGGTCGGTCATGGGATCAGCGCATCCCGCACCGTCGTCCACACGCGGGACGCCACTTCCTCGATGCTGCCCGATGCGTCAATGACGCGGCAACGGCTGGGTTCGTTGCGGGCGATGTCCAGAAATGCCGCGCGCAGCCGCTCATGAAATGAATGCCCCATGCGCTCATAGCGGTCCTCGGCCGCCGTCCCCCGTTCCTGGGTACGCTTCAAAGCCACCGTCACCGGCAAATCGAGGATCAGCGTCAGATCGGGCGCAAAGGTTCCCAAGGCCAGGCGCTGCAAGTCGTCGACGGTCTCGACGCTCAAGCCTTGCGCCGCCCCCTGATAGGCGCGGGTGCTGTCGGCGAAACGGTCGGAGATGACCCACACGCCGCGGCTGAGCGCCGGCTCGATAACCTTATGCACATGTTCGACCCGGGCGGCGGTGTGCAACAGCGCTTCTGTCATCGGCTGCCAGCGGCCGGTGTCGCCATTGACCAACAACTGGCGGATGGCTTCGCCACCGGGCGTGCCGCCGGGCTCGCGGGTGATCAGCACATCGAGCCGTCGTTCCTTCAAGCGCTCGGCGAGGTGGCGGATTTGCGTCGACTTGCCCGCGCCCTCGCCGCCCTCGAGCGTGATGAAGCAGCCGCGCTCGACGTTCTTGATCATGCCCTAACTACCGTTTTCCGCGCCCCAAATAAGATACTTGATGGCGGCGCCGATCTTGGAAAAGCCGCTCAACGCATCAATGGAGGCGCCGGCCACCACCGGCACCTCGACGGCTTCCATGCCGGGCGCTTCGATGCGGGCGATGGCCACCGGCTGATTGACGGTCACCGGCGCGGCCAAAGGACTGTCATAGCTCAGCGTCACTTTCATATCGCGCCGCGCCGAGCGTTCCAGCGTCACCCGCACATCGAGAGGCGAGATCAGCGGCGCGCTGCCCTTCGCGCCCAGCCATACCGGCGCGTTGTCGATCACCTGATCCTTCTTGAACACGGTATAGGTCTTGAAGTTGCGGAAGCCGTGGGCGAGGATGCGCTCCGCCTCGCGCGCCCGCTCGCGAATGCTTTCCGTGCCGGCGATCACCGCCACCAGCCGCCGGCCATCGCGCACTGCCGAAACGGCGACGCCGTAGCCGGCTTCCTCGGTATGGCCGGTCTTCAGGCCGTCCGCGCCCTCCATGGTGTAAAGAAGCGGGTTGCGGTTGTTCTGGCGGATGCCGGCGTAGGTATAGGTCTTTTCCGCAAAGTAGCCGTAATACTCCGGAAAATCCTTGATGATGCGTTCCGACAGGCGGGCAATGTCGCGCACCGTCATGTAATCGTTGGGATCGGGCCAGCCATGGGCGTTCATGAAATGGCTGCCGGTGAGCCCCAGAGCCTTGGCCTTCTGATTGAGCCATTCGGCAAAATTTTCTTCCGACCCGGCGAGCCCTTCGGCAATGACGTCGCAGGCGTCATTGCCCGACTGCACGATGATGCCCTGCAGCAGATCCTGGATGGTGACGCGCTCGCCTTCGCGCACGAACATCAGCGAGCCTTCGGACTTATGCCATTTGCGCCATACGTCGACGCTCACCGGCAACGTATCCGAAAGCTTCAAGGAGCCATTTTTTAATTGCTCGAAGACCAGGTAGATGGTCATCAGCTTGCTCATGGAAGCTGGCGGGATGCGGTCATCGGCGCCCTTTTCATAAAGCACCTTGCCGGTCTCGAACTCGACCAGGATGGCGTTGCGCGCCGTGGTCTCGAACGGGGTGGCCGCGACGGCAGCGCCGTAACAGCAAACGAGAAAGGCCATAACGATCGCCGACGTCAGGCCTCGGGCGATGCGGGTTACCATGGTGTCATCCGGTCCTATCATGGAATGTGGGCTTAAGACTTTAAAGAATCGCCAAGTCCTATATGGATAGCAGACGCCTGCGCGCAGGCAACAGCCAGGTCGGCTAATCGATGACGATCCGCGCCTTGCCGTGACCGCGGGCGACGACATGGCCGAGAAGATCGTTGGCCTCGCTCATGGACGCCAGCGGTCCCAGCCGCACCCGATAAAGCGGGCCATTGGACAGCCGCACCAAGGACAGCTCCACCGTCGCCAGATCCTTCAGCCGGGCCGCCAGCCGTTGGGCGTTGTCATAGGTGGAGAACGCGCCGGCCTGGATGAACACTTTCTCCTTGGCCGGCGTCGCCACCGCAGGTTGGCCTTGCGCAGGGCCTACGGCCGGCGCGGCGGGCTCATCAAGCGACGCGACATCAACCTTTTCCGGCGGCACGGCGGGCACTGCCGGACCGACATTCTCCTGCTGCGCGGTGGCGACATAGGTCAAGGGTGAGCCGTCCGGCGCCACCACCTGCACCCGCACCTTGGCGGTGCCCTTGCCATCAAAGCCCAAGAGCTGGGCGGCGCGGCGCGAGACATCAATGATGCGGTCCTTGACGAAAGGCCCGCGATCATTGATCCGCAGGATGAGCGACCGGCCGTTCTCCAGATTGGTCACTCGCACATAGGTTGGCAACGGCAGCGTGGTGTGGGCGGCGGTCAGATCATTCATGTCATAACGCTCGCCATTGGCGGTATGACGGCCATGAAAATCGCGCCCGTACCACGAGGCGATGCCGACCTGGTCGTAGGCGGGATCTTCCTTGGGGTAATACCAGCGGCCGGCGACCTGATAGGGCTTGCCCACCTTATACGCGCCGGCGCCTTGATCGGACGTGGCGCGATAATCTGGACTGGAGCCGCAGGCGGCGAGCAACAGCGTGGCTGAAGTTACAACAAGAGCAGTACGCACGACCGATGGCATTTCTTCCCTACTCGAAGTCCTTCAACATGTCGGCGAGCTTACCGACCGTGAGGGCGTAATAATCGCTGCAATTATAACGCAGTATCGCACGATAGTTGCCATAGGTTAAGTAGGCGGCGCCGTCCGGGCCATCAGGGCGCGCCAGGCTCGCCATCACATCCGCCTTGGGCAATGCCGCGCCGTTGAGGCGACGCACGCCCAGCGCCTGCCACTGGGCGAGAGTCATGTTGCCGATATGGTTGCGCAGCGCGCAACGGGTCGATGGCGGGGCAAGGTTGGCTTGTGCCGCCCGCTCCGCAAAATCCTTGGGCAGCGTCACCTGCCGGCCCCAGGTCTGATCCGACCGCCAGCCGTAAAACTTGAGGTAATAGGCGATGGAGGCGAAAACGTCGACGTAGCTATCCCAGATATCGCGCCGGCCGTCGCCATCGAAGTCCTGGGCGAAGGCCTTGAAGCTGCTGGGCATGAATTGCGGCTGACCCATGGCGCCGGCCCACGAGCCGACCATCCTGTCGACCGTTACATGACCTTCATCTAAAATTTTAAGAGCTGCGAGTAACTCTTTACGAAAGTATGCGGTTCTTCGAGGGTCATAGGCCAATGTTACAAGCGATTGGATGATGTTTCTGCCGCCCGAGTGGGCGCCGAAATTGGTTTCCAGTCCCCAGACGGCGGCGATGAATCTGGCTTGCACGTCATAAGCCTTGGCGACGGCGGCAAGCTCCGCCTTGTGCGCCGCCATTTTGTCCCGGCCGCGGGCGAAGCGTCGGTCATCCAGCCGCTGGGAGACATAGGTCGGGAATTCCAGTTTTTTTTCCGGCTGATTGCGGTCGGCGGCGATCACGCTCTCGTCATGGGTCACGCCGGCAAACGCCGCCTCCACGGTTTCGGCGCGAATGCCCTGGGCGAGAGCTTCGGCCTTGACGCCGGCCAGCCATTCCTCGAACGGCGGCAAGGCGGGCTGTTCTTGGGCTGAGGATGGCGACGCACTGATCGAGGCGAGAATGAACAACAAGACGGCGTATCCGAACCGGGGCATTGACGTGATCACCATGAAAAAACGCAACATTCGGGAATTGTGAGTAGTTTGTCGCAAAAGTCCAGACCTCGATCATTGATTGCCACTGACATGCCATGCAACGCTACGCATGCGAAGGGCAAGTCATTTTCCCTGCGTAGGGTGAACATAGCCCTAATCTCACTGAGATTTGATATGAACATGATCGAGCCCGGTCGCTTGACCGCCCTTCTCAAGGAAGCCGGCGCGCCGTTTTATCGGCGCAATCGCCTGATGCTGCTCATCGCCGGCGGCGCGCTGATCGCCTTGATCGCCATCTGGTTCTTCTTTCTGCGCGGCGGCGACAGCATGCAGTATCTGACCAAAGAGGTGCGGCGCGGCTCGCTCACCGCCACGGTAACGGCCACCGGCACCCTGGAGCCGGTGGTTGAGGTGGACGTCGGCACCGAGGTATCGGGCATCATCGAAAGCGTCCTGGTGGAAGAAAACGACCTCGTGAAGGCAGGCCAAGTGCTCGCCCGCCTCGACATCACCCGGCTGGAGGCCCAGGTCAATTCTTCCGCGGCGGCGTTGCGCGTCGCTGATGCCCAGGTCAGGGAGGCGCAGGCGACGCTCACTCAAGCGGCCAATGACCTGAAGCGTTCGCAATCGCTGGTCGCCGACGGCTGGCGCTCGCCGGCGGATCTCGACGCGGCGCAGGCGGCCTACGACCGCGCTGCTGCCGGCCTGGCGTCGGCCAAGGCCCGGGTGCAGGAGGCCAAGGCAACGCTCGACAGCAATCAGACGAACTTGGACAAGGCGGTCATCCGTGCACCCATCGATGGTCTCGTCCTGGTGCGTCATGTCGATCCCGGCCAGACCGTGGCCGCTACCTTTCAGACCCCGGTCCTCTTCACCCTGGCCAAGGATCTGCGCCAGATGCAGGTCAAGGCCAACATCGACGAGGCCGACATCGGCGTCGTCAAGGCCGGCGCACGCGCCAGCTTCACGGTGGACGCCTATCCCGACCGAGGCTTTCCGGCGTATGTCGCCTCCGTGCGCTTTGCCCCCGAAACGGTTGAAGGGGTGGTTACCTATCAGGCTGTCCTGGAAGTCAAGAACGATGAACTCTTGTTGCGGCCAGGCATGACCGCCACCGCCGATATCATCGTCGGCGAGGTCAAGGATCGTTTGCTCATCCCCAATGCGGCGCTGCGCTTTCAGCCGCCCCGGGAGCCAGGCGCCGGGCGGGAGCAGCCGACCTCCGGCGACCGGGTATGGCTCCTGAAAAACGGCGCGCCTACGGCGATTGCGGTATCGGTCGGCGCCAGCGACGGCGTCTGGAGTGAAATTAAGAGCGGCGAGTTGACGCTAGGCCAGGCGGTTATCGTCGGCGTCAAGCAACCAACGGCGGCGCAGCCATGATCGAGGCGGCCGACGCTGGCGCGCCACTGGTGCGCCTTGAGGGCGTATCGCGCGTCTATGGCGCGGGCGACGCCGCGGTATGGGCGCTCCGCAATATCGACCTGACCATCGAAGCCGGCGATTTCGTTGCCGTCATGGGCCCCAGCGGCTCGGGCAAGAGCACCGCCATGAACATCATCGGCTGTCTCGACCGGCCGAGCGCCGGCGTTTATCGCTTCCAGGGGATCGAAGTCAGCGGTCTTAGTCCCAACCAGCGGGCGCTGTTGCGCCGCCATGCCCTGGGTTTCGTGTTTCAGGGCTTCAATCTCCTTAAACGCACAAATGCCCTGGAAAATGTCGAGCTGCCGCTGGTCTATCAGCGGGCGCCGGCGGAGGCGCGTCATCAGCGCGCCCGCGCCGCCCTGGAGCAAGTGGGCCTTGCCCACCGCGAGGGCCATACCGCCTCGGAAATGTCGGGCGGCGAGCAGCAGCGGGTGGCCATCGCCCGCGCCATCGTCAGCAGCCCATCCCTGCTCCTTGCCGATGAACCGACCGGCAATCTCGACACCAAGCGCAGCGCCGAGATCATGACATTGCTGGCGCGGCTGAATGCCGAGCAAGGCATCACCATCATCATGGTGACCCACGAGGCAGAGATGGCGGCCTTCGCGCGGCGCATCGTCAGCTTTCGCGACGGCCAGGTGGTGGGCGACCAGCGGCAGGAGGGCAGGCGCTGATGTTCGGCAGCACTTTCCTCATCGCCCTTCGTCAGCTTCGGCGCAACCTGATGCGCTCGATCCTGACCGTACTCGGCATCGTCATCGGCATCGGCGCGGTGATCGCCATCGTCACCCTGGGCTCGGGCGCGACCATGAAGGTCACCAGCGAAATTTCCAGCCTGGGACGCAACCTGCTGATCGTCATGCGCGGCGTGCGCGAGCGCAGCCCCGGTCCGGTGAGCGCCGTCGCGCCCGCTTTTGATGCCGCCGACGTCGACGCCATCCGCCGCGAGCTGGCCGACATCTCCGCCGTCGCCCCCACCGCAAGCCGGCGGCTGGTGGCCATCGCCGGCAACGTCAACTGGACCACCAACGTCATCGGCGCCACGCCCGACTACTTCACGGTGCGCGAATGGCCCGTGACGCAAGGGCGCGCCTTCACCGAAGCCGAGGAAAAATCCGGCCGTCTGCTGTGCGTGCTGGGCCGCACCACCGCCGACGAACTGTTCGGCGGGCAAGAGCCGGTGGGCGTCAAGATCCGCCTCGGCCGTCAGTCGTGCGAAGTGGTGGGCATTCTGGCGACCAAGGGCCAATCGACCTTTGGCGGCGATCAGGACGATTTGATCATCGTCCCGTTGAAAGCCTTCCAGCGCCGGTTGGCCGGCAACACCGACATCGACATCATCTATGCTTCGGCCAGCGCGCCGGAGATCACCGCCGAGGCGCGGCGCAATCTGGAGCTTTTGCTGCGCGAGCGGCGGCAGATCCATAAGGGCGAGGAAGATGATTTCACCATCCGCGACATCAAGGAAATTACCGCGGTGGTGGAGCGCACCACCCGCACCATGACCACTTTCTTGGGCGCAGTGGCGGCGGTGAGCCTGTTGGTGGGCGGCATCGGCATCATGAATATCATGCTGGTGTCGGTGACCGAGCGCACCCGCGAGATCGGCATCCGCCTGGCCATTGGCGCCGAGCAGAGGGACATATTATTGCAATTCCTGGTGGAGGCGGTGGTGGTCTCGGCCTTGGGCGGCGTCTTTGGCATCGCGCTTGGCGTCGTCGGCTCGCTGATCGGCGCGCACTTTCTTAACCTGCCGTTCGTGTTCGAACCCGCCATCATCATCATCGCCTTCGCCTTTTCCAGCCTGGTGGGCATCGTCTTTGGCTACTTCCCGGCCCGCCGCGCCGCCCACCTCGATCCCATCGAAGCGCTTCGCTATGAATAAATTCGTGCTATAGTTGAGACTCATTCTTACTCCCAACCCCACCCAAGGGAGAATTCGCCATGAAACTTTCTCATGTGTCCGTGCTTGCGTTGACGGTCGCCGCCGGTCTGTCATTGACCCTGGCGCGCGACTATACCCCTGCGCCCTCTGATGACGCCCTCGCCCTCCTTGATCCCGCCACTGTCGCCAAAACCTTGTGCGGCAAGCAGGGCATGAACCGTAGCGTCTTCTTCCGGCCCGATTTCCGCATCGGCCTCGCCCAGGCCCAGGCGGAAGCGTCGCCGGCGGCGACACCCCATAAGCAAACTTTCGATGAAAGGCCGCCGTTGTGGCCGGGGCTGGGCAATGCCGAGTTTGCCATTTCCAGCACCAACGAGACGGCGCGGGCCTACTTCAACCAGGGTCTGCGTCTGGCCTACGGCTTTAATCATTGGGAGGCGGCCCGCGCCTTCCGCACCGCGCAAGAGGCTGATCGCGCTTGCGCCATCTGCTATTGGGGCGAGGCGTTGGTGTTGGGCCACAACATCAACGCGCCGATGGCGGAAAGCTCGGTGGAGCCGGCCTTTGCCGCCATCGCCAAGGCGCAAGTGCTGGCCGCCGGGGCGACCCCCTTGGAACAGGCGCTGATCGCCGCGCTGGCCGCCCGCTATTCGCCCGATCCCAAGGCCGAGCGCGCGCCCTTGAACAAGGCTTACGCCGAGGCCATGACCAAGGTCTACCAGCGCTATCCCGACAACGACGACGTGGCCGCGCTTTACGCCGAGGCGGTGATGGACACCTCGCCCTGGGATTACTACGAGCGTGATTTCGCCACCCCGCACCCCCATATGGTTCCCGCCATCGCGGCGGTGGAGGCGGTTTTGGCGCGCAATCCCGCCCACGTCGGGGCGATCCACCTTTATATCCATCTGACCGAGGCCAGCACCACGCCTCAGCGGGCGGAGCCCCATGCCGATAAGCTCGCCGGGCTCGCCCCCAAGGCCGGCCATCTGGTGCACATGCCGGGGCACACCTATTTTCGCACCGGGCGCTATGTGGAGGCGCTTAATCTCAATGTCCAGGCGGTGGCGGTGGATGAGTCCTACCTCAATGAGGTGCAAGGCTCCGACGTCTACCGCTACGGCTATTATCCCCATAACGTGCATTTCGTGCTGACCTCGGCCCAGATGGCGGGCGATAGCGCCACCGTTCACGCCTATACCAAGAAGCTCGACGCCCTGATCCCGTTCGCGGCGGCCGAGGGCGTGCCCCTGGCTCATCCGGTGAAAGCCTCGGTTTACTACGCGCTCGCCCAGTACGGCGCGCCGGCGGACGCGCTGGCCATGGCGGAGCCGCCCGCCTCGCTGCCCTATATCGTCGCCGCCTGGCGTTACGCCCGTGGCATCGCTTACCTGGAAACGGGCAATAAAACCGCGGCGGCGGCGGAGGCAAAAGCCATCCGCGCGCTTGGCGATGCGCCGCAGGTGCCGGGATTGGAGGAATACGGCATTCCCGCCCGCAAGGTGTTCAACCTCGCCGCGCTTTTAATCGACGGCCGGCTGGCGGCGGCCAATGGCAAACAAGCGGACGCAATCACCCTCCTTAACCAGGCGGCGGTGGCGCAGAGCGCCATTCCCTATACCGAGCCGCCCTACTGGTATTATCCGGTGGAGCAGACGCTGGGGGCGACGTTGTTAGAAGCCAAGCGCTACGGCGAGGCGGCGGACGCCTTCTCCAAGGCGCTGATCCGCCATCCCAACAACGCCTGGTCGCTCTATGGACTGATGAAGGCGCAGGAAGCCATGAACGATCCCGCCGCCCCGGTCACCGCCGCGCTTTACGCCAAGGCGACCACGGCCAAAGCAGCGCCGGACCTGGCGCGGTTTTAACAAAAAAATGATCCCGCTGCCGACTTGGCAACGGGATCATTGCGATTATCGGCTGTGAGCTGCGGTCAAGCCGTGCGCCGCCGCACCGCGCCCAGGGCCATCAGGCCAAGGCCCAGCAGGGCCATTCCCGCCGGTGCGGGCACTTCATTGGGACCGCCATCCCCAGGTTCCCGGCTGCCGTTCAGGAAGAAGGCGTGCTCCTGGTTATTGTTATACCAGTTGTCAAAGGTACCTCCTTGGCTTTCAATTCCCTTGGAAGTTGCGTTGCCGTCCGCGGTCACCCAGTAAATATCGTTTCGGTCGAAGTCGCTGGACAGATGAATGCCCAGCCAATAGGTATTCCCGCTGGCCGCGGCGAAATCGGATACAAAATCGAACTCCAGCAGATACATATAGCCGCTATAATTCCAAAATGAGCCGGTGTTGGTGGTGGAGACATTCTGGCCGGCGCCGCTGGCTAGAATGCTGTCCGGCCCGCTGCTGTCGCTGAAAATCCAATAATCGACTGTGCCGTCCCAACTCCCAGGGTCTGCGATGCCGGCGACGTAGACCCCCGCCCCGGTCACCGTGACGGCGTCGGTGAAGCTGAAATCCTCCGTCTGGACCCATTGGGTGGCGTCGTTGCCGTTTTGCGCATTCGGCCCGCCGTTATTATAAATGACCGCCCCTTGCGCCAGCCCGGCAAAACCCAGCGTAGCTGCCAGCGCCAATCCCGTGATATTGCAATATTTCATAAACAAAACTCCGTTTATATATTGGGTTATATATTAGGCATCCCGTCCACACCCCACACGACGTGTGGAAAAATTATATGCAATAACAAGGCCATGAACATATCCTGCTGTATGGTAAGAAAAAAATTTATGCCATGGCCATCTTGACGCCAAAAAATGTAAACAAATACGACAGTTTCATGTGTCAGCAGCCAGGCACCAAAATGTAGTTGCCGCACCCGCAGAGCGTAGCATTTGTCCGCTTGTGTTAGACCTTAGGGTGTAAATGGCGGATATGGGCAGGCTTGAGGTACTGGGAACGCCGTTCCCGATGGGGCAAAGGCAACAGGCGGAACGCGAAAGCGGCCGGCGATCCCGCCGTGCCTTACGCCAAGGCGACCACGGCCAAGACCGCCCCGCCGATGGAGAGGTTTTAGGGGGCTATGGCCGTCATTGCGAGGAGGCCATAGGGCCGACGCGGCAATCCAGGAACTTGATATGGGTCACAGTCCCCTCACCCTACCCCTCTCCCCAGGGAGAGGGGATTTTTATTTTTTCCTCTCCCTCGAGGGAGAGGGAGAAGAGCGCGTCAGCGCTCGAGGGTGAGGGGGAGAAGGGGCAATAAAGAAGGTTGCCCCTGCTGCGGGATCGGCTAAAACGGGGGCTATCCGGATGGGTGGCCGAGTGGTTTAAGGCACCGGTCTTGAAAACCGGCGTGGCGGCAACGTCACCGTGAGTTCGAATCTCACCCCATCCGCCACCCTGCGCCCCTGTCGGGGCTTCGGGTGGCAGGCCACCGCCAAAATAACAAAGCGCGGGGTGATCTCCCTGTCACCCTCATCCCCCCGCAAAATGGCGGGGGCGATCCGGGCCGTCTTCCCTCATGTTCGGCCATCGCATTTTAAGGGAGGCTGCCTTGTTGAAATTGAGGGTTGTCGCGGGTGTGCTGTCGGCGCTGGTGTGGTGCGGCGCGGGTGTCGCCGAGCCGCTGGATGATGCGGCGACATCCGCCGATCGGGTCAAGGCGCACATGGGGTTTCTCGCCAGCGATCTGCTTGAAGGGCGCGACACCGGCGCGCGCGGCCACGAGATTGCAGCCGCTTATGTCGCCGCCCAACTGGCGCAGCAAGGCGTCAAGCCGGGGGGCGATAACGGCGGCTATTACCAGTCGCTGGCGCTCCTCAGCTTCCGCGCCGCCGACGAAGGCCGGCTGACGGTGCGCGCGAAAGGCGCAGCGCCGGCGCCGTTGGTGTTCGGCGACGATTACCTCCCGCGGCCGTACCCGACGACGCAGCAGCTTCGGCTTTCCGCGCCCGTCGTGTTCGCCGGCTTCGGCATCGTCGATCAGAAGGCGAAGCGGGACGACTATCGCGGCATCAACGCAAAGGGCAAGATCGTCGCCGTACTGGCGGGCGCGCCCGCCAGCTTTCAAACCGAGGTGCGCGCCTACCACGCCTCGATCCGCACCAAGTTCGCCGCCGCCGCGGCGCATGGCGCGGTCGGCGTGTTGCTTATCCAAACGCCGGCGGAGGAAAGTCGGCGTCCGTTTGCGCGCCTCTTAAGCCATAGGGGCATCTGGGATATGACCTGGCGTCAGCCCAACGGCGAATATTACCTGCCGGGGCATGAGGCGGCGCCGCTCGGCTATCTCAGTCTCGTCGGCGCCGCGAAGCTGTTCGCCGGTTCTCCGGCGCCGCTCGACCAAGTCTACCGCGACGCCGAGGCCGGCAAGACCAAATCCTTCCGGCTGCCCGTTACCCTGGATGTCGAACTCAACGTCGAGACCAAACCGTTGACCAGCGTCAATGTGGTTGGCGTGGTCGAGGGCAGCGACCCGGTGCTGAAAAACGAAGTCATCGTGATCACCGCACACCTTGACCATTTCGGCATCAAAGAGGGCGGCCAAGGCGATGTGATCTTCAACGGCGCCATGGACAACGCCTCCGGCGTCGCCACCGCCCTCGAAGTCGCCCGCGGTTTCGCCGAGGGCCAGCCGCCGCGGCGCACGGTGGCCTTCGTGTTCGTCACCGCCGAGGAAAAAGGTCATGCCGGCTCACAGGCCTTCGCGAGCTACCCGACGGTTCCTGGCCGGCTGGCGGCGGTGATCAATCTCGACATGCCGATGCTGACCTACGATTTCATCGACGTGGTCGCCTTCGGCAACGAACGCACCAACCTCGGTCCAGTGGTGCGCCGCGCCGCAGACCGGATGGGCGTTAGTCTGTCGCCTGATCCGCTGCCGCAAGAGAGCCTCTACACCCGCAGCGATCATTTCAGCTTCGTCATGCAAGGCGTACCCGCAGTCTACCTGATAACCGGCTTCGGCGGCGATGGCGCGCGTGCGTTCGGCGCCTTCGCCAGCCACAACTATCACCAGCCGTCGGACGATCTTTCACAGCCGATCGATTATCGCGTCGGCGCCAAATTCGCCCGGCTGAACTACGAAATCGCCCGCGACATCGCCAATGCCGATGCCCGCCCGGCGTGGCTGCCCGGCGATTTCTTCGGTGACCTGTTCGCCAAGCCGCAACAAATGGCCAAAAAGGCCCAGCGCCGCTAGGGGAAATTACAAAGCCATCAATACCCCCGTCCCGGATCAACCACATAGAGGAGCGGTTGGCCAGATTGGTAGCGGCGGATGTTGTCGGCGATGGTTCGGGCGGCGGTCTTGGGCTGGGTCAGCGCCGCGCAATGGGGAATGACGGTGACCTTGGGGTGGCTCCAAAAGGGATGATCCGGCGGCAGCGGCTCGTGGCGGAACACGTCCAGCGTCGCACCGGCGATATGGCCGCTGTCCAAGGCCGCAAGCAAATCCTCCTCCACCAGGTGGCGGCCGCGCGCCGCGTTGATCACATAAGCGCCTTGTGGCAGCGCCGCCAATGTTTCAGCATTGAGGATGTTCTCGGTATCCGCCGTCAGCGGCAACAGGCAGACCACCATATCCGTACGGTTGAGGAAGGGGGCCAGCCCTGCGGGGCCATGGAAGGATTTAACGCCGGCAACCAACTTCGGCGTCCGGCTCCAACTCGCCACGTCAAAGCCAAGGGCGACCAGGCTTTGGGCGCAGGCCGCGCCCAGCTCGCCTAACCCCATGATCCCCACCCGTTGATCCTGCGGCAGCTTAGGCGTCAACGCCTGCCAGCGATGCGCCTTTTGATTGATCTCATGCTCCGGCAGGCGGCGGTGGTAGCGCAAGACGCAAAGAAGCACGAATTCGACCATACCAGTGGTCAGGCCCGGATCGACCATGCGCACCAGGGGGATGCCGGCCGGCAGGGTGTGGTCGCTCAACACATGCTCAACCCCAGCGCCTAAGGAAAAAATGGCCTTAAGGTTGGGAAGAGCCTGCAACAGCCCCGGCGGCTGCTTCCAGGCCAAGACGTAGTCGATATCCGCCGGATTGCCCGCTTCAGGCCATAGCCGGACTTCAAGCTCGGGCATGTGCAGGCGAAAGGCGTCGATCCAGGGTTCCGGCTCGATCCCAGTGCAGGCGTAGAGAAGAACGGGGCTGGCCATGCTGCGCGTTGCTCCTTGGCGCGATATATCACCCAAGGAGCTGCCGTCGACAAGTCTGTTTTTTCACCCCACCTTGAGCCGCGTGCGCACGCGCTCAGCCACCAGCTTTTGCCCCTGACGGCCGGCGTCAAGCACGCCGTCGAATAGAAAGAAGGGGTGAAGGGTGCCCTTAAAGCAAACGTATTCTGTATCTACGCCGTCTGCCTTCAGGCGTTCGGCATAGTAAGCATCTTCGTCTACGCAAGGATCAAATTCCGCCGCGATGACCAGCGCCGGCGGCAGCTTGGCGTAGTCCTTCGCCCGGATCGGCGAGGCCAACGGGTTTTGCGCGTCCCTGTCGGGGTTCTCCAGATAGAGCTGGCGAAAGAAGGCGAAATCATCGTGAGCGATGAAATACTCGCCGCTGCCCAGGGCGCGGCGTGATGGGAAATCTTCGCCGTCATCCACCGTTAGCGCTGGATAGACCGATACTTGATAGGCGATTTTTGGGCCGCCCTTCTGCCGCGCCATCAGGCACACGCTGACAACGATGGTGCCGCCAGCGCTGTCGCCGACCAGCGCGACGCGGTTGGCGTCAAAGCCTTCCTTGGCGGCGTTTTTCACCGTCCAACACAACGCGGCGTAACAATCCTCGATGGCGGCGGGAAACTTGTGCTCCGGCGCCAGGCGATAATCCACCGCAATGACGATAACGCCGGCGTTCCGGCATAAAAAGCGACAGACATGGTCATGGGTTTCCAGATTGCCCAGATAAAAACCGCCGCCGTGGAAATAAAGCGCCACCGGCCGGAGGCCTTTGACGTGGCCTTCCGGCCGGTAGATGCGAATGGGCAGATCGCCGCCCGGTCCCGGAATTTTACGATCGCTGATCGCGCCGACCTCAGCTTTCGGTCCGGCCATGACGATGGCCATCTGCGTCAAACCATTACGAGACTCTGCCAATGGTATTTCGCTGGCGGGACGAAAGCCGCCCGCTTTTATCCGCTGCATCAACGCCTGCTCTTGCGCTCCGAGTTTGGACATCTTGTCATCCTTTCACGTTATAATCTGTTCACGCATCATCCACGGTCGATATTTTTTCGCCGCGCGCTTGCAGAAAATCGGCCAGATCATCGACGGTTTTCGTCAATGCCTGCATCCGCTTCTCGCCGATGGCGGCGGTCAGCATTGCCTCGAACTCGCGCTTGAATTCAACCGTGTCGGCCATGAACTGCACGCCTTTGGCGGTGGCGCGGACGATGGCGGCGCGGCCGTCCGAAGGATCGGGCACGGCGGCAAGATAGCCCCGCTTCTCCAGCTCCTGCACCAGACGGCCGGTGAATTGCTTGGTCTTGTTGGTGCGCGCCGCCAGCACGCCGATGCGCGTGCCCTGCGGGTCGACGCTGCTGATGAGAAGGGCATGGGCGAGACTTAGCTTGGGGTGGCCTTTTTTGCTCAAGCGCTTCAGCGCGCCCAACCGCCCACTCTGATAAATCCAATACATCTGATTGAGAATATGTGGCCCGCGCAATGCCGCCACCAGGTCGGCATGGGAGGCGTGAAGGCCGGAAGCGCCGCGGGATTTTCGTTTAGTCATCTTGGTTGACATTTATTGTCACCTTTGTTTACTATTTTCGCAACTATAGCATGGCGTCCGACAAATCCAATTATTGAAAACGGGAGTGGCAAGGTGAAGCTGCAAGGAAAAATCGCGTTCCTGACCGGCGCGGGGTCGGGCTTGGGACGCGCCACGGCGCGCCTCTTTGCCGAGGAAGGCGCAACCGTGATCGCCGCCGACATTGACCTTGCCGGCGCGCAAACGACGATCAAGGGCATGCCGCCCGCGGCGATGGCGGAGGCGGCCAAGCTTGACGTCACCGACAGCCAGGCGGTCGATCATCTCATCGGCGACGTGATCGCCCGCCATGGCCGCTTGGATATCCTGGTCAATTATGCCGGCATCGCTTGGGGCAGCAAGGATGAAGAGCAGCGCTTCAACCGGATGACGCAAGCGATTTTTTCCGAAATCACCGCCACCGGTAAAGCCACTACGCAGTTCGATCTCTTCGCGCAGATGACCGATGAGGAATTCGACCGCGTTATTTCCGTTCATATCCTCGGCACCTTCTATTGCATGCGCGCCGTCATTCCGGCCATGCTGCGCCAGGGTCAGGGCGTTATCATCAACTGTGCCAGCTCTGGCGCATTCTTCAGCCGTCCCGGTACGCCGCACCATTATTGCGCCGCCAAGGCCGGCATCATCGGCTTGACCCGCGCGGCAGCAACAGAGCTGTCGGCGCGCGGGCTGCGCGTCAACGCCATCAGTCCCGGCACCATCGCAACCGCCATGACCGACGTCATCCCGCGCCCCATTGCCGAGATGATGCTGCAACAGGTGCCGATGCGGCGCTTAGGGTCTCCGGATGATGTGGCAAAAACCGCGCTGTTTCTTGCCTCCGATGACGCCGCCTACTACGCCGGCCAATCGTTAAATCCCAACGGCGGCCTGCATTATTAAGGATTAAGCCCATGACCTTAGAGGGACGAGTTGCCTTCATCACCGGTGCGGCTTCCGGCATTGGCCGCGCCACCGCTGTGTTATTGGCGGAACACGGTGCTGCGATCATTGCCGCCGACGTCAGCGACAAGGGGCTTGATGAGACGCTCGGCCTCCTACCCAAAGGCAGCAAGAGCGAGAAAATCATGCTCGACGTCAGCGACAGTGCCGCCGTCAACGCAGCGGTCGCCGGCGTCGAGGCACGCCATGGCCGGCTTGACATCATGGCCAATGTGGCGGGCATCCCCTTCGCTTCGGCGGAAGATAAACGTAAGGTGTTTGAGGAGATGTCCTTGATCGTGGAATCGCTGCGCGAGCGCCGCCCACCCAGCCGGCCGCCGGAGTTTCTCCACCATTTAACTGATGCTGATTTCAAGCGCATGCTGAGAGTTAACCTTTATGGCACTTTTTATTGCATGCGCGCCGCCATTCCAATCATGACCCGCCAAGGCAAGGGCGCGATCGTCAACTGCAGCAGTGCTGCCGCCTTTCGTGGGCCGCTGAGCAATGCTCATTACACCACCGCCAAGGCGGCAATCATCGCCTTGACCCGCAATGCCGCCACCGAACTTGGGCCGCGCGGCATCCGCGTCAACGCCATAGCGCCGGGCGCCATCGATACGCCCATGGTGCGCGATGGGTTGATGCCGGAATTTCTCAACATGCTGATGCAACACACGCCATTACAACGCTTGGCCGATCCCCGTGAAGCAGCGGAGGCTGTTTTGTTTCTCGCCAGCGACGCCAGCTCGTATTTCACCGGCCAGACCCTGGAGC
This sequence comes from Sphingomonadales bacterium, assembly GCA_019455285.1. Classification (GTDB taxonomy): domain Bacteria; phylum Pseudomonadota; class Alphaproteobacteria; order Sphingomonadales; family Govanellaceae; genus PRO5. The sequence continues at coordinate 42,922 of JACFMS010000015.1, forward strand.
CCAACGGCGGCATCCATTCAGGGCTTTAGGCCAACATGGTCGGATAGCGCGCGCCGCCGTCCACCACCAGAAACTCGGCATTGACGTAGGAAGACTCGTCAGACGCCAGGAATAGAATCGCGTTGGCGATCTCGCGCGGGTCGGCCAAGCGGCGCATCGTTTGATGCCGGGCGAACGCATTTTCAATCTCAGCGGCGTTTGGTCCGTTGTTGCCACTCATGGTTTCAAAGAGACCCATGAGCATCGGCGTGCGCGTGCCGCCCGGCAGCACCGCGTTGCAGCGGATGCCATAGCCTTTGACAGCGCAATGAATGGCGATGGTGATGGTCAGATTGAGCACGCCCGCCTTGGCCGCGCCGTAAGGGGTGTTCATGGGGCTTGGGATAATGGCGCCGCCGGAGGAAATATTGACAATGGAGCCGCTGCCCCTTCCCTTCATGGCGGCGATGGCGTGCTTGCAGCCTAAAAAAACCCCCTCCGAATTGACGCGATGGATCGCCCGCCAATTCTCCACGGTAGTGGTTTCCGGGTCAGCCATTGGACCATGCGTGCCGGTAATCGCCGCGTTGTTGACTAACACGTCAAGCCGGCCAAAGCGATTTAACACCTCGGCCATCAAGGTTTTCCAGGAGTCCTCCTCGCCGGCGTCATGGGCGATGAACAGGGCGTTGGGAATGGCCGCGGCGATATCAGCGCCGGTCTTGGCATTGACATCGGCGATGACGACGCTAGCGCCTTCTGCGGCGAAAAGCTCCGAGGTCGCCTTGCCGATGCCCGATGCGCCGCCAGTGACGATGGCGATTTTATCCTTCAAGCGCGCCATGATGAATGTATCCTGTTGTCAATGGGCGGTCAGGCCACCGTCAATCACCAGTTCAGCGCCGGTGACGAAGCTCGATTCATCGCTGGCGAGATAAAGAATACCGTTGGCGACGTCTTCAATTTGCCCCATACGGCCGATGGGATGCATGTCGACGAGGTATTTCTTGCCCGCCGCTGGATCGCCCTGGCCTAGAACCTCGAACACCTTGCTGGCCATGGGGGTTTCGATGATGCCGGGATGCACGGAGTTGACGCGAATATTGTACTTCAGTTCGGCGCACTCCAGCGCCGCGCATTTGCTCAAAAGCTTGACACCGGCCTTGCTGGCGCTGTAAGTCGCGGTCCTGGCCGTGCCGATCAGGCCCGCCACCGAGGAAATGTTAATAATAGAACCGCCACCGGTTTTCTTCATGGCGTCCATGCCATATTTAACGCCCAAGAAGACGCCATCCAGATTGATCGCCATCACCGATCGCCAGCGCTCCAGGCTGGTTTCCTCAATCAGTTCGGCGGTTGGCACGCCGGCGTTATTGACCAGAATATCCAGACGACCGAAACGCTTCACCGCGGCGGCGATCACGCTTTTCCACTGCTCTTCGTCCCGGGTATCGAGCAGCATGAAAACCGAAGCGCCGCCGAGCTTGTTGACCACCGCCTCGCCGCCCTCACGGTTGATGTCGGTGACCTCCACCGTGGCGCCTTCGCGCGCCAGCGCTTCCGCCGCGCCTTGGCCCAACCCGGAAGCCGCGCCCGTCACCAGCGCAATTTTTCCTGCTACGCGTCCCATAATCGCCTCCTAGTTATTCCCGCTTTCCTCAAGATGCGTGCCATAGACGCTTTGCATCACCAAAGCGCCGTCGCAACTTTCTAGCACCTTGAACAGCTTGCCGTCTTTCACCTCGATGAAGAAAAAATAGTTGTTATTATAGGTGACGCCATGGGCCGATTCCGCCTGCCCCTTGACGATCACCGCCGCGCGGTTTCCTTCCACGATGATATCGATGGGATAAAGGCCAAATTCAGGGCCGGTACTGAATTGCATGGCCAAGGCCTTGCCAATGATATTGCGAAATTCGTCGAGTCCGTTATAGGTGCGGGCGACTGGCGTGCTGCCGGTCATGGTCCAGATCAGATCCGGATGGCAGTAGGCCAGCGGATCGACCCGCTCACCCCGGCTGGCCCTGGTGTTGGCGGCAAAAAAATTGCGAATGGCGGCTTCGACATCTTCCCCGCTCATGGCCGCGCCTCCGCCGGTTGCGGCGCACGCGGGCTATTGGGCACAAAGGCGTGGCCGTAAAGCTGAGTTTCGATCTGCGTGGTATCGGGATAAAAGCGAATTTCGCTGATCTTATCGCCTTTGAGCTTGAAGTAGCAGCCGGCCGGGTCACCAGCGGCGTTATAGATGTTGCCGACCCGGCTGGTTGCCGTAATCTTCAGGAAAACGCCTACGCGATCACCTTCCGCAATGCTATCAAGGATCGTTACTTCCCCCGATTTGATGCGCAATGCCGCCGTGGGCGCCAGGATTTTGCGTACCTCGTCCTGTCCGAAGTAAACGCCGGACAGCGGCGTCGTGCCGATGACCACAACAACAACATTGTCGCATAACAATTTATAGGGATTAGCTGACCGGCCGCGCAAGGCGGCATCGACGCTAGCAATAAACGTCGCCACCACGTGCTTGGCATTCTTTCCCATATTCGACCTCTCCGTCAAATAAGCCGGGCATCGATCGCCGATGCGATGCCCGGCTTCATCACCCTAAAAACGATACTCGAAGCTGGCACCCCATTCCCGCGGCCGGGCGTACTGCACCTCGGCAAAGCCCAGCGCATTGAGAAAATCGGTGCCGGCCTGGATGTAGTGCTTGTTGGTCAGATTAGTGCCAAACACCGCCACTGACCAGGGCCCTTCGGCGGGCTGGAAGGTCAGACGACCGTTCAAAAGGCCATAGCCCTTCTGCACAATGAGCGGGCTGTTGGCGGAGTCGTGATAGATCTTGCTCTTGTAGGCATAATCGAGCTGGCTGATGAGCTCGAAGCTGTTGCTGATCGGCATCACGTATTGTCCGCCGATGGTGGCTGTCCATTTCGGCGTTTTGACGAAGTGGGAACTGGTTGTGATGTCGGATCCCGGATCAACCTGGGTATATTCGGCGTCCGTCAGGCCCAGCGCGGCATTCAAGGTTAAGCCCTGAGCCGGCACGGCGACCAGTTCGATCTCCGCGCCCTTGATGGTGGCCTTGCCGGCGTTGTCCACCTGACTGGTGGGCTGGGCGTTCTCGTTACCCTTGATTACGGTGAACTGAATGTCGCGGTACTTGCTCAAATAGATCGTGGCGTTAAAGCGCAGTTTTTTCTCCAGCAAATCGGAGCGCCAGCCGGCCTCGAACGTCCACACCTTTTCCGGATCATAAGAAGTAAAGCCATCGGCCGCATCGGCGCGGCCATTAAAGCCGCCGCTCTTGAAGCCATGAGCGGCGGAGACATAGGTCATGATGTCGTCATTCCAGCGATACTCCACCCCAACGCGCGGCGAGAAGGCTTCCCAATTTTCCTTGTCGGAAGTGAAGGGGATGAGGATTTCCCCGGTCAGCGGCCGGTAGCGATAGACGTCGCCATACTTTTTCTCATAGGTATAGCGCAAGCCTGCCGTCAGATTGAGTTGGTCGGTAACGGCGTAGGTGCCTTGAGCGTAGGCGGCGTAGCTCTTGTTGTCGATATGAAGGTTGGAGTTGAAGTTCAGCTCCATGCCGATGGCGTAATATAACGGTAGGAGTACGACATCCGTCATATTCACCTTGCCGTCTTCGGTGAAGTAGTAGACACCTGCCACCCACGTCAAACGATCATCAAACGATACGCCGTTGACCTGGAACTCTTGCGAGAACTGGTCCTGCTTGCCGCGAGCATCTTCATCGATGATGTCGATGGGCGAACCATCGGCATCGACGTCGTAATAGGATTTGTTGTTGCGATATGCGGTGATGGATTTGACGCTGTAGTCGCCGATCTTCCAGGTCGCCGTGAAGGATGCGCCCCACAGATCGCTTTTGCTGGCGTTGCCGCCGGTGGAGTAGTTGGTAAAGTCGCTATCAGTCAGCCAACGGTCATCATATGGTGGGTCGATGAACATGTTCATCAGGCCGATGGCGAAGGGCTGGGACGTCGCCAACAGCTTGCGCACCGGGCCTTTTTCCCGGATGCGGCTGCCGTCTATCGCCGCCAACAGCTCCAAGTTTTCATTGGGCGTGATGAGGATGCTGGCGCGGCCTGATAGGCTGTCCACGTCGCCCATGTCCTCGCCGTTCATGCGCTCACCAAAGCCGTCGCGGTTGCGGGTGGAGCCTGAGAGCCGCACCGCCAATCTGTCCTCAACCACGGGGAGATTGACGCTGGCCGTCGCGTCAATGCGATCGTAGCGGCCAGTGGTTATCTGCGCGCGTGCGGCAAAATCATTGGATGGTTTGGCCGATACGATATTGACCGCGCCGCCAATGGTGTTCTTGCCGAACAGCGTGCCTTGCGGGCCGCGCAAGATTTCGATCCGCTCCAGGTCCATCATGTCAAGATCGAGGCCCTGCATGCGGCCGAAGTAGACGCCGTCGAGATAGATGCCGACGCCCGGCTCGTTGGTGAGGTGGGGGTCGGATTGACCGATGCCGCGAATGTAGATCAGACCGGCTGAGCTGCCGCCCTGGCCGTGGCTGGAGAAGGAGAAGTTGGGCGTAAACTGCCCGACATCGCGCAAAGTTGTGAGCGACTTTGCCTCCAGATTGGCGGCGGAGATCGCCGTCACCGAAACCGGCACCAGTTGCAGGCTTTCCTCGCGCTTGCGGGCGGTTACGACGATCTCCCCAAGCACGGACGCCGCATCGGCCGCGTCCGCCGCCTGCGCGTGCTGTAAGGGCAGCGTTGTCGCCGCTATCAGCGTCAAGTAAGTGGTCGTTCTCAACAGTGTTCCCAATTTAATGAGTGACATGTCACCCTCCTCGTTGTCGTGTTCCCGATACCGTGTAGTTATTTGCTTTTTCGCTTCCCTCTATATCGAACGTTACATACACAACTTGTTGAAAAAAGGACGCTTATTGTTGTTCTCTCGCGTTCTTTGTTCAGCTTGACAGAATGGCGACGGTGCAGGACCGAGCGTCGCCCTGGCGGTCGGCCCCCATGCAGTGGGCAAGCCCCACCTTCGTGCCTTCAACTTGGCGCTCCTTGGCCTCACCGCGCAGCTGCGTTACCACCTCTACGATCTGGGCAACGCCGGTGGCAGCCACCGGATGGCCGCGGCCGATCAAGCCGCCCGATACGTTCACCGGAATTCGGCCGCCGAGACTGGTGGCGCCTTCCGCCACCAGACGACCACCCTCGCCCACTTCGCAAAGTCCCAGCGCCTCGTAATGAATGATCTCGGCGATGGTGAAGGCGTCATGGCATTCCACCAGATCCAAATCGTCCGGTCCCATGCCGGCTTTTTCATAGGCCAATCGGCAGCTCCGCTGGTCGGTTTCCCAGCGCACCAGATCGATGGGATTCTGATAGCTGCCCGACGTCAGAACGGCGGCATTGATTTTTATGGCGCGTTTGTTGTGCGAAATCGCCGGGCCGCTGGCTAGCACCAGCGCGGCCGCGCCATCGGCCATGGGGCAGCATTGCGGGCGGGTCAAGGGATCGGTGATCATCGGCGCTGTTAAAACCTCCTCCAGCGTCACCGGCTGGCGGAAAAAGGCGATGGGATTGGCGGCGGCGTGGCGGCGGTTTTTGACTGATACCTGCGCCATCTGCTCCAGGGTGGTGCCGAATTCGTACATGTGACGCTGCGCACGCAAGGCGAAGCTTGCCGGCGTGACCAGGCCGAGCTTGGTTTCGATATCGCTTTCGCCGGAATTCAACAGCCCCAATCCCGGCACGCACATCTTTTCCGCGCCAAGAACGATGGCATAGTCTGACTGCCCCGCCGCCAGCGCATTATAGGCAAGGCAAACGGCGCTCGACCCCGAAGCGCAGGCGTTCTCGATATTGACGATCGGACCGCCGCTAATGCCGACTTCGGCAAAGACCGACTGGCCCAAAGTTGAATCGCCGAACAAGCGGCCGCCAAGCACGCTGGCGAAATAACCGGAGTCGATGCGATGCGGCGCCAAGCCTGAATCCTTGATCGCCAGGAAAGCCGCTTCCACCGACAGGTCGGTCAGTGATAAGGCTTCATGACGAGCGAATGGGATGATGCCCGCACCAATGACGTAGACGTCCGTCATGCCTCGCTCTCCGTCGGGTATTGTTGCAAGGTGAAATAGGGGCGCAGGCAAGGGCGCCCCTTGCCGTCATGGCCCAACGGCTTGACTGCCAGTACCACAGAGGAGCCAATCTTGAAGTCGTCGACGCAATCGGGATCAAGCAAGGCAAAGACTCGCAGGCCATTCGCCGCAAGATCAACAAAGCCGACGCCATAGGGTTGCGGCAACCCTAGGGGCGGCTTGGCGCGCACCGCGGTGAAGCTATAAACGATGCCGGTATTGCCGAGATCAGCCCCTTCCACGGGACCAAGACAACGATGACAGTGCCGCTCGCGCGGAAAATGGTAGCGCTCGCAAGCGCGACAATAACCGCCCAGCAAGCGCGGACTACCCGTCTCGCCTGCGGCGGGCAGCGAGAAAATTCCTTCCTGCACCGGCGGCAACAAGTCAGTTGCCCCAGCCTCCGATACCGTATTTTCTTTAAGCCTTGCGGGCATGTCCTCTGCCTTTTCCGTTCTGTTCGCGATCCCAGGTATCGGGCGTGACGCCTTCTTCCCGCAGACGGTATTTTTGAATACGCTCGGTGGGGGTTTTCGGCAACTTGTCCATGATCCGCACATATCGCGGCACCATGAAGTAGGCCATGCGCTGCTCGCAATAATCAATCAGTTCTTCCGGCGTCAGGGTTTTCCCCGGCCGGCAGGACAGGCACACCATGACCTCATCCTCCGCCAGTTCGGATGCCGCCGCCACCGCCGCCGATTCCAGCACCGCTGGGTGGGAGTTGATGACTTTCTCCACCTCGTAGGAGGAAATGTTTTCGCCGCGGCGGCGCAGCGCATCCTTCTTGCGGTCAAGAAAGTAAAAGTAGCCTTCCGCGTCGCGCTTCAGATAATCGCCGGTGTGGAACCACAGATCGCGCCAGGCTTCCACGGTTTTTTCCGGCATATTGTAATATTCCAAAAGCACGCAATAGGGCTTTTTCGAGCGAATGAGCAACTCGCCCGGCGTATCCGGCCCCACCTCCACGCCATCCTCATCAACGAGCTTGACCTCGTAGTCGGGATGAACGCGGCCGCAATTGCCGGAGCGGGGATCATCCACCGTGTTCATCAGCGGCAGGCCAATTTCGCTCATGCCGTAGCCTTCGATCAGCCTGACGCCGAAGCGTTTCTGGAACGGCTCGAACAAATTCACCGGGCAGCCGCCGCCCAGCATGATGCGCAACGGGTTGTCGGCATCGTCCGGCTTCTCCTCCGCTTTCAACAGGATGGGAATGATGCCGCCGATGTAATTGAACTCGGTGCAGCCGTAGCGCCGTACATCGTCCCAGAAAGCGGAGGCGGAGAAGCGCGGCGCCACCACCATCCTGGCGCCGCTATAAAGCGCCGGCATGGTGGACAGGAATTGCGCATTGCCGTGAAAAAACGGCAGAGCGTTATAGAGGCAATCCGCCTCGCTGTAGCGCGCGGCGCGGGTGAGGATTTCCGCCAGATAGACTGGGTAATTTTGCGGCATCACCGCGCCCTTCGACGGACCCGTTGTGCCCGATGTGAACAGAATGACCAGGGGATCGGACCAGATGACATCCGCCGCTTTGAATGCACCGTCATTGTCGATCAGCGCACCGTAGGAAGTCATCGGCCGATTCAGGCTGACGCCGGCGTCACCCATGACGATCACCCGCTCCAGCTTGGGCAGATTGACCAGACACGACGCCAGTTCGGGCAAATAAGCTTGCTCAATCACGATCATCCGGCAATCGGCGCGATCGATCATGTAGGTCAAGAGATCGCCCTTGTGCGCCGTGTTCAAGGGCACCTCGACCGCGCCGAGCTTGGACAATCCGAACCACAGGAAAAGATATTCCGGCCGGTTATCCAGTATGATCGCGACCTTGTCGCCTTTCGCCAGGCCCAAGGCTTGCATGCCGGCGGCGACCTTGTTCGATTCCCGATCAAGATCCTGATAGCCGAACACCTGTTCGCCGAAGCGGAAAAATTCTCGGTTGCCGTACTGCGCCACCTTATCGGCCAGTACGCCATGTACAGTTCGCTTGTGTGTGAGAGAAGCTTGATTGGTCATTACATATTCACTGCTTTGGGCAAGGCTTGCGGTGCAAAGCCCGCCTCGGGATCGGGATAGCTGCCGTAATATTTCAGGATGTCCTTGGGCGGCGTCAGCTTTCGCCACTCGGCCATGAATTCGTCATAAGGACGGCCGCGCGCGATGCGGTGCTGGCGAACTTCCTGACGCCGGGCGGTGGTTGCCGCCTCATCGAGACGCAACGAGTCCGGATCATAGACCACATGATAAATATTCTGTGCCGCCCATGCGGTGGTACGGCCAAACTTTAAGTCACGCAGAACCGCCGCTGGCTCGCGCTCGATGGGATCGCCATAGCCGCCGCCGCCGCTGACCGAGATATAGGAGGTATCGCCATTCAGCCGCGGCCGCACCACCATGTCGATGTCATTGAACTTGCGCTCGCCCTGTTCGGGGTTCATGGCGCTGTAAACTTCCGCCAAACTGCGCGCTATGGGGCTGTCATTGGCCCGCATCAGCGCCTTCATGTTGCTGCCATCCACAGTTTGCACGAAGGTCGGCGGCACGGCGTTGCCGCCAAAAAGACCGAGCGTGCTTGGGAAGTGCGCCCCGGCACCCATGGAGCCCATGGCCAGCCACGGCACATGATGCACCATCAAGCCGATGCCGGCCCCCGCGCCGCCGCGATACTTGCCGTGGCCATAAGAGCCATTGAAGAAATTACGGAACAAATAAACTACCGGCCTGTCGGCCTCGGTGGCTTCTACGTCCGAGCAATCGCTCACCGTGGCGAAGAACGCGCCCGCGCCATCGACGCCATCCATGTCCGAGCGGCCGCCGGCGCCGGTGGCGTTGATTTCCGGCGTGATGTCGGCCACCGGCTCGCCGGCCTGGTTGACGCCGGCATAGATGGGAATGGCGAAGCCGGAAAACCACGCCGCCACCGCCCGCTTGGGATCGCTGCTGTAGACCATGCGCGCGCCGCACAGGAACATGGCGTGGGCAAAGTAGGACTGCACCACCGGGGCCAGCGAGGTCGATACCTCCCCCTTGGCGTTGACCAGACTGTCGTCGGGGAATTTCCAATCCACTGCTTCCAACAGCCCGTTGTTGGCTGGCAGATCGTGGAAGAACCAGCCGCAGAAATAGACCATCGCCAAGCCGATCAAGCCTTGGAAGAAGGAGTTGAGCGGCTTGTCGTGCAGCATCGGCGAACTGCCGGTCAGATCAAGGGTCAGCCGGTCGCCCTTCTTGATGACCGTCAGATTGATGCGCGTCAGGCCGGGCTCGGAGCCTACCATGTCGAGAAAGCGCGGCTGGCGATAAACGCCGTCGTTCAGGGCGGCAATCTTCTGCCGCGCCGCCTCGCCCGTCACTTTAAGCACCCGGCGCAGCGCGCCGATGACGAAATCCGCGCCCTTCTCGTTGACCAGCGCCAGAATCCGGCGTTGCACGATGCGCGCCGCCGCCAGCCGCGCCTTCAAGTCCAGAATCATGGTGCGGGGGTCGCGGTTCATGGCCGCGAACATGTTGAGCAAATCCTCGCGCAGGGCATACTTTTCGCCGACCTTGATGGGCGGCATCTGCAACCCTTCATAATATTTTGATTTGGCGTTCTGCACCGTACCGCCAGGCTCGGTGCCGCCGCACTCGCCGGTATGCACCGCCGCGCCGACAAAACAGATCAGGCGGTTGCCGGCGAAAACCGGGATCGCCAGCCCCATGTCCGCCGCGTGCACGCCGCCGTAAAAGGGATCATTGTAGAAGAAGGCGTCGCCATCGCGCACACCCACCGACGGCTCATCGCGCCAGTGCTTGACAATATACTTGATGGGAATCTGCCCCAACACCGCGTGGTGGTAGATGCCGGTGGCGCAGATGGCGAGATCGCCCTGGGCGGTGAAAATCCCAAACGCCACGTCGCCCCAGCGCATGGCGGTGGAAGCGCCAAGCTTCATGGTGGTTTCTTTGCCTTCCAGGGCGATCATGTGCATCTTATGGCGGAAGATGTCGAAATCGATATCCTCGATGCCGGCTTGCGCCGCTTCTTCCTCAGCCGTCATCGGTTCCGGCCGCAACCGCTGCACAACCTCTTCATCACGTCCGTAATAGCTGCTGGTCATGATAGGCTCCCTATGCGCTCGGGTTGTTTGGCGACGGCAACATCGGTCCTCTCCAGGATGCCGTTGCGGAACGTATCCATGGAAAACTGCCATCCCTTCGGGATAACGAATGTAGTTTGCGGCGATTCGATGATGGCCGGACCGGCGATCATATTGCCGGGATGCAAGGCCGTCCAATCGTAGATATCAGTATCGACGTAGCCTTCCTTAGGCTCCCAGAATACGGCGCGCTTACCCTTGTGCGCTTGGCTTTCGGGCGTTGCCGGCGCGCTTTTCTCAACCGGCAGGCGAGGATCTTCGGTCATCACCTCGGCGGTCAGGAAAAAGCCCTCGATATTGACTCCGCCTTGCGGGAACCCGGCTTCCGCCGAATATATTTCGGCATAGCGCGCCATAAACAGCTCGCACAGCTCGCGGAAATCATCGGCGCTGGCAATTTCAAGGCGCGGACTGGTGACCTTGGTCAGATTATACTGGCTGCCGTAGCGCATATCCAGTTCCAGGGTAAATTTGATCTGTCGCTCGTCATAGCCTTCCAGGCGCAAATCGCGGATGGCGAGTTCCTTCAACTCGCGCACCGGACGATTGAAGGATTCGATGTCGTCAAGATATTTCTGTCTTGCCCACTGGAAGATCTTGAGCGAGCGCGAGCGCTCCCACACCTCTTTGATCTTCATGATGGAGGCGCCGAATGCGCCGTAAACCGATGAACTGAACGGCGCCACGATGCGCTTGATGCCGATATAGCCGGCAAAATCACAGGCATGCGCAGCCCCCGCGCCGCCGCAGGCGTATAGCGAAAATATCCGGGGGTCATGGCCTTTCAGCGCCACTTCGTTGAATGTCTCCTGCCCCATTTGCGCATCCACCAGCCGCCGGATGCGCCACGCCGCCTCGGCGACGCTCAAGCCCAGCGGGCGAGCAATCTTCTTCTCGATCACTTCCGCCGCCAGATCAGGATCGAGGAGCATCTTGCCGCCGAGATAATTATCGGGATTATAAAATCCCAACACCAAGTCGGCGTCGGTCACGGTGGGCTCAGCGCCGCCCTGGTCATAGCAGGCGGGACCGGGCATTGATCCCGCCGATTGCGGTCCCACTTCCAGCGCATTGCCCATCAACTTATTGATCCAGGCGATGGAGCCGCCGCCGGCGCCGATGGATTTCACCTCCACCGCCGGAATGTTGGTGCGCCAGCGATCGATCACCGGAATGAAGTCGTGAGATTTCATTTCCCCATTGGCGATGACGCCGATATCGAACGAGGTGCCTCCCATATCGGTAAAGACGATGTTCTGATCGCCGGTGGAGCGGCCCTGAAAAGCTGCGCCATACATGCCCGCCACTGGACCGGCGTTATGGGTCAGCACCGCACGGGTGCGCGAAGCCTTCTTGGTGCCGCCGGTGTTGTGCACCAGGGTAATGGGGCGCTTGAAGCCGCTATCGCGCAGCTCGTTGCTCAGCTTGTTGATTTCATCCGCCATGACGCCGTGAATGTAAGCGTTGACGATGGCGGTCATGGTGCGAGGATATTCGCCAGACTTGGCCGACACATCGGAGGACAGCACCACCGGCAGCGATCCTAAGTAATCCTCGGGATATTCCTCCTCGATGATTTCCTTGACCATGTGCTCGTGCTCAGGGTTCATGAACGACCAGAGAAGGCTGACCACAAATCCCATGGCGCCGCGATCGACCAGGGCCTGTACTTTCTCCAGCACATCTTCCCTTGATAAGGGCATCAGAACCTGGCCGGCGGAATCCATGCGCTCGCGGATACCCACCACCATATCCGGCTGAATGAGCGGTTCGGGCTTGCGGATGCGCGCCTGATCGCGCATCTCCGCCATCGAGACGCCATCAGCCCAGTTGCGGGCGCGGCCGAGAAAGATGGTATCCTCAAAACCCGCCGTGGTGATGAGGCCTAGTTTCGGCCCCGTGCGTTCGATGACCGCATTGGTGCCGACGGTGGTCGAATAGCGCACGGAATCGGTTTCTGAAAGAAAGACGTCCAAAGGCTTGCCGGAAAGACGCGCCAGCTCCCGCATGCCTTTCATGAAACCGACCGACAGGTCATAGTGCGTGGTCGGCGTCTTGCACGCCAGAATGAGGCCGGAATCACCGGTGACAAAGCAATCGGTGAAGGTGCCGCCGATGTCGATGCCGATATTAAATCCCAAGGGTAATCTCCTCTAACCTATTCTTGCTAACGCAATTCCCGAAGTTGGCTCAGCTCATTGCGCAGCCGCTCAATGTCTGCATCAGCCGCGATGTCGCCGGAACTGGTCAGCAAAAACATTGTTTCGCTTTTTGATGTATCTTGAATACTCCGAATAATGTCAGCGCAAGCGCCTCTGCCCATGGGCAGGGCAAGGCCGAGCGGGGATGACGATTGTCCAAGGGCCGACACGGCCTCTGGCATCAAACTTTCATCGCCACCAAGCACAATCACATCGGCATTGAAGGCCGCTAAATCCGCCGGTACATAGGAGGCGGCGTATATTCCGAAGCGCACGTCATAATAAGAGGCGACATTCTTAATGGCGCTCAACGTCCGACGCAGACGGGAATCGCCAGCGCTCAAGTGGCTTTGCGTCTCTAGCAAGAGCAAGATATCCGGCCGCGTCTTGCAATAAGCTTCGGCCACCGACACCAGCGCCGGTTTGAGCGCGCTTAAGCCATCGGCCATGCCGGCCTGGCCGTAAATTTGTGACGCCAGGGTCGCGGGACCGGTCATGGCGGCAATGCAGCCTTGCGCGCCTCGGATAACTTGAAACAACCGGCTGGCGGCTTCGATGGCGACCTTGAGCCTCGCTTGCATCGCCGGCTCATCGGCCAGCGCCAGCGGCGGCGCGCCAAGTTCCGGCCGACCATCTCGCCAAACGATGGTTGCGCCCAGCGCTTCCGCCAACAGCGTATCGTCAGCGCCAACGACAACTGCATCAAGCCCCAACAAGTTGGCGGTCTTGGACAGCGCCGCCGTATAGTTTCCGGCATCGGCGCCCATGGCTTGATAGCTCGTGCCCGTGACGCGCGCCGCCAAGCGTTCCACAAACGGCGCCAACACGGGACGCGCGGCCCGCCCTGATAGATACCCATCCATGGCTTGGCGCGGGGTGATCATCATCAAATACCATGCTTTTGCTTCAAGGCATCAATATCAAGCTCGATGTCATGGGTCAGGGGATGCCCGGGCGGTAGATATTCGTTGTCAATGAGCGCACCGCAATTGGGGCAATAAAGCTCGATCAAGCGGCAATAATCGGGATCAGGCTTGAAGCTGAATTGCTCGCCCGTAACCAGCGGCTGATGAACTTCCTCCAGCGGACGCTCGGCAATGAGCAGGCCTTTCTTGTAATTGTCGCGGGCATTGCCGAACTTTTGGCCGCAGCCATGACAACACCAGGTCTCCGCCGCCAGATCGATGTCGAGATACTCGGTGATGCGGATTTTCATGACAGGGGGCCTCGCTGCACCAGGGCGTTGTTGTGGTCGTCAATGGCGAAACGCCAGCCGGCATGGACAAAGAAGGTGGTTTGGTTGGATTCCACGATGGCCGGTCCGGATAGCTCGTGCCCCGCCAGGAGAAGCTGGCGGTCATAAACCGGAATGGCTATGGCCTTCTTTTGGTCGGCGTCATAGACGCTGCGCCTTTCCTTGATCGTCGCGTCAACCGAACCATGCGCGCGGGAATGGCGCGCGGGCTTAAAGGGGCTGACCGGCGCTTGCACCAGATAGCCGAGGGTATCGATCACCAGATCGGCGGCCTTTATCCCCATAGCCTTGGCGGCGCGGGCTGCAACAGCCGCCATACCACCCATGCGGAAGTCGGCCACCGTTACCGGGATCAGGATTTGTTGCTTTTTATCCTTGTCGCTGACCAGAAGATGCAGATGGGAAGTCACGTTGGCAAAATCTATGCCCTCGCCGCGCATGTCGCGGCGCGCCTCGTTTTCCATGCCGGAAAGCGCGGCTTCAACCCGGCCTGAAATCGCCGTGTCGGATAAAGATGCGCCAAGACGGCGGTAATAGATGTGCCCAACGTCGATCAGCGACGAGGAAAAGGCGGAAAAGACCGCCGAGAACGGCGTAACAATGATCGAGCTAAGTCCGGCCGCCTCGGCGATGGCGCAGGCATGCAAGCCGCCGGCGCCGCCGTAGGCGACAATCACCGGCTCCTCGCCTTCGCCGAAACCCTGGGCAACAACGGCAACCTCCTTGCCCATGGCGTGGTCGATCTCGGCGCGGATGGCAAGCGCCGCCTCCTCAACGGTAATGCCCAGAGGCTTGGCGATCTTGTCGGCGATGACGGCGCGCGCCTTCTCCACATCAAGACGCATCGAACCGCCAAGGAAGAAATTGGCGTCCAATAGCCCCAATGTCAGATTGGCGTCGGTCACCGTGGGTTCGGCGCCGCCAAGACCGAAGCACACCGGACCCGGCAGCGCGCCAGCGGATTGCGGCCCGACGCGAAGTTTACCATCGATCACCGCAGCGATCGAGCCGCCGCCGGCGCCGAACGCGGCGATTTCCAACATCGGCAGATTGCAGGCAAAGCCTTCCACGTCCGGCTTCAGGGCGTAGCTCGGTTCGCCCTCCTTAATCCATCCGATGTCGAACGAAGTGCCGCCCATATCGGTGGAGATGAGCCGCTTTTTGTTATAAAGCTTGCCCAGCCACTGCACCCCCAGCAAGCCGGCGGCAGGACCGGAATTATAGGTTTGGAAGGCGCGGGTTTTGGCGACGCGGGCGACGGTGCCGTTGTTGTGGCCGATAAATAGCGTCTTGCGGTACTGGCGCTGGCGCAAATTCTCGCCCGCCTTATATAGGAGCCGCGTCAATTTGGCGTGCACGTAAGCATTCAAAACGGCAGTATTGATTCGCGACTCAACGCCGGAGCGCGGCGTGATGTCGGACGCCAGAAAAACCGGAATCGAGCCCAAATAATCACGGGGATATTCGGCCTTGATGATGCGCCGCACCTCGCGCTCGTTGGCCGGATTCATTTCCGAATTCTCGAACGCCACCACCAGGCAGCGCGCGCCGGTATCGATCAACTGCTGGGCGGCGCACAGTACATCCGCCGGCTGCGGGCGGGTTTTAATTTCACCATTGCCATCGGTGGCTTCATCAATTTCCAGCACCATGTTCGGCTGCACCAGCGGCCGTTGGGTCGCCGTCGCTTCAGTCGGCGCCAGATCGGCCAGGCCCTTCGACAACAGAAGCCCAATTCGCGTACCGTCGCGCTGAATGATGGTGTTGGTGCCTATGGTGTTGGAGAAACGAATGATTTCCGTGTCATAAAGCAAATCCTGCTCGCTGATGTCGAAGGCCTTGGCGCCGGCCTTGATGCATTCGGCAAAGCATACCGTCAGATCATGGGGCGTGGTTGGCACCTTGACCGTGCGCACTTCGCCGTTGCGGTTTAAGAAACCGTCCGTGAACGTGCCGCCGGTATCGATGTCTATGGTAAAGCTCATGAAAATGGACCTACTTTGCTTTTCTGTCACGCGAGCCGATAAGGCCCTGCATGATAAAGTTGATCACTTCGTCGTATGTCGCCGCCTCACCCAGTTTGCCGCCAGGGCGATACCACCGCAGCACCCAGTTCAGCACACCAAAAATATTGAACGCCGCGACTTTCAAGTATGGCGTTTGAATGTAGCCGAGATCTTTGAGAATCTGTAATTGCTCCAGGTAGATATCCATGATCTCAGTCTGCAGCTTGCGGTTAATGCGCTGTCCTTCCGGAGACAGCATGCCTTCATCGATGAGGAGAATTTTCGACTCTCGGCGATGATGTTCCGAATACTTCAAATGGGTGCGGACAAGGAGCTCAAATCGTTCCACCGGATCCATGTCAAGCTGACACACTTCTCGCAATTGGGCGGGCAATTCCTCCACCGAATAGCGCAGGATGGCGATCCATAGTCCCTCCTTGTTGCCAAAAAAATGGTAGATGCTGGACGCGCTGACGCCCATGGCGTTGGCGATGTCGCGGATCGAGGTGCCGCTGAACCCCTTTTCCGCGAAAAGATCGATCGCCGTATCCATCAACTGCCCCTTAGGTCCCAGTTTCTTTTTTGTCTTTTTTTCCAATTTCTCAGGTTTTCGCATCTGCCCTCTCCACTTGGGGCGGGCTCATCAAGGCCCGCCGGCGACTGATGGAGGCATGATAGGTCGAGCGCACGAAAATTCGTAGGCCCGTATTTATTTTGGAGCGACCGTTCCAGAAAACAACGGATGAACAATGCGGTCAATAAAAATGTATCGATCGTTACATACAATCTTGTTAAGATATGGTAATTAATTGATATTTTTGCCATCATTTTTTCTACTATCCTCACCCAGCAAGCCTTCGGTTGCGACGAATCGGCTGCCGCGCACCTCTCGATCGTTCGTTACAATTGACCGATGATTAAGCTTGTCATTCACCCAAAAAGGAGATAATAAACATCTTATCTATTAACATGTTTATCAATTGATGTCATGCCGCAAAATACCGATCCCGATCGCAGCATTCCCTTCCTGATCCATGAGCTGGCGCGGCTGGTGCACCGCACCTACGACCAGCGGATGAAGCCCTTAGGCATTACCCAGGCGCAATGGCGGGTGCTCGCCTCATTATCCTTCAAGGACGGCATTACCCAATCGGAGCTGGCGGATTCCATCGAACACAGCACCGTGGCGCTGGGCGGTCTCCTTGACCGGCTGGAAGAAAACGGCTGGATCGCGCGCCGCCCCGACCCCGATGATCGCCGCGCCAAGAAGGTTTACCTGATGGCCAAAGCGGAGGATGTCATCGGCGTGATGCGCGGCGTTGCCGACGAGATGACGGAGAGTCTGCTTGCCGGCATCTCGCCGTCTGACATCGATCGTCTGATCGCCCTGATGAATGTTCTGAAAAACAATCTCCAGGTTCTGGATGGAAAGACGGCGGAGCAAGCCGAAAGAGCAGCGGCGCAGCAGCACGCCAGCTGAGCGCGCGGTCACAGTTCAGTTATCATTTAATTTATGCAGAAGGAGACGCCTGATATGAAATACGGCAAGAATGAAGCCAAGGAATGGGCCAAAGGATTCATGAAGGGGCTGGATGGCACCTTCCTGCCCTCCTATACGCCGGACACGCTGGAACTTGATGAAAAAGGCATCCGCCACGACATCCGCGAACTGATCCGCCATGGTTTTTTCGGCACCACTCTGGTGACCGAAGCCGGCACCACGCCGGCGCAGGATAAGAAGATCATTGAATGGATGGTGGACGAAGCCAAGGGAAAAATCGGCATTACCCTGGCGTTGCGCTATTACACGGTGGAAAAGAATATTGAAATGGCGCGCTTTGCCGAAGCGGCGGGCTGCGATTCCCTGATGCTGAGCTACCCGCCGAATTTTCACCCGCAAAACTACGAGCAGGTTTTTGAATATTCACGCACCATCTGCGAATCGACCAACCTGGCGGTCATTCTGTTTCCTTCGGTAAAGGATGATTTCCCGCACCCGGCGCGTATCCCCGCGCCGTGGCTCAATAAAATGGCTGATTTCAAAAACGTCGTCGCCATGAAGATCGGCGTTCTGGAATGGACCTGGATGGATGAATGTTTCCGGCTGTTTGGCGACAAGATCGCCATCAGCTATCCCTTCGATGATGCCTGGCCGATCTTCATCCGCAAATACGGCATGCAGTGGTCCGGCTCCTCGCCCTGGCAGATGTTCCAGACGCCGGAGGATCCGCGCATGGTACGCCTGTTTAATTTATATCAGGCCGGCAAAATGGATGAAGCCATGACCCTTTACTGGCAGATCGACCCGGTGCGCAAGGTAATCAATCAGTTGGGTATCGCTTCGGCGGGAATGGGATTATACAATTTTCAACAATGGAAGTACGGCGAAGGTCTGGTGGGCATGACCGGCGGTGAGCTGCCGATGCCGAAGCTGACGCTGTTTCCGCATCAAAAGGAACAGCTCCGCCAGGGCATGATCGCCTCGGGCATGAAGATCAAGGGGTAGAAAAAATGTCCCGAGATACTTGATGCTTTAGGAGGTGTTTGCCGATCCATTACGGGCGTCAGCGTGGCGGGACGACGAGAACATCCAGATCTACGCTTCGCAGCACTTCCCCCGCCACGCTGCCAAGCAGCATTTTAGTTATGCCGCTTCGGCCGTGACTGCCGATTACCAGGAGATCGGCGGAGGATTCCTTGGCGGCTGCGTAAATCATGGCCGCAATCGATGTTTCATTGCGCCTCAATATACGCTGAACGGGTTCGAGGTTTAGCTTGCTGAGAAATGCCGCCATCTCATGAGAAGCGCGCTTTTGCTCTCCTTCGAGATAATCGTTGACCTGGGCCTCGGTCATGGCGCTACGGGAGATAAGGCCTGCTCCAAGCGTATCGAAGACATGCACCACCGAAATTGCTGCGTGCTTTTCCAGTTCGATATCCTGCACAATCCTGACGGCGTCGGCAGCGCAGTCTGAAAAATCGAGCGCAATCAACACATGCCGGTAAAATCCCGCCGGAACGCCGTTCGCCATCAGAATTGGCTGGCGGCTGGCGCGAATGACTCGCTCGGCGGTCGTGCCGATAAAGACGTCTTTAAGGACTTGCCGACGATACGGCCCTACTACCAATATGTCCGGCATAAGCTCGTCGGAAGCCTTGACAATGCCTTCGAAAGGATCGCCGGCAACGATGCTATAATCGCAAGTTATGTTATCTATGTTGCACAATGACCGGGTTTGTTCTGTCAACAAGGCAGTCGCCGCTTCCCACTCCGTGTTAACGATGCGCTTCGGTCGATCGTCATCTATGACATGAACGATGGATAGCTTGGCGTCGAATTTCTTTGCCAATAAAACCGCTCGTCTTATGGCTCTATCTGACCTTTCAGAAAAATCCGTGGCTACCAAAATTTTTTTCATATTTTAGCCTCTTCTCTTCTTAGTAGTAAGACGTAGAGCCATCGGTTAGTATTCAGTACATCCTCAACCGGCCGCCGTTCATCGTGATAGGGCTGCACAAGCGATAAACGTCACACTATCCTAGCACAAAAGGGCTGCGAAGGCGACGCCAAGACGGCATATGCCACCTGGCAATGCGCGGACGCAATGCCACCGTTATGATTTCAGGGGTTTGTCTTTTGCGCTGCCTGCTGCTTCGATATAGCGGATCGTCATGTCTCGCAGCGTAACCAGCCCAACAAGGTCTCGTCCGCGCAAGACGACGCAATGGGATAAGCCAAATCTGGCCATGTAGCGAATCGCATACTTGATATTCATGTCCGCTTCCACGATGGGGGCCGGCTTGGCGGCTATTTCATAAACATTTGTCCGACTAAGTGGGCGGTTCTGGCCTATGACCTCCCGCGCGATGTCAGCAATAAGCAAAAGTCCGAATTCGTCTTGCGCGTCACGCCTCTCCATAACCAGAGAGCTGATGTGTAGCGCCTTCATCCGCTTCAGGGCTTCTTCAAGCGTGGCTAGACCACCGATCCGCTCAGGATCGCGCGTCATTACCTCTCTTACTGGCAGAAAAAAAGAATGACTCATATCTCGCCTCCAACTTTCTTCGTCAGTTCCTGGATCTGCGACGACAAGCCTACTGCATCTTCAATCGCTATTTGTATGGCGATGCCGGAGCTCGGCTCCGTATCGAATTGCGCCGCCTCGGCAATGCTCTCCAAAATTGAACTGCTTAGATGCTCCTCCACAACGAGAAGCACAATATTGCGATGTCTGGAGAGATCAAGACCAAGAAATGTCTTTTCCGGTTTCAATCCCTCCCCACGCGCGCCCGTAATTACCGTTGCTCCGGTAGCGCCCGCTGCACGCGCAGCCTCAAGGACCGCATCGACTTTGGCGTCATCAGTAAGCGCGATAAGTAACTTAAACCTCATCGCTTCCTCCTTTTTGATAAGTATCCGTTAACCTGGTCTGAATAAGGGCAAAAGCCATTACCATGATGGCTGGAAACAGAAGCGCCAGAATGATAAGCCCAAGCCCATCGACGGCAGTGGCGTCATTCGGCATGGCTTCTGCAACCGCCGCGCCATAGGCAGCAATCAAGGGTACGGTGACTACCGAAGTGGTGATCCCACCGCTATCCAGCGCCAGTGGAACAATCTCTCGAGGCGCGGTAAGGATCAGCACGACCAGAATGATAATGACCCCAGCAAGCAGGTATTCCAAAGGTAGACCTTTAACGATACGCAAAGTTCCCAATACCAACCCCAATGCAACACCGCATGCTACGATCAGACGCAATATAATAGCTCGCAGAGAGCCGCCGGATATATGCTCCACCTTCTCCGCGGCAGCGGTAAGCGTCGGCTCAATCAGAGTGGCCGTAAAACCCAATAGCGCCGCAAACATGAAAATGGGAGAATAGTCCATCAATCCATCTGTGCTTCTTGATGAGGCAAGCCCAACTAACTGGTACGCCATTTCGCGACCAATTGGGATTAAAGACTCGTTGACGCCAATTCGAAAAAAGGTCAGGCCTAAGATAACATAAGCTAACCCAGTAAAAGTTTTGGGGAAATTTGGGAAAGAACCCCTGATGATAACGAATTGGAAGGTGGCAATAACGGCAATAATGGGAATAATATCAAGAATAGACTTGATAATTTCGTCAATAAAAATGTCCGTAATATTTTCCATGAACTAACCGATGATGAGAGAAAATAATTGAACTACTATCATCGGGCTCAAACTTGCCAGCGCCACTACGCCAAAGCCATCAAGCAATGGATTCCTGCCGCGGATCATCGCTGCCAACCCCACGCCTAGCGCCATCATCAACGGAACGTTTATGGCGGAAGTTGCCGCTGTGCCTGCATCAAACGCTACTGCCGATATCGCCGACTGACTAATCAGCGCCAACATGATAGCTAACAAATATCCCGGAACAACAAACCACGTGATGGGCCATCCTTTCACCACACGCAGAACGCCCATGGCAACGGCAATACCAACAGCGATGGCAACCGTATAGCGGAGAGTAAGGCTGAAGCGGGCTTCTTTCCCATATGCAACCGCAGTGTCCTCTGCACTCGTCAAAGCGTGCGCCGCCTGATCAGCAATAGCGCTTAACGCCGGCTCAGCGATCGTACTTCCGAACCCCAATGCAAAACCAAAACCCAATAAAAGCAGGAGACTGCCCCGCCGCGCAAGCCAGTCCGCCATTCCCTCGCCGAGTGGGAAAATGCTCATGCCTAGTCCCCGAACGAACAGCGTTAGCCCTACCAATGAAAAAATTGCTCCCAAGACACGGTGCTCTAATTCCTGCATAGGCTCGCGAATCACTAATAGCTGGAACAGTGCTATGACAAAGAGTATGGGAAGCAGATCACGAAGATTTCTGCCCATTTCCCTCAGTAATGCAACTACCTGGCTCCACACGAACCCTGCCCCCCTCAATATTCTTTGGTTTGCAGCCGCATATGAGCATACTTGCAAATAGACCGTCGAGAAAAGCAATCAAGCGAGAAATCCGATAAGAAAACGAGGCGTCCCTTGACAATAATGGATTTTTTCACCCACGCCGAGTTTGAGCTGCTGGCGGCCTAGACAAGCACATTGCTTGCAGTTGCCTCGAAATAAAAATAGCCGGCAAAGACTTCGTGGGTTGTAGTCCCACGGCCATATTATGAGGCAGGCTCGCGGAATGCCCGATGGGAGAACATTAGCTCTTTGATATAATAGAATATTTATCGTATCAGAAATAGCGCAAGCTAAGCGCTGTTCAGTCCTTCATCCGATGATCCGTGCCGGCAGAACGGCGGTAAGGATTAAATTATCGGCTTCTTTGATCCGGCGAATACCGCCCCACTTCAATCGTCAGGCTATTCTTCCCACTCGCAGAGGCCGGAGACTTCGATCATCTGGCCGGTGATGTGGCGCGCTTTGTTGGAAGCCAAGAACAGCACCGTATCGGCGAGTTCCTCAGGCTCGATCATGGTGCGCATGGAGATATAGCGCAGCAGGCGCTCTTTCAGTTCTGCCGGCGTCAAGCCCTGGGCCGCGGCGTTGCGCTCGATCACCATCTGCATCCGCCGGTTGTTGATGGCGCCGGGCAGGATGGCATTGCAGCGGATATTGTGCGGCCCCAGCTCCCGTGCGGCGGTATGCGTCAAGCCTTCCACCGCGTATTTCGAGGCCACGTAGGGCGTGCGATTGGGCAGGCCGGTGCGGGTGGAGCCCGAGGAGAAATTGATGATCACCCCGTGCCGGCGCGCCTTCATCCCCGGCAACACTTCCTTCATGCAATAGAACATGCCATTGAGGTTGATATTGATGGTCTGTTCCCAGGCGGCGTTATCCAAAGCCTCGATGGGGCCGTGGGGACCGGCGACACCCACCGCATTGACCAGTACGTCGACCCGCCCCATGGCGACGAAAGCTTCGGTGAAGATGCGCTTTACATCCTCGGGTGCGCCAACACTCCCCACCGTGCCGGTCATGCCGGGATTGGCGGCAAGGGTGGCTGCCAGGGCATCCCCATTGACGTCGCAGATATGAACCCGGTCGCCCTGAGCGAGGAACTTTTCCGCCATGACCCGTCCGACGCTGTCGCCGCCGCCGGTGATGACCACGCACTGTTGCATGAAAGACCTTTCGCTACTTCTTGGCGAAGTTTTTCAATTGTAATATATCTCGGGCTTCCTGCGGCGTGGCGACCGCGCAGCCCAAGTCCTCGATGATGCGTCGCGCCCGCTCCACCAGCTTGCCATTGCTGGCGAACACGCCACGATCAAGATAGAGGTTATCCTCCAGACCGACCCGCACGTTGCCGCCCAAAATCACCGATTGCGCGGCCATGGGAAACTCATCCCGGGCAATGCCCATGCCGGTCCAGATGGCGTCGGGCGGCAAAAGATTGCGCAAGTAGATCATGGTCTCGGTATCCGCCGGGCTGCCCCACAGTACGCCGAGCACGAACTGGAACATGGGCGGGCCGTCAATCAGCCCTTCCTTGATCATCTGCTTGCCAAACAACACGTCGCCGGCTTCGAATGCTTCCAGCTCGGGCTTTACACCAAGCTCCCGGAAGCGCTTAGCCATGGCGCGAAGGGTGCGGGTGGTGTTGAGGTAGACGAATTCATGCGGTCCTTCCACCTGGTTGCCGGTGGTGATGTCGAGCGAGGCGATCTCCGGCAGGCACTCCACCAGATGGGCGATACGCTCCTCCACCCCCACCACGTCGGACCCCGGCAGGGCGCGGCTCTCGTCCTCCGGATCGGGCAGGAACAGCGCGCCATGACCGCAGGTCAGGTTGATCACTACATCGGTTTTGTTATCGCGAATGCGCGCCGTCAGTTCCTTGAATTTGCCCACGTCCCGGCAGCCGAGCGTGGTCGTCTCGTCCCGCACGTGGCAGTGCACCACCGAGGCCCCGGCTTGAGCCGCCTCCTCGCACGCTGCCGCGATCTCTTTGGGGCTTACCGGAAAGTTCGGGTGCTTGGGGTTGAACGGTGCGTTCCCCGTCACCGCGCAGGTCAATATCACTTTGCGTTTCATGAGGCTGCTTCCTTCCTATCCGTGTTTGCCGATATCCCAGCCGTGTTCCTTCAGGTGGGATTCGGCAAACGCGCGCGGTGTTTTTTCCAACGTCGTGCCGATGGTGTCGTTCCAGCGGTTGAAGAAGCCGTAAATGGCGATCACGGCCACGATCTCGGCAATCTCTTCGCTGCTGAAGTGCTTCTTGAGCGCTGCAAAGTCCTCATCCGTCACCGCATTGGGGACATGGCCCGCTCCTTGCGCCACCTTAAGCGCCGCCCGTTCGGCATCCGTAAACATGGGGCTGCGCTCGTAATTCCAGATTGCTTCGACTTTTTCCGCCGGCACACCCGATGTATTGGCTCCAGTGGCCGTGTGGGCCGAGCAATACCGGCACCCGGCAGACATGCTGGCGAGATAGCCGATAAGCCATTTCAACCCGCGATCCACGGTTCCGCCGCCCATGATGGTCTGCCACAGCGCGCCGGATGCCTTCAAAATATCCGGCCGGTAGGCAAGCGTCGGGATACTGTTGGGCAGTTCATGAAAATCGCCGCCAATGAACGACAGATCGATGCCCTTGGCATCCAGCTCCGCCTTGGATAACGGTTTTAAACGCGCCATCGTCCTCTTTCCTTCTCGTTAGTTGCTACGCAAGCGCCGGGTTGCCGCCACGTCAAGATTACCGGCCGCATCAACGGAGACCTTGTAGATTATCCGGGCGCGGTCGGGCGTGATATACCCTTCGCGCACGTCCTCAGCCACGGCTTCAGGAGCACGTGTCGTCGGATCGCCATAACCGCCGCCGCCGGTGGAGATGGCGATGATGGTTTCGCCTTCCGATACATGCACCAATGCGCATCCTGCCAGTTCCACTTTGCCGCCGTCACGGCTCATCAAGAACTGATTGGCAGCGCCGCCGTTCTGGCCGCCGCACACCCCCTTGGCGGGGTTTTGATGGCCGTCGGAGACGTAACCGACGTCGATCTCACCCTTCAAAGGCCCGAACTCCACATAGGTGGACGGCGCGCCGGAATGCCGCCCCGCACCCTCGCTGTCGGTGAGAAAAGCGCGCTTCTTCACCAACAGCGGCTGATAGAGTTCATCCAACTCGACGCCATCGATGCAGCACAAGCCCGCATTCCCCACATGGGCCGTGCTCCACCAGGCATCGTTTTTGGGCGCCGCCGCGCCGGCGGAAAAGGCAAGAAAGATCTGATTGACGAATGCCTTGCCGTTCCTGGCGTCGATGCCGGAGATAACGCCAGAGGAGGGCGCAATTACCGCACCCACTTCGGCCATGCCGACCCCTTGCCCCAAACCGGCGATGGCCGCCTGCACACCGTTCGCCACCCGATCGGCGATGTTGGTGGTGCCCGCTGAGCAGCTGTAGGGATGCACCGGAATACCGACGATGCAGCCCCGCCGCAATTTCACCTCGATGCGGCGGAACGAGCCGGCATTCTTCGGCACCCGATGATCGATGGAATTAAAGACGCCGATCATGGCCCCGGTGCGCGCCGTCGCCTCGCTCAAATTCATGCCGCAGGGCAGACAATCGATATTATCGGTCAGGTCGACGGTGATGCGGCTGGCATCGCTGTCGATGGTCACCACCGACTTGACGGTCACCCCCTCCGGCGGCATGCCGGGGAACGGATCATGGGTGCTTGACGCAGTTACCGTCCCCGACGACATCGCCTTGACGGCCTCCACCATCAACGCTTCGCTGTAATCGAACCACTGGCGGGTGAAGGCTTGAAGTTTGTCCCAGCCCACTTCCCTGCCCAGCGCCAGAAGTTCCTTCTCGCCAATGCGCGCCGCGCCGACCATGGCGAGATAATCGCCGCGCCATTGCGCCGGCACGCGGATACGCATCTCGCATAGGCGGATGATGTCGCCGATATCTTTATAGTCCCGCTGCACCTGCACGGCGGGGAAGATGAGCGCGCCTTCGTGGTAGACGTCCCGGGCATTGCCCATGTAGGTGGTGGGCTCCGAGTTGCCGATGTCGGCCTGGTGCGCCTTGGCCAATACGGTAAAACGATGCACGCCCTCGTCATCCACCACGGGAGCCAGCAGCGTCAAATCGGCGGCGTGAGAGCAGCCATGATAGGGAGAATTGTGCAAAAACGCATCGCCGCGCTTCAGATCGGGATGAAATTCCTTCATCACGCGGGCCATCATGTCAGGCCCTGACAGCACGTGGATGGGCAGGCTTTCGGCGCTCGCCAACAGTTCGCAATCCGCCGTGACGATGCAGCAGGAAAAATCCTTGGCGCGATTGAGCACGCCGGAACGGCCGGTACGCAACAACGTGTTCGCCATCTTGCGCGCCGCCCCTTCCAGCCGGCTGTTCAAGACCGCCATTTCCGCGCCGTTCAATACCTTATCCGTCATTGAAGGCTACTCCGTCAGGGGTGAATGATGATGCTGCCGGCCGCCGAACGGCGGAACCGCGCCTGGGGATCGACCACAATCGAGGTAAAGGGCGATTCAATGATCGCTGGTCCCTGGTGCTGCTTGCCTTCCGGCAGGGCCTCCAAACGATAAATAGCGGTATCGACCCAGCCTATGCCGGTAAAGTAAACCGAGCGCTTGCCAAGTTTTGCGTCGACCTTGCCGACCTGTTCCAAACGGAAAGCCTCGTGCGGCCGCACCTTGCAGCTCACCGTCGCCCGCAGCCCGACGATTTCCACATGGGAGGACGGGTCGCGGATGGTGAAAATCTGTTCGTGCGCGTCATCGAAGATGGCGCGGAAGGCGGCCAAGTCTTTTTCGTCATTGAAGCGGGCGATGGTCAGCGGCAGGTCGATGTCCCACACCTGGTTTTCATAACGCGCCTCGGCCACGATGGATACCCGCGTCGCCAATACTTTCTTGGCCGCTCGGTTGGCTAAAGCCGCGCACTTGGCGCGCAGCTCCTCGAGCGCCGCATTCATTCTGGCGTAATCGAAATCAGCAGTAGTGGTAAAAAGACTGACGGCGTATTCCCCCGTCACGTCAGACATCATGGCCCCGGCGGCGCTCAACGCCGCGCCGGTTTCCGGAATGAGGAGCGTCTCGCAGCCAAGTCGCCGGGCGATGAAGGTGGAGTTCAAGCCCGCCGCGCCGCCGCCGCCGATCAGCACCGCGCCTGCCGGATCGATGCCTTGCGCCACGGTGATGTCAGCGATCGCCTGCACCATGTTTTCGGTGGCGAGATTGATGATGTTCCACGCCGCTTCTTCCACGCCAAGCCCCAAGGGCATTGCCACTTTTTCCGCCACTGCACGATAAGCGGCGTCGCGATCAAGCTTCATCGCGCCGCCGAGAAAGAAATCAGGATCAAGATAGCCCAAGACCACGGTAGCGTCGGTCACGGTGGGTTCCGTGCCGCCCTTGCCGTAACAAACCGGCCCCGGAACCGCGCCGGCGCTCATTGGGCCCACATGCAACAAGCCGCCGGCATCGACCCGGGCAATGGAGCCGCCGCCCGCGCCGATGCTTTTCACATCTACCGACGGATAGCCCACCAGATGGCCGCGGGTGGGTTGCCCGATCCACAGCTCGCGGGTCATCGGGATGTGTTCATCGCGCACCAGGCTGATGTCATAGGTGGTGCCGCCGGTGTCGGCGACGATGGCGCTCTGGCCCTTGTCCTCCAGGTCGGTGTAATAGCGGCCGGCGATGGGCGCCATGGATGGTCCGGAGTTGATGACGCGGACCGGAGCTTCAGCCACGTCTTGTGCCGCCATCATGCCGCCGCCGCTGGTCAGCACCATGACCTCGCCGGCAAAGCCCGCCTCTTTCAGACGCTGGGTCAGTCCGCCCAGATACCGGCTCATCAGCGGTTTCAAGGAGGCGTCGATGGCCGCCGAGGAAGCGCGGCGAAACTCCCTCAACGTGGGATTGATGGCGTGCGACAACGTCACCGGCACGCCCGGCAAATGTGTTGCCAACAGCTCGCCTATGCGCTTCTCGTGCGCCGGATTGATGGTCGACCACAGCAGGCAAACCGCCACCGCCTCAACGCCCGCTGCCTTGATGTACGCAATCACCTCAAGCACTGCGCTTTCATCCAAGGGCGTCAACACCTCGCCGTTATACACCACGCGCTCCGGCACCTCGAAGGTCAGCGCGCGCGGCACATAGGGTTTGGGATAGGGCACGGTGTGATTGAAGGGTTCGATGCGGCCGCCTTCGCGGAACGTCAAGATATCACGATGGCCTTCGGTGACAATGAGCGCCGTCTTCGCTGTGCGGCCGGTGATGATGGCATTGATGGCGTGTGTCGTGCCGTGAATGAAAGTGTCGCCCCGCGCCAGCAAATCCGCCAGCGACAGGCGGCGATCTTTTGCCGCCAGCGTCAACGCAGCCAGCACCCCCGCCACCGGGTCCGATGGTACCGTCGACGCCTTGTACATCGTCACCCGGCCGTCGTCATCCTCCACCACCAGGTCGGTAAACGTGCCGCCGGTATCGGTTGCAAATCTCATGGGTAGCACTCGCTTCTGAAAAATTATATTCTGGTTATCGGCCCTAAATCTTGGCCATGGCCGCCTTCACCGGCGGCCGGCTGATCCAAGCGGTCGCTGTGCCCACCATCGCCATGATCAAGGTCATCACCAGCAGCGAGGAGGACAGCGCGTTTTCGTCGCCAAACACGTAATCGGTGATCAACCCAATGAGCGTCGGCCCCATCCCCACCGCCACCAGGGTCACCACGCACAGGAAGCAGGCGCTCATGATCCCGCGCAACCGCTCCGGGGTGATCATTTGAATACCGGCAAGACTGGGTGGCGCGGCGGCGCTCAAGCAGATCTTGAACGCCGCCATGGCGATGATGGACAAGGTCAGGTTCCGAGTGGTGCAGAACACAACCGCGGGTGCAACGCCGCACAAAAGCATCAAGGCGATCACCAGACCCGGCGCGCTTTCGATGCCCCGGCGATGAAACATGTCGGTCAGTGCTCCCCCGGCCAAATGCCCCAGCGGCGCGGCGACCAGCATCACAGTACCAACCACAATGCCCGCCTCTGCCGGTGATAATCCGAAGGAGCGCACATAGAATGTCGGCATCCAGGCGGCATAGGACTGCACCAAGATGATCACCGAGACGGAAGCAATTGTATGCCAGCCATAGGCCGGCAGATGATCGCTGATATAGCGAAACGCCACGCGGACGCCCGGCTTGGCGACAACGGTATCTTCCACGCGAGCTGGCTCGCGCACCGTCAGCAACAGCACGGCCAACACAAAACCGGGGATACTGGTCAATACGAACAGCGCCTTCCACGGCGTTAGGTGACCAACGCCGGGCATGTCCATGCCGCCCTGCGCCACCAACACTGCCAGGATCGCGCCGCCGCCGATGAAGGCGACCGAGGAGCCCAGCGACGCGCCCATGGTGAAGGTGCCGACAGCGCGGCCGAGCTTATCCCGGCTGAAATAGGTGGCCAACAGCGACATGGCCGCAGGCACCAGACTTGCTTCGCCAAGACCCACGCCCACCCGTGCGGCAAACAGTGAGCCGAAGGAATCTGCCAAACCGCAGGCGGCGGTGGCCAGGCTCCAAAAGATGGTGCCGGTCACGATCAGATTGCGACGGTTGCCGGTATCCGCCAATCTTCCCAGCGGCAGAGCCGCCAGCACATAAAGGATAACAAACCCCGTGCCGTGCAACAGCCCAAGTTGAGTATCGCTCAACCCAAACTCGGTTTTCACCGGCACCAGCACTAGCCCCATGATGAAGCGGTCAAGGAAGGATACCAGATGCCCCAGCGACAACAGCACGGCCACATACCAAGCATAAAGGCCGTTTTTGGAGAAATGCTGGGACATGGGGACGGGCTACTTTCCTGAGCGTCTAGAGCATTTTCGAAATACAAGGAACCGTCATTGCGAGCCCCTTTAGGGTGAGGCAATCCAGAAAGCGGCATCCATTACAAGGATTCCTAGATTGCTTCGTCACTTGGTTCCTCGCAATGACTGTGTTACCGAATCCGGAAATGCCCTAACCGATAGCCGCCGAGATGCCTTCATCGATCACCAGCGTCGACCCATGCACCGGTCGCGCCGCCGGCGACAGCAGATAGAGCGCCGCCTCGACGATCTCCTCCGGCTGGGAGAAGGTGACGCCGCTGGGGGTGATGCGCTTCATACCTTCCATCATGTCCCGCATGGCGGGGTCGGTGCGTATGTTCTCGTTCATGGGCGTGGCGGTATTGCCGGGGGCGAGCGCATTGACGTTGATGTTGAAAGGCGCGAGCTCCGCCGCCAGAACCTTGGTCATCATCACGATGGCCGCCTTGCTGGCGCAATAGACCGCCATGCCTTTAACGCCAGTCAGACCGGCAACGGAGGCAAAATTCAGGATTTTGCCGCCGCCGCGACGCTTTAAGGGGTCGATCGCCGCCTGCACGCAATTCCACGTGCCCTTGACGTTGATATCGATCATGCGATCGGTCAGCTCTCGGGGCGTGTTTCCGGGAGGGCTTGGCTGAAAGACGCCAGCCGCATTGACCAGAATATCGATGCCGCCAAATTTCTTTTCGATGGCAGATATCAGGGTGCGCACCGCCTCTGCATCCCGCACATCGACGGCATAAGGTTCAGCTTTTCCGCCTTTGCTGCGTATATCATCGACAATGGCGGCAGCCTTCTTCACATCGCTGCTGGCCACCACGGCAACCGTCGCGCCGTGCGCCGCCAGCGCCCTAGCGGTAACCGCGCCGATGCCTGAACTGCCGCCGGTCACGACGGCGACTTTACCGGAAAAATCGGTCATCCTCATTTACCCCTTGATCATCATAAACATGAAAAGGCGGACTCGATGAGCGCTTCGCAGCGATCACCGGCACCGGCGCCGGAACACATGAAGTTGGGGCTGTAGCTGAACGCTAATCCTGCTTCCGGATCACAAAAGCCGATGGCGCCGCCGGCTCCGGGATGACCGAAGGCGCGCTTGTTGGCGCCAAACGGAATGAGCGGCGGTGCGCTGATAAAAAATCCTAAACCATAGCGAAATTCGCGATCAGTCATACCGCACACGCCTTCCCATGATGGCTTGCGGAGTTCGTCAATCAAGGCAGGCGATAACACATAATAGCCATCAAGCTGCCCGCCATTGCACAGCGCCGCATAGATGCGGGCAATGCCGCGCGCGGTGCCATGCCCGCTGCCGGAAGGAAATACGCTTTTGCGGTAGGCCGTGCTGTTGAAGACATCCGGTCCTTTGGGGAGAATGCGCCAAGCGCGGCCGAGCTTGCTGGTGGGATCGGCGATCTGGGTGAACGAGACGCTGCCGGGATTGGGAATCATCGTGGCGACGCGCGGTAGGTCCGCATCATCGACGCCGATTTTATAATCTGCCCCTAAGGGATTGGCGACTTCCTCCGCGAACATGACATTGATCATGCGCCCGTCGACACGCCGCACCAGTTCGCCGAACAGGTGTCCCGCCGTCATGGAATGGTAGGCCCCCACGGTGCCCGGCTTCCAGATTGGCTCCTGTTTCTCCAGCGCCCGCACCATGACGTCCCAATCGAATGCCGCGCCTTCCGGCGCATGGTCGGCGTAAACCAGGCCGGCCAGTCCGCCCATGAGCAGACGCACGGTGATCTTGTCCTTGCCGGCTTGGGCGAACTCCGGCCAATAGTGCGCCACCGGCGCTTCGAGGTCGATCAAGCCGCGATCAATCAGCCGCAGCACGCATAAGGCGGCCATGGCCTTGCCCACTGACATCATGCACACGATGGTATCTTTATCCCAGGCGCGGCCCGTCTTCTGATCAGCGATGCCGCCCCACAGATCCAGCACCTTGCGGCCATCCTTGTAGACGCACACCGCCGCGCCCACCTCGCCGCGAGATGCGAAATTCTCCGCGAAGGTGTCGCGCACCGGCGCAAACGCTGGATCGCAGGTGCCGTGTATAATCGTCGTCATACCTTTACTTCTCCTACTTTATTTTTCTTGCCACTGTGGGCCTAACGCCGCCGTCACCAGCGCCTCGCAGCGTTCGCCGACGCCCGCGCCTGCGCACATGAAGTTGGGACTGTAACTGAACGCCAGACCTCGCTCTGGATCGGCGATGCCGATGGCGCCGCCGGCACCGGGATGGCCAAAGGCGCGCGGGTTCGATCCGAACGGCAACAGCGGCGCATAGTTGAGGAAGAAACCGAGGCCATAACGGAACGGCCGGTCGGTCATCTGACAAATGTCTTTCCAGGTTTCCGAGCGCGCCGTCTCCACCAGTTCGGGCGATATCAAGCGCACGCCATCAATGGAGCCGCCATTGGCCAGCGCCGCATAAACACGGGCGATGGAGCGGGCATTGCCATGCCCATTGGAGGAGGGAAACAGCGCGCGGCGGAAAGCATCGGTATTATAGACGCCCGGCACGTTGGGCCGCACCCGCCAAGCGCGCCCGAGCTTGGTATTTATGTCCCGGGTCTGCACATAGGTGACGCTTTCAGGATTGGGCACGATGGTTGCCGCGCGGGCGATGTCATCGTCGTGAAGGGCAAATTTATAATCGATGCCTAACGGAGCCGCCACTTCTTCGGTAAAGAAGATATTGAAGAAACGGCCGTCAACCCGCCGCACCAGTTCGCCCAACAGGTAGCCGCAGCTCATGGAATGATAGGCGCCACGGGTTCCTGGCTCCCATGCCGGCGCTTGTTTTTCAAAGGCGCGGATCATGGTTCCCCAATCATAGGCCGATCCCGTCGGCGCATGATCGGCGTAGAGGAGGCCGGCCTTGCCCGCCAAGAGCGTGCGGACTGTGATCTTATCTTTACCGGCCTGGGCAAACTCCGGCCAATATGTCGCCACCGGCGCATCTAGGTCTATCTGACCGCGATCCACCAGCATCAGCAGCGACAGCGCCGCCATGGATTTGCCCACCGACATCATGCAGACGATGGTATCTTCCCGCCAGCGCCGGCCAGTTTCCGGGTCGGCGATCCCGCCCCATAGGTCAACGACCTTTCGGTTTCCCGCATAGAGGCAGACGGCGGCGCCGATTTCGCCGCGGGTGCGGAAGTTTTCTTCAAACGTCCGCCGCACCGCCTCGAATGCCGGCTCGCAGCTGCCTTCTATGACAATATCGTCAACCGTGGTCATCGGGATCGCCTCCCCTATTCGTCGGGCAATCAGTAGGTAAACGCCAAGCGCAGTCCGTAGGTTCTGGGCTCGCCGACGCGGCCCGCCGGGCGGGCGGTAAAGCTGCCGCTCGATGTAATATACTCCTCATTGGCCAGGTTGCGGCCGTAAACAATGGCCTGCCAGCGGCCATCGGGCGAGGTGTAACCAATGCTGGCGTTGATCAGGTCGTAGCTCGCCTGGGTTTCAGGCGCGGCGTTGACCGCGGTGAAGTACTGACGGCTGCGCCAGCTATATTCGCCGCGTACGAACAGCGAGCCGGTGTTGCCCATATCGAAGGTATATTGGCCGAACAGGGCATAGTTCCATTTGGGCGAGGAGTTGAGGCGATTACCCGAGGCGTCAAAAGGAATGTTGCCGGGGGCGAACGCCGGGTTGAAGGTTTTATAGGTGGCGTCCAGATGCGCGATGGAGCCGCCCAGGTCCAACCCTTCCACGGGCCGCGCCAGCATTTCAATCTCAAAGCCCTTGATCTTGGCGTCGGCGGCATTGGTGATGTCAATGACGCCAGGCGTCAGGAAGGATTGCACTTGCAGGTCGGTGTAATCGTAATAGAAGGCCGTTCCGTTCAAGCGCAGGCGGCGCTCCAGAAGATCGCTTTTAAAGCCGGCTTCATAGCTCCACAGGAATTCGGGATCATAGCCTTGCGCCGGGTTGAAGCTGGCGAAGTTGAAGCCGCCCGACTTGAAGCCCCGGGTTGCCGAGGCGTAGACCATAACATCTTCCACCGGCCGGAACTCGACGCCGAACTTGGGCGTCCAAGCCTTGTAGGTGTTCTTCGCCGTATAAACCACCGGGCCGAAGATGATGGTGCCCGCCGGTTGCAGGAAGCGATCGTAGTTCTGATTGAACGTCTTGTCTTCTTCAGTATAGCGCACGCCGGCGGTGATCGAAAACTTATCCGTCACACTGTAGGTTGCCTGGCCATAGGCCGCCCAGGCGTTGGTGTGCACATCGGGATACGGATGAACGACGACGTTGTTGAGGTGATTCCTGACATAAGAATCGGCCCGCATGTCTTCTTCAAAGTAGTAAAAACC
>JACFMS010000047.1 GCA_019455285.1 Sphingomonadales bacterium
GCTTCGCGAAGGTGCAGGGAGGGGCAAAGCCCCGAGCAAAATCCTGTCCTAAGCA
Organism: Sphingomonadales bacterium; assembly: GCA_019455285.1. Classification (GTDB taxonomy): domain Bacteria; phylum Pseudomonadota; class Alphaproteobacteria; order Sphingomonadales; family Govanellaceae; genus PRO5. The sequence goes on from JACFMS010000047.1 coordinate 56, forward strand.
ACCCTTCGATCAAACACCTGTCCAGGAGGCTAGGGTTTTGTCGTTCCAAAGGGTGGATATGGGCTTGAAGCAGGGTTCGGATCAAGCCGGTTTGTCGATGAGTTTCTCAACCAGACGTCTCAGTTCGGATGGCGTGGTGTGACCCGCCACGACCTCGTGGTAGCCGATGCCGGCGCGGCGAAGCGCTTCCTTTTTGACGGCATCGCGGGCGGCGGCGCTTGCCTGATAATGCGCGCCGCCTTGATATTCTATCGCGTGCCTGGGGCGGCAGTCCCCATCCACCAGCAGCAGGTCGACGCGCTTGGCATTGATGCAGCTGTAGGCCTCCGGATCCTTGCTGCGGAGGATTTCGCCCAGGGACACTTGCGCCATCACCTGCCAGGCGGGGTTGCACGTGAATACGATACGGTCGAGCTCCTTGAAAACGCGGGCTTCGTGCTTGTTCAACAGCATCTGACTGGTGAACTCCGCCGCCATGACGATCCTTAACTGATCGGCGGCGTCAAGGAGCTTGGGCGCCGGCGTCTCCTCCGTCGTCGGCCAGGAGGCATTGGCGCGGCCATTGCCGGCCCTGGCGTTATGCCAGCGGTAACGCTTCCGCCCCCGCCAGTTGCGCCGCTCGATATTTGCCGCTCCCCATTCGACGGCAAGGCCGATGACGGCCCCCACCGACAGAACGGTAAAGAGGAGGTGAGGCTTTTCGATAAGGGCGATAATCTCGGGCGCCATGGCCGTCATTCATCTCAATTTTAAGAGGTAATCATCAGGAACTATATCCTACCTTGCCGGGATATGGCCATTGGCCGCAACTGGCCCCGCCCGCCGCGGGGCGGCGGCGAGACCATCCCGGCTTAGGGCCCCAACCGGGCATGGAGCGGGATCGCCGCCCCAACGGGCAGACCAGCACCTACGCGCCGGGCGTACATAAGCCTAAGCCGAAAGTGGTAAATACAGTCCTAAGCGAGCAAAAAAATCAGAGGCGTGCCGTAAAGGCGTGCCTTCGTGTTTTTAGCTGCCGGGTCCATGGATCTTGAACCGTGCAAAACAGGCGGCAAGCCTGTTTTGCCAAAGGTTCTTCGCGAAGCGGAACGAGCATGGTGCGCCATCATTGATCACCGTTCCCCGCAGTTAAGGGGGATACGGCAACGAGGACATCCGGCTGATGTTCGCGGACGCCGTCACCGTTCCCCGCAGTTAAGGGGGATACGGCAACTGAAGGAGTTGACGGCGGAGGTCAAGTCCCCGTCACCGTTCCCCGCAGTTAAGGGGGATACGGCAACCTGCACGTCCGAGGATATCCTTGGCTGGCTGTCACCGTTCCCCGCAGTTAAGGGGGATACGGCAACAAGATCATCCAAAAGACCAACGGGTTCATCGTCACCGTTCCCCGCAGTTAAGGGGGATACGGCAACCCTTTTTTCCGCCATCCTTACCGGCCTCGGGTCACCGTTCCCCGCAGTTAAGGGGGATACGGCAACCGCATCGTCTGGTGTGCGTCACCCATAGCTGGTCACCGTTCCCCGCAGTTAAGGGGGATACGGCAACGTAATCCAAGAGGTTATGTGCTCTTTGAAGGTCACCGTTCCCCGCAGTTAAGGGGGATACGGCAACTGATACGCTTAAGAGCGTTCCGCTGCCTGTGTCACCGTTCCCCGCAGTTAAGGGGGATACGGCAACATAATCCCGTGAAGCACTTCGCGCGACCAAGTCACCGTTCCCCGCAGTTAAGGGGGATACGGCAACAGACCTTGTCTAACTCCTTGTTTTCCAAGGCAAGAGCAGGTCTCTTGGACTTACAAAATACATAAAATGTATCAATGCCGGTCCTCTATATGGCATTTTTACCGGCTTTATGCAAGCCGTTGGCCTGACCGGCCTGTTGCAAGGCGCGCATCCACTTTGCGGCAATCTTGCGTACGGCGCGCCGGTGTGAAATCTTTATAGCAGTATCAGAAGTCTTCTTCGCGGATACACGCCATTCTTCATTGCAGCGCCAGATTTTTTCCGTTTTTGGATGTCCATCGACCGTGCTGTGAATGATTGGGTGATTCTCTCGGCGAAGCAGAGCCTCAATCCTGTCACAAAACTCTGTTCTTCTTCCCTTCGAAAGGAAAGCCAAAATTTTATTGAATACCTCCTCTGGTTTCATGGTTAGGTTACCATTTGAATGAATGTCCCAGAATAGTCCATTATGAGCGAGCGTATTACGAATATCTATCAGGCTCCGATCGACCAATTTCCCTTTACGATCCTTAGGCGCAAAATCAAGAAAGCGGTGAATAGTCGCGCCTATCCGAACCGCTAACAGATAAAAAGGCTCAACATCATACCTGAAACTTAAGGTAGGCTTCACGCCGCTTTCATAAACAAGTGAGCGACTTTTGTGCTGTAAAGGCGCGCCGAGTTCCTTGAATAAAATGCGCAGATTTTGCGGTCCGATAAAATCATAGCGTCTTTTAAACTGAAACTGTTTGTAATCTGTAGGGCTGGTGCATAATGCACGGTATGATTTTAGCCAAACTTGAGTGTTTTGCGCATCCGGCGCCAGCGCTTTTCGTCTTCTTTTGTCAAGACTTGATCGTTTTCTTTCTATGGAGAACATTCGTTGTATGCTGTTTGTTCTTTCCTGTTTGCACCATGCGAAAAGAGTATGAATATCCTTCCTCACTTCGCGGGCCGCCTTTCCTTTCACCGCCTCAGCGCTCATTTCCAGCATATTGCATAATTCCGGCAAGAGAAGTATTCCAAGGGCCTCCATAACGAAGACGTTTTTTCTTTTATCAAAAATTTCTTTCTTCCTTCTTCTTTCCTCATAGTGTTCAAGGTAATGTCTTTTTTCTCTCAGAACTTCTAAAGCTTCTATCAGCTCATTAAAATTCCAGAAAATTCCATGTTCCTGTTTAAGTCCGTCACTGAACGTCTTCTTAATATCTGGATCTTTCTCAAGCTCCCTAAGCAGCTGAATAAATCCTTTATGAAAAATATCGGTGGTTTTTGTATATCTCTTTTTTGGTTCAAGAATAGCCTCGCGGAAAGGTTTTTTATCTTCCGAGATTGTTTTTTTGGCAATCTCGTACATCTTTTTCCGCCGCGCCATTGCGCTGCGGGGGAAAGCCTGCCAGAAAATTGTTTGCGCGTAGGTTCCTGCCAGCCGAATAAAAAAAAGAAAATCTGAACGAAAGTCAGGATTCTCTTCCAATACGAAAAGATCGAGTGATTTAGGTTTCAGGCTGCGGGGGATAATGATCTTCATGAAATGGGGTTGAACTTATTTTCGCCTATTCTTAGTGGGCAAGATAAAAGCATTCATTAGTTTAGTTCCTGCCGCTCGGTGTGTGTCGGCAAGTTTCCTAACATCATATTCTATGTTAAATTGCGGGCAATGTGAAACCCCCTTCCATTTTCAGAATAGAAAAATAAATGCTGGAATTGACATTCGCGATTGAGCTTGTCCAACAGGCGAAGGAAGTTCCACTTGTTAATTCAAAAAGACCACCTGTTGCCATAGGGTGTTCGCTGGACGGAGCCAGCACCTCCTGCAAGCAGGGCATTGGTCCGCAGGCGCAAAGCGCCAGGGAGAGGAGGGGGCCACTTCAAATATCTTGCCCACATCAAAAATATCACATTAAATCTATTACTTAGTACCGTACTGCATGCCGTCCCCACACCCCGCTACCCCCATCCGCCGCCCTGCCGCCCCAATTGACTTGATATTGTTCTGCTGCCAAACTAAAACCACTGCCGGCGCCCGAATGCGGGCCTTAAGCGCGCGAGCCTCCCCCACCACGATCGCGGCGGCTTAAAAAATTGGCTACTATCGAAGACGGACGGCGGCGCCGAGGCGGTTTCTTGGGCGGGCTTTGCCGCCCGCCCGTGTATTGTGGAGTTACCCAAGGAATGCAGGAGTTCATCATTCTGGGACGGGGAGGGCAGGGCGCTCAGACCGCCGGCAATCAGCTGGCCCAGGCCTTCTATGCCGAAGGCAAGTACGTGCAGACCTTCGCCACCTATGGCGGCGCGCGGCGCGGCACGCCGGTCACCTCCTCGCTGCGCGTCGACGACAAGCCGGTGCGGCTGCGTTGCAATATCGAGCGCGCCTCGGCCCTGCTGTGCTTTGATGGCTCGCTCATCGACGCCAATTTCCTGCGCACCGTCGACAAGGATACGCTCATCGTGGTCAACACCGCCAAGCCTAGGGAAGCGTTCGCCGCGCTTGGCGACTACCGCATCATTCCCATCGACGGGCGCGAGGTCGCCCGCAAGTTCGATATGGGCAAGGTGGTCAATTCCGCTCTCCTGGGCGCTTTCGTGGCGGTCCTGAAGGAGCCTAACATCAAGACCATGTGCGAGGTCATCGAGGAGACGGCGCCGGCGAAGAAGGAGCAGAACGTCGCCGCCTGCCAATATGCCTACGATCTTGTGCGCCAGGCCAATTAGCGGGAGTTGGGTTCGATGAATGTACAGCAATCTCCCCTGTGGACGACGCAGACCTCGGGCGCGCGGCTGACCGGCACTTGGCGGAGCGCCCTGCCGGATTACCGCTTCACCCCATCGCCCTGCCTTGCGGCCTGCCCGGTCAATGGCCGCATCGCTGAATGGATCGGCAAGATCGGCAAGGAGGATATCCGCGGCGCCTGGGAAACGCTGATTGACAACAATCCCTTCCCGGCGATCGCCGGGCGCATCTGCCACCATCCCTGCCAGAGCGCCTGCAACCGGCAATATCACGACGAAACGGTAAGCATTTGCGCATTGGAGCGCTATGTCGGCGACGCGGCGCTGGCCGAGGGCTGGCGGTTCGATAAGCCGGCCAAGGAGCGCGGCGAGCGCATCGCCATCATCGGCGGCGGTCCGGCCGGCCTGTCCGCCGCCTATCAGCTGCGCCGCCGGGGCTTTCAGGTCACGCTGTTTGACGCCAAGCCGAAGTTGGGCGGCCTCTTGCGCTACGGCATTCCCGATTACCGTCTGGATAAGAACATCGTCGATGGCGAGATTGAGCGCATTGTCGATCTTGGCGTCGAGGTGCGGCTGAAGGCGGAAATCGCCGATGCGGCGGCGCTGAAAAAACTGCGCGACGCGTATGACGCGGTTTATCTGGCGACCGGCGCCAGTTCCTCGAAAAAGCTTCCCGGGCTCGATTACGGCGCGCCGTGGGTGGTCGACAGCGCCGATTTCCTGGCCGCCGCCAACGCCGGCAATCCCGTCGCAACGGGCGAGCGCCTGGTCGTCATCGGCGGCGGCAGCGCGGCGATGGACGTGGCGCGCACCGCCCGCCGGCTCGGCAAGCGCGTTACCGTGCTGTCGCTGGAGCCGGAAGATAAACTACCGGCGCAACGGGTCGAGGTCGACGAGGCCATAGAGGAGGATGTGGTCTTCGTTTGCGGCGCCATGATGCGCGCGGTCAGGCCGGCGGCGGGCGGGCTGGCGCTCGATTGCGTGCGGGTCGAGTTCACCCCCGGCAAAAAGCGCGGCGAGTTTGCCATCACGCCGCTGGAAAACGCCACCTTCACGCTGGAGGCCGACGCCATTATCCCGTCCATCGGCCAGAATGCCGATATTGAGCGCTGGCGCGGGCTGCTCGGCGTCGCTGGTCCAGTGATCGGCACCGACGGCGTGTGGCGCACCAGCGTGGCCGGCATCTTCGCCGGCGGCGACGTCGCCAGCATGGACCGCTTCGTCACCCAGGCCGTCGGCATGGGCAAGGAGGCGGCCGTCGAGATCGCGCGCTTCGTCATGGGCGAGACGGCCGGTTCCGGCTTTGATGTTGGGCCGACGCTGTCGTTTTTAGAGATCAACACCCATTACTATCCAAAGGCCGCGCGCAACTCGCCAGCAACGGTGGCGGTCGGCGAGCGCCTGAAAGGTTTTGGCGAAGTCCAGGAGCGGCTGGCGACGGCGGCGGCGCTCGCCGAGGCGCGGCGCTGCTTTAGCTGCGGCAACTGCATCTTTTGCGACAACTGCTTCTTCTATTGCCCAGACATGGCGATCACCAAGCTCGAAGGAGGCTATGAGGTGAAATCCGACTACTGCAAGGGCTGCGGGCTGTGCGTCGAGGAATGTCCGACCGGCTCGGTCCGGATGCGCGAAGATACCCAGGGGTAAGACATGGATATGCGTGCAAATGCCCGTGGCGTTCTTTTAAGCGGTAACCAAGCGGTGGCGTATGGCGTCCTCTTGGCGCGCCCGGATGTGATTCCGGTCTATCCGATCACGCCGCAAACGCCGATCCTGGAGCAGATCATCGAGCTTCATAGCGAGGGCCGGATGAAGGCGGAGCTGTTGACGCCGGAGTCGGAACATTCGGCGATGTCGGCCTGCATCCCGGCGTCCTTGACCGGGGCGCGGGTCTTCACCGCCACCTCCTCGCAGGGGCTGTTGTTGATGCACGAGCTTTTGCATTACGCCTCCGGCGCGCGCGCCTCGATCGTGATGTGCAATGTCAACCGTACGCCGGCCTCGCCGTGGGGATTTTGGCCCGATCAGCTCGACAGCCTGGCGCAGCGCGACACCGGCTGGATCCAGGTTTACAGCGAAAGCCCGCAGGAATCATTGGATGGCGTGATCCAGTTGTTTCGCGTCGCGGAAACCGCCAACATCCCGGCGATGATCTGCCATGACGCGTTCTATGTCTCCCACGCCGTGGAGCCGGTGGAAATTCCCTCGCAGCTTACGGTCGATGAATTTCTGCCGCCCTTTAAGCCGGACATTCGCCTCGACACTTCGCTGGGCCGTTCCTTTGGCGCGCCTGCCGATCAGCGCAACTGGAATAATACCCGGCGCGATCTTGACGCCGCCATGGCCACGGTGCCGGATCTGGTGAGCGAGGCCGGGCGGCTGTGGGGCGATCTTACCGGACGCCATTACGCGCCGCTGGAAGAATACCGTATGGATGGCGCGGACGTCGTTATCGTCACCATGGGCTCGATGTGCGGCACGGTGCGCGAAGCAGTGGACGCCATGCGCGAAGCGGGCGTCAAGGCGGGCATGCTCAAGGTGCGCCTGTTTCGTCCGCTGCCGATGGCGGCGCTGCGCCAGGCGCTGGAAGGCGTACCCTGCGCCATCGTGCTCGATCGCAACTATTCGCCGGGCACCGGCGGCATTCTCCATCAGGAGCTGAAAAGCGTTCTCTTCAACATGCGGAATGCGCCGCGGCTGCATGGTCTGATGGCCGGCGTTGGCGGCGTCAACGTCTCGCCGGCCAAAATCGGCGAACTCGTTGCGCAATATCAGGACAAGGAGCCGCAGGTCGGCGCCATTTGGGTGGACTGAAGATATGGAATTGATCAGCTATCAGGATGAAGGCCAGTTTGTTTCCGGTCATGTCGCTTGCGGCGGCTGCGCCGAGGCGTTGGCCATGCGGGTCATCCTCAACACCGTCGGCAGCGACGCCATCGGTGTCGTCTCGCCGTCGTGCTCGGCGGTGATTTGCGGCGGCTATCCGATGAGCGCGGTGAAGATCCCGATGTTCCACACCACGCTGGAATCGGCGGCCGCCTCGGCGAGCGGCGTCAAGCGCGCGCTCGTTGCCCAAAACAAGCCGGACACCACGGTGCTTTGCTTTGCCGGCGATGGCGGCACCTATGACATCGGCTTGCAGGCGCTGTCCTCGGCGGCGGAACGCAACGAGGATATTCTTTATATCTGCTTCGACAACGAAGGCTATATGAACACCGGCGGCCAGAAGAGCTCGTCGACGCCGCTTGATGCGATAACCGGCAGCACCCCATCGGGCAAGACGACGCGTAAGAAGAACCTGATCGAGATTCTCGCCGCCCACCGCATTCCTTATATCGCTACCGCCAGCCCATCGCATATCAATGACATGCGGGCCAAGATCGAGAAGGCCAAGGCCATTCGCGGCACTAAGGTGATCATCGTGCTGATCCCCTGCCTGCCCGGGTGGGGGGTTGCCGATAACGCCGCGGTGAGAACCGCGCGCAAGGCGGTGGAGGCCGGCGTCTTTCCACTTCTTGAAATCGAGGACGGGGTGAATTACCGCCTTAATGTCAGCGAGAAGGGCGACAGCATCGAAAGCTACTTAAAAGAGCAGAAGCGCTATCGCCATCTGGACGCCGAGCATATCGCGCGCCTTCAGGCCGAGAGCGATTTCCAATGGCGGCGGCTGCAGCAGCGGGTGGCGGACTCGCCGGAGAGAAGGTCTTAGTCCCCTTCCCATCATCAAAGTGTCGACAGATTGCCCGGGCCATCCTATAGTAAGGATCGGCAACCAACAGGATGGTCCATGGCAGGAAGAAAGCAGGGCGCTAAACCGAGGCTTAAGCGGCAGCAACAGGCCCCGGCACACGATGAGCGCCGCACGCCGCCCATGTCGCCGTTTGGCGCGCCCAAGGAAATAGAGGGCGGCGGGCAGAAGACCACCCTGGTGCAAAGCGTCTATCAAGTGCTGATGCAGGGGCTTGATGAGGGTGTCTTCCGTCCCGGCCAGCGCATCAAGGCGGCGGAGTTGGCCAAGCGTCTGGGCTTAAGCCGCGCGCCGGTGCGCGAGGCGTTGCATGTGCTGGCGGGGCAGGGGCTGGTAGAGATGTTGCCCGACAAGGGCGCGATCCTGCGGGTGCTGAGTCTGCACGATGTCATCGAAATTTACGACATCATCGGCCGCGTCGCCGCCGTCGGCGTGGTGGGCGCGGCGCGCCGCATTAATGAAGGCGATAACGCTAAGCGGATCCGCGCCGCCATGGATAAAATCCATGCCGCCGGCCGCGAGCCGCCGTCCTACCGCTTTTATCTGGCGCTCAACGATTTGCATTATGTGTTCAACGACATCGCCGAGCGTCCCTATGTCAGCTATCTGATGCGGCTCCTCAACGTCGAATACTGGAACCGCTATCTGGCGGCCAACATCGACCTGGTTCGCCACATGCCGAAATACGTCGACAACTACCGGCGCATGACGGAAGCCGTTCTGGCCGGGGATTGGCGCGCCGGCGAAGCCATGATCATCAGTCATTGCGAGTGGTCGGTCTCCCTCCTGCTGGAAACGACTCAGGGCGAAGTCCGTATTTAGGCCGCGGCTTTCAACCGCCGGGCAAAGCCGTCGTGACGGCGGCGGACCGCCGATTTTCTTTCTATTCTGCCGACACTTAACTGCTTTATAGCCGATATTTTTTCTTTTCATCGTTTTTCTTCTTGAAACTGTCGACACTTTAGGCTTAGCGTAGCTTCAAGAAATCAAAAACATCCAGGAAGGGAAGGCGTCGTGACGAAGCAATGTCCATCTGCCGACACTCTGGTTGGCCGAATTGCCCGCTTTGATCAACTGAAGGTTGTCGCCTCGCAAGCCGGGCATGGCCTGCCGCAGGACGTGGCTGATCTCATCTGGGCGCGCAAGCTGTTGCCGGTCATCACCCGGGCGGATGCAGTAGGTGGACCTTTCGGCGCCAAGGCGCCGATTGTCGGCGCCGGCGATATGTCGATCACCTACGCCGTGACGCCGCCGGGCACCGGGCCAACGCTGCATGCGCATCGCAAAACTTTTGAGACGTTCACCGTTATGCGCGGCCGCTTTGAATTTTCCGTGGGCGACGAGGGCGAAGAAAAAATGGTGCTGGAGCCGTTGGATGTCGTTTCAGTGCCGCCCGGCGTTCATCGCTCGTTTAAGAACGTCAGCGATGAGGAAGGGGTGCTGCAAGTCATCATCACCGGCGGCGTTCACGACCAGGACGACGTTTATTTCCCGGCAACGACGACTGCGCATATCGCCGAGAAGGACCCCAAGTATCTCGACTACTTCAAAAGTATCGGACTGCACTTTGAATAAGACAGTCGAGTAAAAAAAACGCTCACGAAAACATATACCCGAGGAGGCATGGATTATGACCAAGGTTAACCACACTTCTGCTCTGTTACTGTCAACGGCGCTTGGCGCCATGATAAGCGGACCGCTTTTTGCGGCGGACGGCGCAATGCTGGAGGAAGTCACCGTCACCGCCACCAAAATGGGCGAGACCAAGCTGCAGGAAACGCCGCTGGCGATCACCGCGTTTACCAGCGATCAGATGGCCAAGACCGGTATCAAGGAAGTGCGCGACCTGATGGCGCTGACGCCCAACTTGAACATCGCGCAAAACCAGGCCTTTGCGCAGATCTATATCCGTGGTGTCGGCTCCAACAACATATTCGTCGGCGCTGATCCGAGCTCAACCATTCATATCGATGGCGTCTACATGGCCCGTCCAGCCTCGTATTTTTCGGGATTCTTGGATGTGGAGCGAGTGGAAGTGCTGCGCGGCCCCCAAGGCACGCTATATGGCCGCAATTCCGTGGGCGGCACCATCAATGTGATTTCGCGCAAACCCGATAATGACCTGCGCGCCAAGGTGCAGGGCACCATCGGCAATTATGATCTCTACCGCGCCGAGGGCTACATCAGCGGGCCGCTGATCGAAGACAAATTGGCGGGCAGCGTATCGCTGATGCGCAGCAAGCGCGACGGCTATCTGGATAACATCGTTCCCGGCGTCAAAGATCTCGATAGCGAAGATATGTGGTCGGGTCGCGTTCAGTTACGCGCTACGCCGTCGGAAAAATTGGAAATCCTGCTGCGCGGCGATTACATGGAGGATGACGGCCAGATCGCCGGCAACGCCAAGCTGCTGCTGCCGTGGGCGCCGTTGGAAGATACCATCCTTGATGATCTGCACAAGGTGGCCTTGGACACCGAAGGCTTCATGGAGCGCAAGAACCGGGGCGTTTCGGCGGAAATCAACTATGACTTTTCAGATACCCTCAATTTGACCTCGATCACCGCCTACCGGAAGAATACGCTTCATACGTTGGGCGATACCGACGCCACGTCATCGTTCCGTCAAACCACCGAGCAGAACGAATGGCAGGATCAATTCTCCCAGGAACTTAATCTTGCCGGCCAGTGGGAGCGTTTAAAGTACGTTCTTGGTTTTTACTACTTTGAAGAAGACATGCGGGCCGATTCTTATGTCAGGAATCACC
>JACFMS010000048.1 GCA_019455285.1 Sphingomonadales bacterium
GACTATGCCTCCAATTTTTATATTCTGGTCAACGGCCGGGAGGCCAATACCGGCAAGCTGCCCTTGGATCAGGTGGGGGCGCGGGCATTGGATGCTCTCACGGTAGAGATGCGGCTTCATACCCCGGTTCCCTACCTTCTGGAGCTGTTGACCCATGTTTCGACCTATCCGGTGCCGCGCCATGTGGTGGAGCGCTACGGCCGGGAATGGGCGCGGCCCGGGCGGATGGCGTCCAGCGGCGCTTATATGGCGGACGCCTGGGAGCCGCAGACCTATGTGCGGGCGGTCAAAAACCCGCGCTTCTATGACGCCAAGACGGTGGCCATCAACACTATTTATTACTATCCCCTGGAAGATCAGCAGACGGCGCTCAAGCAATTCCGTTCCGGCCAGCTTGACCTCAATAATTCTTTTCCCTCGCGGCAATACGCCTGGCTAAAGGCCAATATGCCCGATGCGGTCAAGGTCTCGCCGTGGCTGGGGGTCAATTATATCGCCTTTCACACCCGGCATCCGCCCACCAACGATTGGCGGGTGCGCCGCGCGCTGTCGCTGGCCATCCCGCGCGAGGCGATCACCGATAAGCTCCTCAATTATGGCTTGGTGCCGGCCTATTCCTTCGTGCCGCTGGGCATCGCCAACTACCCGCAGCCGGCCGAGTTGGATTTCAAATCCTGGCCCTGGGAGAAACGGTTGGCAGAGGCGCGCCGGCTGTTGGCTGAGGCTGGTTATGGGCCACAGCATCCTTTGAAGATCGTGTTTAGCTATAACACCGACAAGGACATGAAAAAGATTGCGCTCGCCGCCGCCGACGGCTGGCGGCAGATCGGGGTCAAGACCGAGCTTTTCAACAGCGAAGGCAAGGTTCACTACAACGACTTGAAGGTAGCCAACTTCCAGGCGGCGCGGGCGGCCTGGGTCGCCGATTACAACGACGCCGAGAATTTTCTGTTCTTGATGGACAGCCGTACCGGGGCCTTGAATTACAGCCGCTACGTCAATCCTGCTTTTGACCAATTGATGACAACCGCGTCGCAAACCCTTGATCTGGACAAGCGCGCCGACCTTCTGCGCCAGGCCGAGGCCATCGCCATGCGCGACGCGCCGGTGTCACCCATATATTACTACGCCGCGCGCAATCTGGTGCAGCCCTGGGTCAAGGGCTGGTACGCCAACATCAACGACGCCCACCTGACGCGCTACATGCGCATCGAGGACCGCCCCTAGGCATCACATCGCCGTACCGCCGACGGTGAGGCCGTTGACCCGCAAGGTCGGCTGACCGACGCCCACCGGCACCGATTGCCCGCCCTTGCCGCAGGTGCCGACCCCGGTATCGAGCTTCAGGTCGTTGCCGATGAGCGCCACCTTGGTCAACACCTCAGGGCCATTGCCAATCAGCGTTGCGCCCTTGACCGGCGCGCCGATCTTGCCGTTCTCAATCAGATAAGCCTCGGTGCAGGAAAAGACGAACTTGCCCGAGGTGATGTCCACCTGACCGCCGCCGAAGTTGACGGCGTATAAGCCCTTCTTCACCGACGCCAGGATCTCCTCGGGCGTCTTGTCGCCCGCCAGCATATAGGTATTGGTCATGCGCGGCAGGGGGGCATGGGCATGGCTTTGCCGGCGGCCGTTACCGGTAGGCTTGACTCCCATCAGCCGGGCGTTCAGGCGGTCCTGCATGTAACCTTTAAGGATGCCGTCCTCGATGAGTACGGTCTGCGAGGTCGGCGTGCCCTCGTCATCGATGGTCAGCGAGCCGCGCCGGCGGTCGAGGGCGCCATCGTCGACCACGGTGACGCCGGGAGCCGCTACGCGCTGCCCCAAAAGGCCGGCAAAGGCCGAGGTCCTCTTGCGGTTGAAGTCGCCTTCCAGGCCATGGCCGATGGCCTCGTGCAAGAGCACTCCCGGCCAGCCCGGCCCCAGCACCACGTCCATCTCACCGGCCGGGGCGGGGACCGAGTCCAGGTTGACCAGCGCCTGACGCAGCGCCTCGTCGGCCTCGGCCTGCCACAGGTTGGGGTCGAGGAAATGCGCCATGTCGTAGCGTCCGCCCGACCCCTGATAACCTGACTCCTGGCGATCGCCCAGGCCGGCGACAACGTTGACGTTCAGCCGCACCAGGGGGCGGATGTCGCGCCGCCGCTCGCCGTCGGCGCGGATGATCTCGACCACCTGCCATTCGCCGCTCAATGACACCGAGACCTGGCGGACGCGGTCGTCGCGGCCGCGCACGTAGGCGTCGATATCCTGCAAGAGTTTGATCTTTTGGGAGAAATCCACGCCGGCGACAGGGTTGTCATCATCATAGAGCCGGCGGTTGGTGCGTTCCGGGCCGAGCGACATGGCGCCGCCACGGCCGGCGCGCACCGACTGCACGGTGGCGGCGGCGCGGCGCAACGCCGCCTCGGACACCTCGGAGGCGTGGGCGTAGGCGGTGGTCTCGCCAGTGACCGCCCGCAGGCCAAAGCCTCGGGAGACGTCGAAATTGGCGGCCTTCAGACGGCCGTCGTCAAACACCAGGCTTTCCGATTGCACGTATTCGAGAAAAAGCTCGCCATCGTCCATGCCGGCCAGCGCGCCCGCCGTCAGCCGGCTGGCCTGCGCAAGGCTAAATCCATCTGCGGCGAAGAACAGATCATCGGCTTCGCTATTTATGATCATATTATCCCATTGGCTGGCGTTGATGAGGCGCAGGGCGCTTGTGGCAGCGGTTTTTTCTGGTATAACATGCCGCAGAGATGTGGGAAAGCCGACCAGCGAACCCACCGGGGGATATCAACCTTTTAAATAATAAAGAGGTGATCGTGAGCACAGCGATTCAGAAAGCGATGGCATATGCCACGCTTGCAATGGCCGCGCTTTTGTCTGTTGGCGGCTATGCCGCGGCGGCGGAGCAAACGGGAACAGGGCAGCCGCATCCGTGGCAGTTGGGGCTGCAGGCCGCCGCCTCGCCGGTGATGGAGCGGATTACCGATTTTCACAATCTGCTTTTGGTCATCATCACGGCAATCGCCGCCCTCGTGTCGGTGTTGCTGCTGATCATCATCGTCCGCTTCAACAGCAAGGCGAACCCGACGCCGTCAAAAACCTCCCACAACACCTTGTTGGAAGTGGTGTGGACGCTGGTGCCGGTGCTGATCCTGGTGTTCATCGCCGTGCCCTCCTTGAAACTCCTCTATTTCCAGGATAAGGCGGAAAACGCCGATATGACCATCAAGGCCATCGGCAACCAATGGTATTGGTCCTATGAATACCCCGACCATGGCGACATCGCCTTCGATTCGATCATGCTGAGCGACGAGGAGGCCGCGGCCGCCGGCGCGCCGCGCACGCTAGCTACCGATACCCATTTGGTGGTGCCGGTGGGCAAGTCGGTGCGGCTGTTGGTCACCGCCAACGATGTCATCCACTCGTGGGCCATTCCCGCCTTCGGCGTCAAGATCGACGCTATTCCGGGACGGATGAACGAAACCTGGTTCAGGGCCGACAAAGAAGGCCTCTATTACGGTCAGTGCTCGGAGCTGTGCGGCATCAAGCACGCCTTCATGCCCATCGTCGTCGAAGTGGTGAGCGAAGAGCGTTTCGCCCAATGGGTGGAAGAAGCCAAGGTCGAATACGGGTTTAATGATAATAGCGCGGCGCCGACGCAGATCGCCGCCGCTGTGCAGTGAATTTAGACGGGAGTCAGGTAAATGGCAGGCACTACGGCGGGAGCTCACGGCGCCCATGACCATCCAACGGGGTGGCGGCGCTACCTCTTCTCCACCAACCATAAAGACATCGGCACCATGTATCTGATCTTCGCCGTCGCGGCGGGGATTATCGGCGGCCTGTTCTCGGTCTTGATGCGCATCGAATTGCAGCATCCGGGGGTTACCTTCCTGCCCATGCTGACCGGCGGCGACCTAGATGCAGCGGCCAACTTGTTCAACGTGCTGATTACCGCGCACGGCTTGATCATGGTGTTCTTCATGGTGATGCCGGCGCTGATCGGCGGCTTCGGCAACTGGTTCGTGCCGATCATGATCGGCGCGCCGGACATGGCGTTCCCGCGCATGAACAACATTAGTTTTTGGCTGCTGCCGGCGTCGATCACGCTCCTGGTGATCTCGGTTTTCGTTGAAGGCTCACCGGGGCAGACCGGCGCGGCGACGGGGTGGACGGTCTATGCGCCGCTTTCCACCTCCGGTCATCCCGGGCCGTCGGTTGACTTCGCGATCTTGAGCCTGCACTTGGCCGGCGCGTCGTCGATCCTGGGCGCCATCAACTTCATCACCACCATTTTCAATATGCGCGCGCCGGGCATGACCCTGCACAAGATGCCGCTCTTTGTGTGGTCGGTGCTGATCACCGCGTTCTTGCTGTTGTTGTCGCTGCCCGTGCTGGCCGGCGGCATCACCATGCTGCTCACCGACCGCAACTTCGGCACCACGTTCTTCGATCCGTCGGGTGGCGGCGATCCGGTGCTCTATCAGCACCTCTTTTGGTTCTTCGGTCATCCTGAGGTGTACATTCTCATTCTGCCGGGCTTTGGGCTCATCAGCCACGTCGTCTCGACGTTCTCGCGCAAGCCGATCTTCGGTTATCTCGGCATGGCCTACGCCATGGTGGCGATCGGCTTCGTCGGCTTCATTGTGTGGGCGCACCACATGTTCACCGTCGGCCTGAATGTCGATACCCGCGCCTACTTCCTGGCGGCGACCATGGTGATCGCGGTGCCTACCGGCATCAAGATCTTCTCCTGGATCGCCACCATGTGGGGTGGCTCCATCGAATTCAAGACGCCGATGCTGTTCGCCTTGGGCATGATCTTCCTCTTTACCCTGGGCGGCGTGACCGGCGTAGTGCTGGCCAACGCCGGCATAGACGTTTCGCTCCATGACACCTACTACGTGGTGGCGCACTTCCACTACACCATGTCCATGGGCGCGCTGTTCTCGATCTTTGCCGGGTTCTATTACTGGATCGGCAAGATGTCGGGGCGGCAGTACCCGGAAACGCTGGGTAAGATCCATTTCTGGCTGACGTTCATTGGCGTCAACCTGCTGTTCTTCCCGCAGCATTTCTTAGGACTGGCCGGCATGCCGCGCCGCTATATCGATTATCCGGACGCATTCGCGGGGTGGAACTACATGTCTTCCCTCGGCGCTTACGTGTCGGGCTTGGGCGCGCTGGCGTTTCTCTTGGTGGTGTGGCGGACGTTCCGCGCCGGCGAAAAGTGCCCGGCCAATCCGTGGGGCGAGGGGGCAACGACGCTGGAGTGGGCGCTGCCGTCGCCGCCGCCGTTCCATCAGTTCGAGACGTTGCCGAAGATCAAGTAGCAGCGTCTGTAGGATAAGGTTTGGCCGCGTCATGCGGCCAAACCGCCATTTAGGGCAGTTTCTACCTGAGTGGAATGACGAGATACTGTGTTCTTTAAAGTGTCATCCCTGCGAAAGCGGGGATCCAGTCACCATAAAAATCTGGATTCCCGCTTACGCGGGAATGACGAAGGAGACTTAAGGTTAGAGCTGAACCATGAATCACCGTGTGTTGGCGGCAGACAAAATGGCGGCGGTGGCAAGCGATGCCCCAGTGGCGTCGGCCGCCGATTTCTTGGCGCTCCTGAAACCCCGCGTCATGTCGCTGGTGGTGTTCACGGCGCTGGTCGGCCTTCTCCTGGCACCGGGCGACATTCACCCGGTGATCGCCTTTACCGCCATTCTTTGCATCGCGGTGGGCGCCGGCGCATCGGGCTGCCTGAACATGTGGTATGACGCCGACATCGACGCCCGCATGCGCCGCACCCGCGGCCGGCCGGTACCGGCGGGCCGCATCAGCCGTGGCGAGGCGCTGGGCTTCGGCGCTACCCTGTCCGTCGCCTCCGTGGTGATGATGTGCCTGGTCGTCAATCTGGTGGCGGCGGGTCTGTTGGCGTTGACCATCGCTTATTATCTCTTCATTTACACCATGTGGCTGAAGCGGCGCACGCCGCAGAACATCGTCATCGGCGGCGCTGCCGGGGCGTTTCCGCCGATGATCGGCTGGGCGGCGGTGACCGGTACGGTGAGCGTGGAGTCGCTGATCCTATTCGCCATCATTTTCTTCTGGACGCCGTCGCACTTTTGGGCGTTGTCGTTGTTCATCAGCGATGACTACAAGGCGGCGGGGGTGCCGATGCTGCCGGTGGTGGCCGGCCCGCTGGAAACGCGGCGGCAGATTTTATTCTATTCGCTGCTCTTGGCGCCGTTGGGCGTGGCGCCGTTCGCCATCGGTATGAGCGGCCTGCTCTATGGCATTGGCGCGGCGGCGCTGGGGCTGGCGTTCCTGGCGCTGGCGGCGCGGGTGTGGCGGCGGGGCGAGACGGTGGATGCGCGCCGGCTGTTCCTGTTTTCGATTGTCTATCTGGCGGCGCTGTTTCTGCTGCTGCCCCTAGACAAGGCATTGTCTTGACCAGCATGGCCATCAGCGACGAACATAAAAAGCGGCGCGGCCGCAATTATGCGCTGGGGGGCGTATTGCTGGGGCTGGTGGTGCTGTTTTTTTTCGTCACTATCGCCAAGATGAGCGGTAATTGAAACGATGACGGTGACAACGGCTCTCCATAATCGCAACCTGCGCACCGCGCTTGTGATGGGCGCGCTGGCGCTTGCCATGGTGGGCTTGGCGTTCGCCTCCGTGCCGCTTTATCGCCTGTTCTGTCAGGTGACGGGCTATGGCGGTACGACCCAAGTGGCGACCAACGCCTATGACGAGCCCATTCTGAATCGCCAGATGACGGTCAGCTTCACTGCCGACGCCGCACCAGCGCTGCCCTGGCGTTTCGAGCCGGTGCAAAAGCATGTGCGCCTCAAGGTCGGCGAGGAAGCGCTGATTTTCTATCGCGTTACCAATTTGAGCGATGAGGAAATGGTGGGCACGGCGACGTTCAACGTCACGCCCCACAAGGCAGGGCCGTACTTCAGCAAGATCGAGTGTTTTTGTTTCACCGAACAGCGCTTGGCGGCGGGTGAATCGCGGGAAATGCCGGTGACCTTCTTCATCGACCCGGCGATCGCTGACGACGCTAATCTCGACGAGGTTAAGGAAATCACGTTATCCTATACGTTCTTCAAAGCTAAACAGTAACTAGAGTGAGATGGGGCAGGCCGAAGGGTCTGACCCAGGGGGATTATAAGCAAAACTTCAAGGAGCAAGATCATCATGGCCGATGCACACGCCAGAGATCACGATTACCATCTCGTAGACCCCAGCCCATGGCCAGTTACCGGCTCGCTTTCCGCCTTCATCATGGCGGTGGGCGCCATCATCGCCATGCATGACGGCCCCTCGTGGGTATTCTATCTGGGCGTCGCCGGCGTCATCTACACCATGTATGCGTGGTGGCGGGATGTGGTCAATGAAGGCGAGTTCCAGGGCTTTCATACCCCGGTGGTGCAGCTCGGCCTGCGCTACGGCATGATCCTGTTCATCGCCTCTGAGGTGATGTTCTTCCTGGCCTGGTTCTGGGCGTTCTTCAACGCCTCCCTGTTTCCCAACGAGGCCATGGGCAACGTCTGGCCGCCGCAAGGCATCGAGACCTTCGATCCCTGGCATCTGCCGCTGGTCAATACCCTGATCCTCTTGCTGTCGGGCACCACGGTGACCTGGGCGCACCATGCGCTCCTTCACAACAACCGCAAAGGTCTGGTGCAAGGGCTGGTGTGCACGGTGATCCTGGGCGCTGCCTTTACCACGATCCAGGCCTATGAGTATCACCATGCGGCCTTCTCGTTCGCCGGCAACATCTATGGCTCGACTTTCTACATGGCCACCGGCTTTCATGGCGCGCACGTCATCATCGGCACCATCTTCCTGGCGATATGCCTCATCCGGGCGATCAAGGGCCACTTCAAGCCCGACCATCATTTCGGTCTCGAAGCGGCGGCCTGGTATTGGCATTTCGTCGATGTGGTGTGGCTGTTCCTGTTTGCCTGCATCTACGTATGGGGCAGCGGCACCGTCGGCTAGGCGGGAGGGACGTCATGGGCGCGGGCAGGATGAGAACCGTCTCGCCCGTGGCGGCTGGTTTGAAATGCCGCTGCCCGCGCTGCGGTGAAGGCAAGCTCTATTCTAAATTTCTTACCGTCGCGCCCGCATGCACCGCCTGCGGGCTCGATTTTTCCAAAGTGGACACCGGCGATGGGCCGGCGGTATTCGTCATTCTCATTTTGGGTTTTCTGGTGGTCGGCGGAGCGTTGGTCTTGGAGATGACCATTGCGCCGCCCTACTGGGTCCATTTCGTGCTATGGCTGCCGTTGACGGTGCTCGGCGTTTTCGTCATGCTGCCGCCGTTCAAGGCGACGCTGATTGCGTTGCAGTACAAGCACAAGGCGGCCGAGGGTCAACTCAATGACTAAGCGCCTGTTGTGGCCAAGTCTCATCACCTTGGCGGCGTTTGCCCTCCTTACCTTCCTGGGGCTGTGGCAGTTGGAGCGGCTGCAATGGAAGCGGGCGCTGTTGGCTGACATCCATGCCGGGATGAGTGCGTCGGCGGCGGCGCTGCCTGATGAGATCACCGATCCGACGCCGTGGAATTACCGCCGGGTGATCGTTAAGGGACGGTTCGACCACCGCTCGGAACTTTATCTTAATGCCATCGGCCCGGAAGGCGCGCCGGGCTACCACGTGCTGACGCCGCTGTTGCGCGGCGAGGCGGTGCCGGTGCTCATCGATCGCGGCTGGATCCCCTTGAATGCCAAAGCACCGGGGAAAAGGGCGGCCAGTCAATTGGCCGGCCCGGTGACAGTGCATGGCGTCGCCCGCGTCCCGCCGCCTGTTCCCTGGTTGGCGCCGGCCCCCGATTTGGACGCCGACCTGTGGTTCGCCGTCGATTTGGAGGCCATGCGCTCGGCGGCAAACTTGCCTCTGGCCCCCCTCATCGTCGAGGCCGACGCGACGCCCAATCCCGGCGGGCTACCGCTGGGCGGGCAGACCCGGGTCAACCTGCCCAATAATCACCTCTCTTACGCCATCACCTGGTTCTCACTGGCCGTTGCGGTGGTGGTCATTTATGTTGTTTACGCCCGCCGTCGCCGTTAATCTACGCCCCGTTTTTTTTGTCAAGGAGACCTTAGGTGCGATATGTCAGCACCCGCGGCCAAGCGCCCGCCCTCAATTTTGCCGATGTAACCCTTGCTGGCCTTGCCCGAGATGGCGGCCTTTATGTGCCGGAGCGCTGGCCAAGCTTTTCCAAGGGCGATATCGTACAGCTTGCCGGCAAATCTTATGCGGAAGCGGCGGTGCGGGTGATGCGGCCGTTCGTGGCTGACGCTTTAAGCGAGGAGACGCTCTCTGATCTGGTAGCCGATGCCTATGGCGGTTTTCGTCATGCGGCGGTGGCGCCGCTTACTCAACTGGACGCCAACGATTGGCTCCTGGAGCTGTTCCATGGTCCGACGCTGGCCTTCAAGGACGTGGCGCTACAGCTGCTGGGCCGGCTGTTCGATCATTTTCTTACCGCCCGCGGCCAGCGGGTAACCATTGTCGGCGCGACCTCGGGCGATACCGGATCGGCCGCCATCGAGGCCTGCCGCGACCGCTCGGCGATTGAGATTTTCATGCTTCACCCGGCGGGCCGGGTATCCGAGGTGCAGCGCCGGCAGATGACCACCGTCCTGTCGCCCAATGTGCACAACATCGCCATTGATGGTACGTTCGACGACTGCCAAGCCATGGTCAAGGCGATGTTCAACGACCTTGCGTTCCGCGACGCCATGCAGCTCTCGGCGGTCAATTCCATCAACTGGGCGCGGGTGATGGCGCAGGTGGTTTATTACTTTACCTCGGCCGTGGCCTTGGGCGCGCCGCATCGCCCGGTCGCCTTCTCGGTGCCGACGGGAAATTTCGGTGATGTCTACGCCGGCTATGTCGCCGCGTGCATGGGGCTGCCGGTGGACAAGCTCATCGTTGCCACCAATATCAACGATATCCTGGCCCGCGCCCTGCAATCGGGCGCTTACGCCAAAGGCGAGGTCTATCCGACCATTACCCCGAGCATGGATATCCAGGTATCGAGCAATTTCGAACGGCTGATCTTCGATCTCTACGACCGCCAGGGCAAGGCAGTGTCCGATCTGATGGACACCTTTCAGCGCAGCGGCGCGATCACCTTGGGTGCGGCGCAACTTAAAATGGCGCAACGGCTGTTTGTCAGCGCGCGGATCGATGAGGCGGGTACCAAGGCGGCCATCGCCGAAGTCTATCGCCGCTCGGGCGTCCTCATTGATCCCCATACCGCGGTTGGCGTCGCCGCCGGCCGGCGGCAGCGTGCCGATCGGGCCATTCCTTTGGTGTCGCTCGCCACCGCCCACCCGGCGAAGTTTCCCGAGGCGGTGGCGGCGGCCAGCGGCGTCGCGCCGAAACTGCCGGCCCATCTGGCCGATCTTCTTAGCCGTCCGGAACGCTGCGCCTCCTTGCCTAATGACCTTAATCGCGTTCAAGTGTACATTCGCGATACGGTCACAGCGAAGGCGTGATGAAGCTTCAGCAAAGCACTCTGCCCAATGGCCTGCGGGTCGTAACCGAGACGGTGCCCCATTTGGAAAGCGCCACCATCGGCGTATGGGCGGATGTCGGGGCGCGGCACGAGCCGGAACCCCTCAACGGCGTCGCCCATATGCTGGAGCACATGGCGTTCAAGGGCACCACCCGCCGATCGGCCCGCGCCATCGCTGAGGAGATTGAGGCGGTGGGCGGCTATCTAAATGCCTATACCTCCCGCGAACACACCGTTTATTACGCCCGGGTGCTCAAAGACAATGTGGCGCTCGCCGTAGACCTCCTATCCGACATTCTGCTGCATTCGACCTTCGACCCTGACGA
>JACFMS010000016.1:0-12584 GCA_019455285.1 Sphingomonadales bacterium
CGACGTTGTGGACGGCGGGCGCGATTTCCGCTTTCGCTTGATCGGATCGATTGTCGATCACGTTCTGCAGCGCAGTTATACCGGCACCATGGTCTCCGATTATCCGCGCCGCAGCGGCCGCCAACATTTGATGACGCTTTTCACCAACACGGCCTTGGAGCGCCGGCCATATATGGGCAGCGGCAAAGTCACTTTCATCAATTTCAAGCAGATTACCTACTGGACGGTGGCCCTGCCGCTCTGCGATGACGAGGCGAGCGTCTCAACGCTTCTGGTGAGCAATCACTTTAGCCCGCTACCCACAACGCCGTTGTGAGGGGATTAGCGACGGTTGTTCCGGCTTCCACATCAAGAATCCCAACGCTACCGTCTCATACAGTTGGGCTTATCTTTTTTCTGCGCAGTGATGTGTTAGAATAGCAGGCGTTAGGGGAGCGGCGCCGTAACAGCGGCTCGCCTCATATTTCATATTCGCTCGAGATTAGGCAATTTTAACGGGGAGATCATTCATGAGTGCGGTACTTTCGGAGCCCGATTTTTCGGCCATCAAGCAACGCCAACAGGCGACATGGGCCACCGGCGATTACGCCGTGGTCGGCACTACGCTGCAAATTGTCGGCGAACGGCTATGCGAGGCCGTCGACCTTAACGCGGGAGAGCGCGTGCTGGACGTGGCCGCCGGCAACGGCAACGCCACGCTGGCCGCCGCCCGGCAATTTGCGGACGTCACCTCCACCGATTATGTTGAAGTGCTCCTGGACCGCGGCAAGGAACGCGCCGCCGCCGAGCGTCTGCCCGTCACCTTTCAGCAGGCGGATGCCGAAGCGTTGCCCTTCGCCGATGGCAGCTTCGATGTGGCGCTATCCACCTTCGGCGTCATGTTCACGCCAAATCAGGAAAAGTCGGCGGCCGAATTAGCCCGCGTGGTGCGCAAGGGCGGACGCATCGGCTTGGCGAACTGGACGCCTGAGGGCTTCATCGGTCAGCTTTTCAAAAGCATTGGCAAGCATGTGCCGCCGCCGGCCGGGATCAAGTCGCCGGCGCTGTGGGGGACCGAGGCGCGTCTGAAAGAGCTGTTCCCCGGTCACCAAATCAAGACCGCCAAGCAGATCTTCCACTTCCGCTATAAATCGCCGGACCATTGGCTGGATATCTTCAAAACCTATTACGGTCCCACCAATCGCGCCTTTGCCGCCCTGGACACGGCAAAGCAGGCCGATCTGCAAGCGGACCTTATGGACCTGCTCCAGCGGCTAAATCGCGGCGGCAAGGATACGCTTATCGTGCCCGGCGAATATTTGGAAATAGTCGTGACGACGCGGTGATAGTGACCGGAGACGGGGCACGGATATGGTATAAGTCTTGGATCAAGGCAAGGTATTGTCATGCGCGTTGCTAAGGGTCGAGAAGAGAATAGACGGGAAACGTCGGAACCGGCAAAAGCTCAAGCCTATGACCTGAGCGAGATGTTGCAGCAGATCACGCCGGAAGTCCTGCATGCGCCCATAGACTTCGGCAAGCCTGTGGGTAAAGAAATTTGGTAGAGGTAAAAAAGATAATGCTTCAATGCTGTCCGTCATCGCGAGCCGCTACTTAAGCGGCGTGGCGATCCAGTTCATCGCCATTTGGATCGCTTCAGTCGCTAATGCTCCTTCGCGATGACGAATTTGCCCCTTATTTGCGACCCTTAATCTACTCCTTGTGGAGAATACTGCCCCCATGCGCATCGTTACTTGGAACGTCAATTCGATTAAGGCGCGGTTGCCGGTGGTGATGCCTTGGCTGAAGCGAGAGATGCCCGACGTTCTGTTGATGCAGGAATTAAAAACCGTCGACGAGAATTTCCCGGCGCTGGAATTTAAAGAGCTTGGCTACCATGTGGCGACGCACGGGCAAAAAACTTACAACGGCGTCGCCATCCTATCGCGCGCGGCCATGACGGACATTCATCGCGGCCTGCCCGGCGATCCTGAGGACGATCAGGCGCGCTATATCGAAGCGACCATTTCAGGCCTGCGTATCGCCTCGATCTATCTGCCCAACGGCAACCCGGCGCCGGGCGAGAAGTTCGACTACAAACTGAAATGGATGAAGCGGCTCCTGACCCACACCAAAAAACTGCTGGCGAAAGAAGCGCCGTTTGTGCTCGGCGGCGACTTTAACGTCTGCCCCACCGATGAGGACGTCTACGATCCCAAGGGTTTTGCCGATGACGCGCTGTGCCGGCCGGAATCGCGCGCCGCCTTTCGCACGCTGCTCAATCTCGGGCTCACCGACGCGCTGCGCACTTACTCGCCCAAGGGGCACATCTATACCTACTGGGACTATCAGGGCGGCGCGTGGAGCAAGGATCACGGCCTGAGGATCGATCACTTCCTGCTCTCACCCCAGGCCGCCGATCGCATGACCGGAGCCGGCGTTGACCGCAAACCGCGGGCGGTCGAAAAAGCCTCCGACCACACGCCGGTATGGTGCGATTTGACGCTCTAACTTAGCGAGCCCGGATCAGGCCCGGCGGCGCCTCATCAAGGCAGCCGCCACGCCGAGACCAAAGAGAGCCAGGGTTGCCGGCTCCGGCACACCGTTTGGATCCTCCGGCTGCTCCGGCGGGTCGTTGTCGGTGAAGACCGGGTTCTGGGCGGTATCGTCGCTGCTGATGACCAGGGCAAAAGCCGTCGCGCCGCCATGATCTTCAAGCTGCAAGGCAAAGGTGTTGGTGCCGGCGAAGGTGTAGTCGGCATCGATGTCAAACACATGCTCCCAACGGAAGCCCTGGCCTTCGGCATTGACCGCGCCGGTGGCCTGCACGCCGTTCAGGTACATGGCGTTGATGCCATTATCGACCGCCAGCCACACCGTCAGATCGGTCTGCGCCGCCAGATCGAAGGTGATGCGCAGGTAAGGATCGTAAGGGACGCTCCATAGCGTGCCCGAGCCAGGAATGGCGGGGGCCGGGCCGCCATAGGGAGTGTTCACATTGGCCAGGTCTGCGCCGAAGGTGCTGGCCGGGTTGCCGGGATTGCTGGAGAAGGGCGCCGCGCCCGAAAACCAGTTTGAATCGTCAAAGCCCACCGCATACCAGTTGGCGGCAGGCGCTCCCACATCGGTTGCCGCCGAGGCGTTGATGTACCGCCAGGTGGCATCCTGATCGACGTAAATGGCGAGGGCATGAGCCGGCCCCTGAAGGGCGAGGACGGACACCGCCGCCAGGCCGGCAACCTTGTAGCGCCCGAGATATTTCATGCAACGATTTGCCAGGATATTCATGCTGTTATGCCCCCGCCTGTTTAGAGTACAGAATAGATTCTTCTTTTTGCGTGCAAGAACAGGGCCAGAGTATTTTCGCCTTTGTTGTCCAATGACTTAGCCTAAGGATACGGTCACCGCACTGACAAAAAGTGTAAGGATTCCCGACATTTCCGCGGGATGGGCGATATCGCCTAGTGGTTGTATTCCTTGATATTGCCTTCGATGAAGGCGAGGCGGCGGCCGATATTAAAGAGAGTGCGGGAGGCGCGCACATCGGGCGCGTTGCAGCCGTCCTTCTTCACCTTGTCGGTCATGGTCATTTCCAATTGCGCCACGCGGAAGCCCACCACCATGTCAATCTCGCTGCGGCTGCGCTCCGGATTCATGCGCTGTAATTCATCGGCGACGACGCTGGCGACCTTGGAGAACTCCTGGGTGAACGCCTCGAACGCCGCCGGATCGTCGACGCCGCAGGCGGTGTTGGAGACGATGGAGGCCACGCCCTTGTCAAACAGGCTGAACACATCAGCCGGGCCGTCGGCAGCGGTGGCGCGCCCCAGACCCGCAGCCAGCGCCACGCCGCCGACGACCACGACACCCAAGATACCCTTCCAGAAAAGCGAAAGCCTGCTCCACATCACTCAGCACTCCAACGCCACAACCCCGGCCCACATCCGGGCTTCCATAGGAGAAGAGCAAGGCGCGTGCCAACGCGCGTTGTGGGCGGGAAAGCCTAGGACAATTGCCAGTCTGGAGGGCTCTTGGCGGGATCATGTCGGCCCGGGTGTAAGAATGGCCGACGGAGTGGGCGGCGGCGTCCCAAATTGAGACAGTCGGCTTAAGAGGTGGCGGTCAAGCCCACTTCCTGGCCGTAAGAGAGTTCCAGCCGATGGCCGTCGGGATCGCGAAGGAGCGCCCAATAGCCCACCGGCGGCCCCCAGTCCTGCGGTTCGCTCGCCAGCACTCCCTCCTGACGCGCCAGATCGCACAGGCGGTCCACCTCGGCGCGGCTTGGGCAGCCCACGCCCAAGTGTGCGAACGGGCCGAGCACCGGCTCCACCCGATCGCCTTCGATGAAGACGATGACAAATGGCCGGGTGCCGTCGGACAGCCAGATGACGGTATGGCCGTCTTCGTGGTCGATGCGGCGGTGGATGACCGACATGTTGGCGTATTTGGCGTAAAACGCCGCTGTCAATTCGGCGTTCCGGCAAAACAGCGCCACATGGGTAAACCCGACATCCGGCATGGGCGCTGGCCTCCTACCCTTCAGGTTTTCACGCTGAACGGCGTGAAGTTGGTGTCGGTGTCATAGTAATCCTCATGCTCGACCCGCTTCAACCAGCCGACCACGCGATAGGTCACCGGAGTCAAAGCCGCCTCCCAGCCGACCTTGAGGAGGAAGTTGGAGCTCATGACGGTGAGCACCAGATAGTCGGGCCACACCCCCCAGAAGGCGACGGGATAAAAGATGGCGCTGTCCACCGCCTGGCCGACGATGGTGGAGCCGATGGTGCGGGTCCACAGATATTTGCCCTGAGTCATGATCTTCATCTTGGCGAGCACAAAAGCGTTGGCGATCTCGCCGATGAAAAACGCAATAAGCGACGCCGCCACAATGCGCGGCGTCTGGCCGAATACGGTTGCATACGCCTCCTGACCGAACCAGCCCTGGGCCGGCGGCAACTGCACCACCACGAAAGCCATGAACGAGGCAAAGCCCAAGGCGGCGAAGCCTGCCCAGATCACCCGGCGCGAGCGGGCATAGCCGTAGACCTCAGTCAGCACATCGCCGAAGACATAGGAGATGGGGAAGAACAGCACGCCCGCGCCGAAGGTCAGGCCCAGGAAGCTTGCCACCTTGGCCGGACCGATGAGATTGGAGCACAGAAGCACGGCGACGAACCCGGCCATCACCAGATCATAATATCTATAGACCCGCCGCTGGCGATGGTGGGGGTGATGCTCCTCGGTCATGGCTCGGTTCTTTCTGGCGCCAATCTCATTAATAACGTGGGTTCGCTTTGCTCAACCCACACTACATATTTGTGTGTAGTGTGGGTCAAGCGTTAGCGGACCCGCAACCCCATCCCTACCCCACCGCTTCCAGGCGTTTTAAGGCAACCGTAAGCTTGGCGGCGGCCTCGGCGGCTTCGTCCCGTTTGGCGCGATTTTCTAAAACCACCGCTTCCGGCGCCTTGGCGGTGAAGTTGGGGTTGTTCAACCGCCCGTCGATGGCTTTAATCTCGGCGTGCAGTTTCTCGATGGTCTTTTGTAACCGCGCCTGTTCCTGAGCGATGTCGATGATATCGGCCAGGGGCAGGAAGAAGCTCGCTTCATCGACCACCAACTGGACCGCACCTTTGGGCGCGGCATCCGCCGCCGCGATAGATTCCAATCGCGCCAGGCGCTTTAAGACATCATCATGAGTCAGCAGTCGTTGCCGCGTTAGCGCCGACGCGCCCTGCACCAACAGTTTCGCTTTCGCCGCCGGCGGCACGTTCATTTCGGCGCGCACCGAGCGAATTTCAGTAATGAGCTTGATCAGCCATTGCAGTTCGGCGCAGGCGTCGTTGTCGATGAGCGTGTCATACCCCGTGGGCCAGGATGACAAAATCAAATCATTGTCGCGTTTCGCGCCGAGCGCATGCCATAGTTCCTCGGTGACGAACGGCATGAAGGGATGGAGCAGCGTCAGCATGCGGTCCATCGCCCAAGCGGCGGTTTGTTGGGTTTCCGCTTTCGCCGCCGCGTCCGCGCCCATCAGCAGCGGCTTGATCAGCTCCACGTACCAGTCGCAATAAGTACCCCAGATGAAGTCATAAATGGCCAGCGACGCATCGGAAAAGCGGAACGCTTCCAGCGCCTGCGTCACCTGTGACGCGGTACGGGCGACTTCGGATATAATCCAGCGGTTGACGGTAAGTTTGGCCTTCGATGGATCAAAACCGCTGGCATCCGTCGCGCCATTCATTTCGCAAAAGCGCGCGGCGTTCCACAGCTTGGTGGCGAAGTTGCGGTAGCCCTCAACGCGCTTTTCGGCGAGCTTCATATCGCGGCCCTGGGTTTCCAGGGCGGCCAAGGTGAAGCGCAGCGCATCAGCGCCGTACTTGTCGGCAAACTCCAAGGGGTCAATGATGTTGCCCTTGGACTTCGACATTTTCTGGCCGTGCTCGTCGCGCACCAAAGCATGAATGTAGACGGTCTTGAACGGCACATCTTTCATGAAATGCAGGCCGTCCATCATCATCCGCGCCACCCAGAAAAAGATGATGTCGAACGAGGTGACGAGAACGTTGGTCGGATAATAACGCGCCAGTTCAGCCGTCGCCTCCGGCCAGCCCAGCGTGCCGAACGGCCACAGCGCCGAGGAAAACCAGGTATCGAGCACGTCCTCGTCGCGGGAAAGTTTTATATCGCCGCCTAATTTGGCGCGCGCTTGCGCATAGGCT
Organism: Sphingomonadales bacterium; assembly: GCA_019455285.1. Taxonomy (GTDB): domain Bacteria; phylum Pseudomonadota; class Alphaproteobacteria; order Sphingomonadales; family Govanellaceae; genus PRO5. Next base: position 6,702 of record JACFMS010000016.1, read on the forward strand.
TCGTCTTCCGTCTCGGCGACAAAGACCGTGTTATTGGGCGCGTACCACGCCGGAATCTGGTGGCCCCACCACAATTGCCGCGACACGCACCACGGCTGGATGTTGCGCATCCATTCGAAGAAGGTTTTCTCCCAGGTTTTCGGCACGAAGGCCGTGTCGCCATCTTCCACCGCGGCGATGGCTTCTTGCGCCAACGTCTTGGCGTCCACGTACCATTGATCGGTGAGCCAGGGCTCGATCACCACGCCGGAGCGGTCGCCATAAGGCACGGTGTGCAGGCGCGGCTCGATCTTATCCACTAGCCTCAAGGCTTCCAGATCAGCAACGACTTTTTTGCGCGCGTCGTAGCGATCCAGGCCGCGATAGGCGACGGGCGCGTTGTCGTTCACGCGCGCCTCATCATCGAAAATATTGATCTGGGCCAAGTTATGGCGCTTGCCCACTTCGAAGTCGTTGAAGTCGTGGGCCGGGGTGATCTTGACCGCGCCCGAGCCTTGTTCCGGGTCGGCGTGCTCATCCGCCACGATGGGAATGCGCCGTCCCGTGAGCGGTAACAGGACATATTTGCCGATCAAATCCTGATAGCGTTCATCGCTGGGATGCACGGCGACCGCGGTATCGCCCAGCATGGTTTCCGGCCGGGTGGTGGCGACCACGATGTAGCGCCCCGGCTCGCCATCTACCGGATACTTAAAATGCCAGAAGTGGCCATCGACTTCGCGTTGCTCCACCTCCAGATCGGAAATCGCGGTCTTTAGTTTCGGATCCCAATTGACCAACCGCTTGTCGCGATAGATGAGGCCCTTGCGGTGAAGCTCGACAAAAACTTTCAGAACGGCGGCGGAAAATCCGTCGTCCATGGTGAAGCGTTCGCGCCGCCAGTCGCAGGAGGCTCCTAAGCGCCGCATCTGACGGGTGATGGTTCCACCGGATTCAGCCTTCCACTTCCACACCCGCTCCACGAACGCCGCGCGGCCCAGATCGCGGCGGCTTATGCCCTCGGCGTCCAACTGACGCTCCACCACCATCTGGGTGGCGATGCCGGCGTGATCGGTGCCGGGCTGCCACAGCACGTCCTTGCCGCGCAGGCGTTCAAAGCGGATCAGGATGTCCTGAATAGTGTGGTCAAGGGCGTGGCCGATATGCAGGCTGCCGGTGACGTTGGGCGGCGGCAGCACGATGCAATAGGGTTCGGCGTCCAGCCGGCGGCCGCAATCGAAAGCCCCGGTTTCCTCCCAATGTTGATACCACTTCGCCTCGATGGCGCGCGGGTCGTAGGTTTTATCGAGCATGGGTCTTGGTGCACATCTTCCGTTTAACCAGAAACCTGTTTCTTCCCCTATTCATCATTCCCGCGCAAGCGGGAATCCAGTAATTAAGAAAAATGGACCCCCGCTTGCGCGGGGGTGACCATGGATGATTCTGATGAGCTTCAGGGTCTCTTGACGCGGGAAAGGCGGGCGACTTCGCGGGCCACCACCCGCTCCACCACCGCCGGCAGGTTTTCATCAAGCCAGGTTTTCAACATGGGCCGCAGCATTTCGCGCACCATGCCCTCCAGGGTCTTATCGTAGCCTTCGTACCCGGCCACCAGCAGCTCGGACAGTTTATCAAAGCTGGCGCTGACCTTTTGACCTTCCTCTGGCGACATGATGGCGTCTACCTCCTCCGCCGGGTCGACGATATCGGCAAGCACCGCATCATCCACCTCTTCGGTGTCGAATTCATCTTCAAACGCGTCCGCCGCCTCAGCCTCAGCCTCTAAGGGCGCGGCGGGCATGGGAACCTCCTCCATGGAAAGCTCGGGCTCGGGCGCGCTGGGCGCGATGGTCGCCTCGACCTCTTCATGGACGGCAAAGGCATGGGCCACTTCCTCGATATCATCGGCAAGCTCGACCGGCTCATCGACCTCTTTGACGGCAGCGGCGGGCGCTGGCTCCTCGATGACATCGGTCAGTTCAAGCACGTCTTCCTGCGCCGGCGCGGACTTGGCTGCGGCAGGAGCTTCTGGCTTGCGCTCCTCCCCTTCCTCGGAAATGATCCGCCGGATGGAGGCCAAGATTTCCTCCATGGTCGGTTCTTCATGTTCCTTTTTGCCGTTCATGACCAGCTACAAAGTTCTCGTTTTGTTATTGACGTCAGTGCCTGCAAGCCTTTGCCTGCCGAAAGCCCGTGGCCTGCGGCGGCAAGATTAGCAGGTAATTCTGCCGAGATTTAGTAAAAAAAACCTGTCGCTCCCCGCCCTTGCGGTTTCCCCCGGCAGCGCAATCTATTCGTCCTCGATGGTCCAGCCGTAGATCTGATCGCTGACCTGGTCATAGTTCTTTGCCGGATCGTAGACCTCCACCGGCAGACCAAGACCGCCGGCGGACAGCCGGCCGATGGCGCCCAGAAGACCATAGCCGGCCACCACCTCATCCCGTTTGGCGCTGACCAGCGAGACCTGAGAATCGAGGTATTCCTGTTCGGCGTCCAAGACATCAAGGGTAGTGCGGGCGCCCACCTCGGCCTCCTGACGCACCCCTTCCAGGGCGATTTTATTGGCCCGAACCTGTTCCTCGGTGGCGGCGATGCGCGAGCGCGCCTCGCGCAAGGATTCCCAGGCATTGCGCGTCGCCTCGCTGACCCGCCGTTCGGCGTCGATCTCCTCCAGCCGGCGCTGGCTCCGCACCTGCCGGGCCTGCCGCGCCACCGACGAGGCGACACCGGCCTGATAGATCGGAAAAGTAAGCTCGGCCATCACCTGCTTTTGCGTCAGATCGGAAATAAAGGGCGACGTATCCCAGCCGCGCTGGTATTGGGCGCGCACATTCACCTCCGGCAGGAAGTCGCCGGTCGCCACGCTGACCTCATGGTCCGCCGCCTTGGCCGCATGCTGGGCTGCCAATAGTTGCGGGTTTTCCGCCAGCGCCGCCTCCAGCGCCGCCGCCTCGGATTCCGGCAGCGACGGCAACGGGCCGGGATCGGCCAGGGTGCCGGGCATGGCGCCGACGATGCGCTGGTAGGCGGACCGGCTTGCCGTCAACGCCGCTTCGGCGAGAATGCGGTCGGCGTTGGCCCGCGACAGCCGGGCTTCGGACTGGGCGACGTCGGTGCGGGTGATCTCACCCACTCGGAAGCGGTCCTGGGTGGCCTCCAGCTGGCGGGTCAGCACCTGGACGTTGTTGCGCCTCAGCTCCACCACCGATTCGTCGCGCTTGACGTTCATATAGGCGGTCACGGCGTCGAGCAGCACCTGCTGCTCGGTCTGGCGCAGGCTCTCGCGCCCGGCATAGACCTGTTCCTTGGCGCGACGCACGGAATTATAGGTCTTAAAGCCGCGAAACACGGGCTGTACCAGGGCGACGCTGGCATTCTTCGAGGTCAAGGTAGTGTCCTGGCTGCCCGGAAAACCGCCAAACGAGGTCGTCTGCTCGGTATTGGTGCGGGCGATCGAGCCCGTCGCCTCGATGGAGGGCCGGTAGCCGCCCTTGGCCTGGGACACCCCTTCGTCGGTGGCCCGCTGGCCGGCCCGCGCCGCCTCCAGCGCCGGGTTATTGGCGTAGGCCGCCGCCAAGGCCTCGCTTAAGGTTTCCGCCTCGGCCGGGGAAAGGTGAAGCACAAGCGCCAGGGCTGTCATCATGCCGACAGTCATAGCTTTGCGGGTGGGCATGGCGTTTCTCCTCGTCTGACACATCGCAGGTTGTGGGCAGGCTCTGGTACGCCCGATTTGGCCGCGGGCCTGCGCGCAAATTGCCCTAGAACACAAACTTCTTCGGCAGCGCAAAGCCCGGTAGCGGCGGAACGGAGGCGTCAAACAGCTCCCGCCGGCCGACGACGCCATGGCTCTTTAAATAAAGCATCGCCTTGCCGACGCCGTTTGCCATCACCACCGCCGCCAAGCGGCCGCCTTCCTTCAGCTGCTGCAGGAGCGCCTCCGGCGCCTCCTCCACCGCGCCGTTGATGAAGATGGCGTCATAGGGACCCTGGGAAGGGCAGCCTTGGGCGAGCGGCCCGCATACCACCACGGCATTGTCGCAACCTTGACCGGCGAGGAGCTGTTCCGCCTGCGCCGCCAAGCCGGCATCCTCTTCCACGGCCACCACCGCGCCGGCCAGCTTCGATAATACGGCGGCCGAATAGCCGCTGCCGCCGCCGATATCGAGCGTGAGATCGTCCGCTCCAACCTCCAAGGCCTGGATCAGGCGGCTGAGCACGCGCGGCTCCATGAGATGGCGGCCGGGAGCGATTTTGATATCCTCATCGACATAGGCCACGGCCTTGAGGCTGGCGGGCACGAACGCCTCGCGGGGGATGGCGCGCAAAGCCGCCAACAGGCGGGGGTCGGTGGCGCGATTGGGCTTGACCTGCCCTTCGATCATCAAGTCGCGGGCGACGGCAAAATCAGACATCGGCTTCTATATCCATCAAGGGTTAAGGTGGCCGGGGCTTTCGTGGCGTTTATACCGGTGCCGCCGGCACTTGACAACGCCGGATACGGCCGAAGGCGGGCAATCCTCCATTGCGCGGCGGGGTGGCCGATGTTATATCCAGCCCCCAACGGCGCCGTGGCGGAGTGGCTACGCAGCGGACTGCAAATCCGCGTACCCCGGTTCGATTCCGGGCGGCGCCTCCAGGCTCGCCATGACAGCCCTTGGCAGGGTAAAATTGTGTGCTATAACGAGCCCGCTGAATTTACAGGGGGTGGTCCGCCAGGCAAGACCCCTCCCATCGTTCCCCGGTAGCTCAGTTGGTAGAGCAATCGGCTGTTAACCGATCGGTCGCTGGTTCGAGTCCGGCCCGGGGAGCCACTTTCCAATTTGCGCCAACACAATCCAATTTGGGCGCAGCCTCGCCAATAGTATACCAAACACTCCGTGGTTGCCTTTCCGCTAGAAATGCTCACGAAACACCCACCAAAAAATTCTTTCTCTCCCGTTGTCTAAGAAACGGGGCTATCCTTTCATCATATCTGCTGCTTCCTCAATCTAGATACTACGCTGTTTCCAGCCACTTTTGATTCATACGGGCTATATATGAGCTTTTCTACGCGTTGCCGGACGACTATTTAGTTGACCGTTTATGCGCAGTGGCAGCAGCATCAATCTCCATGTTCGTGGTTATGACCACACCATAACTGTCCGCCGCTTCCTGACGGCTGATGTAGCCATCGAGCACATCACTTAAAACCGCTTCCGGCGATCGCTCTTTGGCATCACCGTAGCCGCCGCCGGAAGCTCCGATGGCGATAAAGCGGTCGCCCGCCCGAGCCGGCCGGAACGGCACCTTGGACGGCAGGTTCATTGTCACACCGTCGCGGGTTTTCTGAATGAGCGCGGCTGTGTACCCGTCCTGTCCGCTGTTGAAGCCCCAAGGCGCGAAGCTGTGACCTTCACCTTCCACGGATGCGCCGCCATCGGTCAGATATTCCACTTCCTTGATCGTGCCAATACCGCCGCGCCACTGCCCGGCACCGCAGGCATCTTCCCGCAGTTCGTATTTAAGCACCCGCAAGGGCACGTGTGATTCAATGTCCTCGATGGGATTATTGCGCGTATTCGCGTAAAGCGTATCCACTGCGTCCATACCGTCCATGCCATGACGGCCGCCATAACTGCCTTCAAAAATTTCGATATGGACCCAATGTTTTTCCCCTTTCAACCCGGTAAAGGCAATAGCTTTCAGGTTCCCGATGCCGGCGCTTACCTGCTTAGGCACCGCCGACGCCAGCGCCTTCATCACGGTGTCGGAAACAATATTTCCCGGCCCCACCCGAGCCATGGTGGGCGCCGGAAATACAGGGTTGGCCAGACAGCCTTTGGGCGCAATGATCTTGATAGGCCGGTAAAGACCGCTGTTTTGCGGAATGCTGCCATAAATATCGGAATCGAGCAGAATGGAGCG